>CAITDJ010000155.1 GCA_903891085.1 uncultured Bacteroidota bacterium | reverse complement strand
TGCCCCAATTGATGCCGATTTCGATAATTTAAAAAAAGCGCCGGTAGTTAAAATCTCTTACGAGCAGAAAACCCGCAACCTCACAGTGGAAGATGATGGAACGCCTTCCTATACAAACATAACTGGTTTAGCCCAAATCACCGTAAATGCCAGGGCCGAAAACGACAGGATTGACGAAATCCGATTGTTTCATAATGGGAAAATCGTAAACCTTGCCACGCGAGGCTTGTTTGTAACCGATGATGTTACCAACACCGATTCTAAAAACTACACTATTACCTTGATGCCTGGCCAGAATACTTTCCGGGCAATTGCCCTCAACAGCCAGCGTACCGAAAGCAAACCGGATGAAATATCGGTTAACTATCAATCGGGTGCTAAACCAGCAAACAAGCAGCCTATTGCCACAGTTGGAAATGGTATTATTGATGCCGTTGACAAAAATGCCACTTTGTATTTGGTGGTGGTTGGGATAAATAAATACCAGAACGAAAAAATGTCGCTAAATTATGCACTGGCAGATGCAACTGCATTTAAGGATGAGATTGAAAAAGACACCAGAACAGTGCTGACCAATATAAAAACCTGGTTTGTAACCGAAAATGCCGCAAATAAACAAGGAATTACAGATGCTTTTGCCGAAGTGCAGAAAACCGCCAAGGCGCAGGATGTATTTGTCTTTTATTATGCAGGCCATGGAGTGATTGGCAAAGACAAGGAGTTTTACCTTGTCCCCAATGATGTGAGCAATCTGAAAAATGTACAGGAAGAATTGGAAACAAAAGGTATTTCCGCAAAAATCCTGCAAAAATATGCGGTTGACATCCAAGCTCAGAAACAACTTTTTATCCTCGATGCCTGTCAGAGTGCAGGTGCTTTCAACGAAATGCTGAGTGCCGATGGCGACCAGCAAAAGAGCATTGCCGTGGTTTCGCGCAGCACCGGAACACATTGGATGGCAGCCAGCGGCGCACAGCAATATGCCAATGAGTTTTCACAACTTGGGCATGGAGCGTTTACGTATGTGTTGCTCGAAGCGCTGAAAGGATCGGCTGCTGCCGACAAAATGATTACCGTAAATGGCTTGAAAAACTACCTTCAGCAGGAAGTTCCGGAGCTGATGAAAAAATACAGCGGAACCCTTCAATACCCTGCCAGTTACGGGTTTGGGAATGATTTTCCGGTTGAGATTGTGAAATAAAATCGGTTATCTATACCTAACAGGTTTTTCATATTCTTTGTATTCCGGTATATCACCAGGCTGGTAGGCAAGAACTCTGCAAAAAGATTCTACTGTAACGATTCTTGCCCTCGTTGTTTTTTCTGAATTGAGTGGGGCAATCACCCTGGTGGGCAAGATGACTACCATTAAAACTTCTTCTTATTTTACTGTTTTAAACTAATCGAACAAAAAATACTATTTTCAAGTTTCTCTCTAAGTCTTGTTATAACTGTAAAATTCATGGGTAAACTTTTTCTATCATCTCCTCTGATTCAACATCCTTCTCCCTGGTGGATGCCCGTAGTTTCATTACTAATTAAAGTATATGGAATGTTGTTCCTGGGATGGCATATCCAGCCGATTATTTTCTTTTTCTGGTGGGAAGTTATACTGATGATTGCATCAGCCCTGGTGCGGATGTTCTTTTCACTCAATGGGCAGCCATTCTTCGAAAAATTCCTGTCTCGGGTGGGTATGTTGGTTGGTGGGATTTTCTTCGGAATTATGTTTGTGATGCTTTCGGTAGCATTCACATTTAAAGCCTCCGAAAATATTTCCGGTAGTGAGTTCAGGGACATAGGCCAACAGATCAGGCTGTTGCAGTTCAGTTACCTGGCAGGTATTCTGGTTCACTTTTTTGCCAACGGTCGCTATAAAACCGCAGATCCGTTCGGGGAATTGGCAGACGTTTTCATACACCTGCTGATATTGCTCGCTTTTTTACAGGCTATAACTATGCACCTCATTCCCAGGTACCCGCAACTGAACCAGGCCCTTTGGGTAGCAATAGCCATGGTGGTGTTAAAATTCCTTGTCGACCTGTTGTTTGCAAAAATCGGGCAGCCTATAAAGATAATGTTCTCGAAACAAACAGAATCTTACTGACCTTTTCATTTTACTGGTTCAAACCCCCACCCATTCCCTTTAAAATAAACCACTTCATTAATTCTGGCTTCTTTTAAGATCGAGAAACCATATTCGAATTCTCCATCCAGTTCGTGAGGTTTGTGCGCATCCGAATTTACCATAACCGGGATTCGCAGTTTCTTGATCTGTTTCAAAATATCTAATCCCGGGTAGGTAGTTTCGGAACGCTGTTTGTAAATCCCCAGCGGTGCTCAGCAATATGCCAATGAGTTTTCGCAACTGGGGCATGGCGCTTTTACATACGTGCTGCTCGAAGCGCTGAAAGGTTCAGCTGCAGCCGATAAAATGATCACCGTGAACGGTCTTAAAAGCTATCTGCAGCAGGGAGTTCCGGAATTTATGAAAAAATACAGCGGCACGCTTCAATACCCATCCAGTTATGGATTTGAGAATGATTTTCCGGTGGAAATTATGAAGTAAACCAATCAACCCATTATTTCACCTAAATCCATTCTAAATTAGTCGATTGTCCATTTGGTCAAGACACAACAGAAACTTTTAATTTTGAACCTAAGCGCAAAAATAACAGGTGTTATTTTTTTATTTAAAAAGCCTCTCCGTTTTCACGAAAAGGCTTAATCTGAAGAGCCTTCCACGAGACTCGAACTCGCGACCTGCTCATTACGAGTGAGCTGCTCTACCAACTGAGCTAAGAAGGCTGATAATGCGGCAAAATTAACCTTTTTCTTGAATTAAT
>CAITDJ010000154.1 GCA_903891085.1 uncultured Bacteroidota bacterium | reverse complement strand
TTTCTCTTTCCTTCACCGCCTCTAAGGCTACCTGAGTTTTGAATGACCCGGTAAATACTCTTCTACTTCTTTTCATAATACTGGTAAATTTATTAGTTTTTTCAACTTAACCAGTGGTCCGAATTTTGGGGAGTATTATAAGCTTACTCACAATGGAAAGCTGGTGCAATAGACAATTCAGATTTATCAAATGAAATAAGAGCCTTTCAAGATGTTTTTAAAGGATGCTTACGTGATGCATGGGTTGATGCAGCAAGGTTGAAGAATCCCGATTTTAGTTGGAATAAAATGGCAGAAACATTAGGAAAAAAAGGTGGAGGATGTAAAAAAGAGCTATTAAGGATTAAAGATGTAGAAGAAAATCTTCATTTGGAATTTACTTATATTTTAAAGAAAACAAAAGAAGTTCCAAATGATAAAATGAATGAAATATTTAAATCCTATATAGAACACTTATATTCAATAGTTAACCTAATTGATATTGGTCTAATGAAATAATAAGAGAATACAAACTAAAGCCATGAGTACGCCTGCTGGTATCACTGCCTAAGCTGCAAAGCCTAAGTCCCAGCAAGCAAGGCCACTAAAGGCCTGGAACCTAGGCTGGGAGCGTTACCTCCCCACACTCCCAACTCTTATCATCCTCCTCCGGTTCAATTGCCTTGCCAGCACGGCGTATCGGACAGCATCAATCCCGTGGTTAAACTTATCAATCGGTACATTGGAAGCTTTTCCAGTCTGGTCTTCTTTCCATTTGTAGTTTTTCAGCTCCCTTATCAAATTCAAAGAACGCTTGGTAACATTCAGTTTGTATCGCTTCAAAACATCAATCCCAGCCAAAATACTATCCTTACCTTTAAAAGTGGCTTTTATGTTAAACCCCTCTTTTTTAATCTCATAAATACATTTCGGTTGGTTATCGGCAATAATCTCATCCTCCCACGTCAGTCCCAGTTCACCCATCCATTTCGCAATATCCTGGTTGGTCAGCCCACGGTTGTAAATCAATTCATCCAGATACAATTCACCCTCAAACAACCCTACTTTTATCAATGCCGTTGGGTCATTGCTAAACCCAAAATCCAATCCATAAATAATCCACTTGCAGTCTGCAGGAAAATCATCCACCAACTCAAAATCCCCAAAAATCACACCCTTAATCTGTCCTGGCAATCCCAATCCATAAACCCGCCAGTAATGCTCATCCACATTTATCAGGTTCTCAATCTCTCGTACAACCTCTTCCGGCAAAAACTCTTTGTTATCCAAATATGTGCTTTGTATAAACGTACAATCAGGTCGTGGCAACACCACATCATAAATCCAATGCTCTTCCATGCTTGGGTTATAATCCAGAAAAATCTGCTTCTCCGTCCTGATGGATAATTGCACCCAGTCTTCCAGGCTCAGTTCATTGGCTTCATTGATAAACAGATAGGTCCGCTTGGCGCCTCGTTTCTTCTGTGGCTGGTCAAGACTCACAAACTCAAACAAATTCCCGTTCAGGGTATAGGTGCTTTCCGTTTTATTATGAAACCGTTCATCATACAACCCCTCATTCTTCAGTATCTCAAAAAAATCCCGCATCGCCGAAGCTTTCAAACTTGGCAGTGTTTTCCGCACAATAGTAAAAATGGCATCCTTTTCTTCAAAGGCTTTCACTAATATCAGCAGCTGCAAAATCGAATAAGTTTTCCCACTCCTGCTGGAGCCCTGATTTACAACCACTTTGGTCTTGGCATGATAATTCTTCTGAAATACTTCCGAGACCTTTAAACTTTTTTCCATTTCTTTTTATACTCACCCATTTTTGGGGGTCGGGGGGCTTTGTCCTTCGCTGTGCCTTGCCGATGGAACAACTTCAAATGTAATCTTCGTAATTTCCTCATCTTTTGAAGTCATATCCAAATTCATCCTCTGCAACTTAGGCCTTACGTACTCTTGCAGACTCACAGCCAAATCAACCAATTCCTTAGGTCTGAGTTTGGCGATACTTTCCTCAATCCGTTCGTCAGCCAGTTCCAGCATCCATTCAACCCGTTCCTTTATTTCACGGGTTGTCTTATTTCTGGCTCCCTTTGGGCGACCACCTTCACCTGGTTTAAATAACTGCGGTTTCGTATTTTTTGTTTCCATTTCTTCCTATTTCTTCCTATTTTAGGAATACATTTCTATTTAGCTTCATCGCCGAATTGTCAAATTTTCAAATTTTCAAATTGTCTCATTTTCAAATTCACCTCCTGTAAATCAGTTTTTCAATCGAACTTACACTCAACCCATACTGTTCACTCAACTCCAGTTTGATATCAGTATAGGTCCTTGATCCATCAGCCAACTGATAATATTTCTTCCTGACTAACCACCGTCTGGCTTCTATCGGATGTAATAATCCAATGTCTATCATTTTCTTTGCATCTACTCCTGAAATCGTCGTGATCTCATCCGCCAGTTTTTGTACAAAATTTGACATCTTTCTTGTTTTTCGTTGCCCTTGTTTTCCTTTGCTTTCAAATTGATATTCCTTCCCAAATATACAAAATATTTATTCTTTACTCAATTGTATTGCAATGATTTTGCCAACTTTTACTAAAGTATTACTTTACATACATTGTATCTTTGTCAGAACCTTAAAAACATGGTAAAATGGCTCAAAAACCTAAACCTGTCCAGAAACCGAAACCGGCTCAACAGATTTTCAAAAAGAAACCAAAGCCACCTTACAAGTTCAAACCCGGCACCGAGATGGCTGATATAACCTAATCCGTGATGAAGCAGTACTATCTTTCCGAACCCATTTTCAAAGTACCTGTCTCACAGATCGACCGCGATAATGGCATCATCAAAGGTGTCACTGTGGCCAGGATTGGCCCTGCCCGTGGTCATGGTGGTGAAATCGACAAGACTTTTCTTCTGCAACTTGTCGAACAGGCAAACTTATCCAAAGCTGGTATCAAAGCCCGCTTCGGTCATCCCAATATGTGCTCCACTGCCCTGGGTACTTACCTTGGCCGATTCCACAATTACAGCTTCAACGGTAATGCCGTTACCGCCGATTTACACCTTGATCCTTCATCTAAAACATCCCCAAATGGAAACCTTTTTGATTACGTACTTACCATGGCTGAGACCAATCCTGATATGTTTGGTGCTTCCATTGCTTTTGAATCTGATGCATTTGATACTGCCGAGATTGAATCTGAAGGCACCAAAAAAACAGTGAACTTATTCCGGCTCAAAGAATTGCGTGCCACCGACATAGTGGATGATCCTGCTGCTACCAACGGACTGTTCTCAGCCGACACACTCCCCGGACAAGCAACTGCTTTCCTCGACCAAAATCCTGAACTGACTGAACTCATTTTCAACAAACCTGAATCAGTCATCGAATTTTTACAATCATATTTAATAAACTCAAAAATGAATTTATCCGACAAAATCATCGAAAACTTCAAACAGATGTTCAACAGCAAACCGATTGCAACTCCTGAAACCCCTGAAACTTCTGTAGTCGCTTCAGTCGCTCCAGTCGCTCAGTTCGCTGAAGTCGCTCCAATGGCTCCAATGGCTGAAGTCGCTCAGTTCGCTTCAGTCGCTCCCTCTCTCCTCGAAACCGCCTTTTCCAATCTTCAATCCCTGGGCGTCATTGCTGCATCTGAAATCCCTGTTGAATTGGATGCTAAAACCGCTTTGGTCATCGAAGCTTTCGAGCAAACACTCTCAAAACTGGGTGAAGCTGAAAAACAGATTTCACTTCTGAATGCAAAGCTCTCCGCAAAACCAACCATCCCGGTCAATGTAACAGATCCACAGGTCTCTGTGAACCTGTCCAATACCGACAAAGACGAAACTGGCAAACAGATCCTGTCAAACATCCCGCAGGATTTACGTTTCAAACTCCGTAAATCTCAACCAATCAACCCATAACCTTATCAACCTATAAACTCTTTAATCCCTCAATATCATGTCAAACATTTTTACCCAAGCTACTAGCCCTGTTTTTACAAAACAATCGGTCAAGGAGTTTTTTATTCAACCGATGTTCACCGCCGAAGATATCCGTGGCTTAATCACTGTTCGTACCGACATTAAAGGCACCGAACGGCTTAACCGTATCAGTCGTCCTTCCATGATGACCAAACCCAAATTGACGCCTGGCTTCAATCCGGCAGGATCTTTCGACCTGACTTATTCTGACATCACCGTCAAACCCATGGCGCTCGAATTTGAACAGAACGCACGTGCTTTCTGGGGTTCCATCATCGAACAACTGTTGGCGCAAGGCTACAAGGAAGACGATGTCGAACAAATGAAAGCCCCTGATGTATGGAACAAAGTCATGCTGCCTCTCATCGCCAAATCCGGTCAGGACGACTTGATCCGGCAGATGTTCTTCGCCAATCCTGTTGCTGAAGTGCTTGCTTCTGGCAAACCAACGGGTGTTGTCGATACCAACTATTCCGGTTACACCGGCTTCATGACCTGGCTCATGAATGACGCCAAATCTGGTGTCATCCCATCTGCGCAACATGTCACCATCGCTTCGTCTGTGGCTGCTGTCAAAGAGGAAAAAATCCTGACCTACACCGCAAGCACCGACACCACAATCACAGTCACCATCAACGGCACTGCCTATTCTCAGGCGTATGCTTCCAACGCTGCAACCACTGTCGCCAACTGGCTCACTACCCACAAGGCTACCATCGAAGCGCGTTCAGGTGTCAATGGTGTTGTTGTTACCAACCCATCCGGCTCAGGTATCAAGGTGGTTTCCAAATACAAAGGCCAATCATTCGATTTCACCGCTGTGGCTGATGGCTCAGGCTCTTTTGCTGCTTCCGGTGCTGTTGCTGCTGTCAAGGCTTCTACATTGGCTGCCAATGAAGCCGACCTCACCATGGAATCCATGATAGACGCCATCACCCCCGAAATGCACGAGTTTGAACTGGTGTTCATGCTCACCTCAACAATGTGGCGTAACCTCGTCCACACCATGAAAAACCGTGAAACTGCCTTTGGTGATGCTGTCATGCAAAACGGTATCAAAGTGCCTACCTACGAAGGCTTCCCTATCATCATCCGCCCTGATTGGGACAAATGGATCTCTGTGGCGCACAATGGTTTGCAGCCTCACCGAGCCATGCTCACAACCAAAAAGAACCTGCTTTTTGCCACCGATGGCACAAGCGACTCCGAGATGATTGAAACATGGTACAACCAGGAAGCCCAGATGCGCCGCTATCGTGTCCAGTACAAAGCCCAGACTGCCTACATCCACAAAGAGTTGGTTGTCCTGGCTGGTTTCAATGATTAGTCAATGACTGCCTGCTCCCTTCGCCGATCCCTTAGCTTGTCGAAGGGAGCGGAGTCTTTCTAAACTCATAAACCTATCAACTTATAAACTTTTCAACCTTTTCACTCTTCACTTTTCACTTAAAACTGTATCAAATGAGACTCACATATAAATCCCCGAAAAAAGACCTCATTACCGCTCAACTTGCAGATGAATCGAATGACCTTACGTTGCTAAAAGGTTTTTTCAAAATCATTCTTGGGTATGATGCCCCGGCTAATGCTACAATCGCCTCAATTCTTGCTGCTTTGACCACTGAAAAGTTCTCAATGTCATTACTCCAGATGAAAACGTGTGTTGCAATTATGAGCCCGAATTTTACAAGCGACGGACGTTCTTTCACGCAGCTATCCTATGCCACTTATGGCTCAATCACAAACTTAATGTTAATAGGTACAAACTTAAACCTTGCTGCTGGCATGGCTCTCGGTGTTTACGTCCCTGGTCCGGGATATTACAATCCTGTTTATATCGTTGGCATTTATGAAACAGGCGGTAATACGCAAGTCACTATTCTTCCAACAAATATCGACCTTTCAACAGTCACTACATGGCTGCTCGCCACAAGTTACACTTCGCGTAATACTACCGCGCTTGGCTCAGTTTCAAAGGCAGCCGGATCTAATTCGTTTGCACAGGGTTATAATGCTCTTTCAACAGGTAGTAATTCTGCAGCAATAGGATACAACTCCATAGCATCAGGTGATAGTTCATTTGCCTGTGGTTCCACTGCTTTAGCATCTGGAGATTACGCCGTGGCAATTGGTGCGAATACTATAGCCTCTGGTCGTGATGCTATCGCACTTGGCAGCGGTTCTAAAGCTACTGCCTTAACTGCTGCTGCTCTCAATGGTGCAACGGCTTCTGGTACTGACAGCTTCGCGGCTAATAGTGGTGAGGCCTCTGGTGGTAGCTCTGTAGCTTTTGGCAACATAACCATCGCTGCGGGTTATCTCGCTTTTGTCATGGGTCATTGGACAAAAGCAACTGGCATATATTCATTTGTCGGTGGCAACGGCGGTAGTGCTACTACTGATATAGTCGAAGGCACTGGCGAATGTTCTTTTACTTTTCAATCCGTTACCGCCAACTCAGGTCCTAAAGTCACTGCTGCCACTAACTCGGTTGTATTAGGTGGTAAAAACAATGCTACTGATGCATCCGCTCTTCGCTCTGTTGTTCTCGGTGGCGACGGTCAAACTGCTACGATCCCCGATACTGTTTACCTCCCTAAGCTGAAACTTAAACCTGCTGGTCTTCCTACCGGTCTTGTGGCTGGTGATGCTGGTCTCATTTGCTGCGATGCTGCCGATGCTAACAAAATGAAATACTGGAATGGTACTGCCTGGGTTGCCATGTCGGCATAAATTAATCACTATTCACTAATCACTATTCACTATTCACTATTCACTAATCACTATTCACTATTCACTATTCACTAAAAAAAATGCCCTCCTTCTCCACATACAATTACACGCCGCTTTTCAACCTTAACAAGTCCGATTTCATTGACTTGCGTAGCAACTTAACCGAATATATCCCATTCGGTGAGGACAATCTGCTGCCAACACAACTCAATAAGTTAGCGCGTGAAATTCCTGTGCATAGGGCAATTTTAAACGCCAAAACAAACTACATCATCGGCAAAGGTTTCGCCTCCACCAATTCAAAACTGGATGATTTCATCAAGCACCCAAACAATGAACCGATGGATCTTGCTGCATTGTTTCGCAGGGTGGTACTGGATTATCTCATTCACGGCAATGCCTATATCGAAGTGGTTACCGATGCTAAAATGTCATTCCTGTATCTGTACCATGTCGATGCCTCAAAAGTTCGCATAGGGGCTAATCTTGATAAATTCCTGATCCATCCCGATTGGGAAACGTTCAAAGGTAAAGGCGATGAAAATACTTCGGTGCTCCCTGTCTATCCTTCTTTCAAAAAACAATCCGATAGCTTGCGCCATGCTTTGTATCATATCAAAGACTATGAACCTGAGTTTTACTATTATGGTCTTTGCTCTTATTTTGCTGGCTTGCGTTCCATCATTATCACTGGTTTAACCAATATCTGGAATCAAACGCGTCTCGAACGGCATTTTTCCTCTCCGGGCTTGCTTATCATCCCGGGCGTGAATGACGAAACGGATGCTGCTGCACTGGACGAAGAATTTCAGCTGCACATGGGAGCCATGTCTGCAAAATCGATGGACCTGATCATCCAGTATCTTTCCGACCTTGGTCCTGGTCAATCTTCTCAGGCTGCGCAATACATCCAGTTCCTTCAAAAAGAAGAAGGCAACTGGATGGCTTTGCACACACAAGCCGAAAACAGCCTGATCACCATCCACAACTGGTTCAGATCCTTGACGCCTTACTCAAACGAAAAAACTGGTTTCGATACGAACAGAATAATAAATGAATATGACATTGCCATGGCTTCCGTCATTCGCCCGCATCAATCCATGTTCATGACGCATCTTACCAAGCTTTTGTCCGACTTCAATTATCCTGTTGCTGACATCGAATTTATCAACGAACCTCCCATCCAGCGCATCAATCCTTTCAAATTCGTCTGGGAAGTACGTCGGGATGCCGGGCTCGACTTCAACGATAAAGACCCTATCCAACAACAACTTGTCATCCAGATAAAAAATACTTTCAACACCATTCCCAACACTACAACAACCTGAAACAACCTGAAACCTGAAACTTGAAACAACCTGAAACTTGAAACCTGCCTGCCCGGCTGCAAGACGGGCCTGCCCGGCTGCAAGACGGGCCTGCCCGGCTGCACGACGGGCCTGCCCGGCTGCAAGACGGAAAACCCTTTAAACTTTAGCCTTTATACTTTAGCCTTTGTACTTTAAAAAATGAATATAATCAACTCAACTTCGATAAACGCCTATCGCTTCCTTCGTGCCACTGTTTCACAGTCTGGAACCACTGTGCCTGTATTGTTGGTATTTGAAAATAACCTCTTATTCACCCTGACTTTTACCAGACTTGGGGTTGGTTCTTACAAAATTACTTTTTCATCCTTGCTCTTTATCAACAAACTGCTGATAAATTTTGGTAGTGGGCTAATCACGCTCTCAAACTTCGATGGAAACTCAATACAATTCAACACCTACACCATCGCCGATGGAGTCCCACCAACCCTGGCCGATGATCTGCTTACCAATACTGCGTTTGAACTTATTTACTATGCATAATCATTTATAAAACTTTTATTGATTAATACTCAATATATGAACACTTTAACCACATCATCCGTAGCTGGTGGCTCAGCCGGTGGAATCCTTTCCACCAGCATCAATATTGTCAGTATGCCACTCTCTGTCTTTGGTTTGCCTGATCTGTCCATGATGCTGAATACTGTCATCCTGGCTTTTATCGGGGCAACCGTGGGTTATTTCACCAAACTCATATGGGATAAAATTTTTATTAAAAGAAAACGTAAAAATGACATCAATTAATAAACGAAAACCATGTACGACAAACTCGCGCTCTTAACCAAACAACTCATTGCCCGCTGGACTGCAAAAAGTCCGCGCACCTACAGCACCATCACCGATATTGCGCTTGGTGTTGGTGTCGCTGCAACAGCATTAACCCTGTTGCCCATCACATTACCCGTCTGGGTATTGCCTGCCATTGCTTTCATCGTTGCATTGGGTGCAAAACTTACAGTCGAAGAATAGCTATTTATAATACAAGTCTTTCACCCAAGTATAAAGAAGATTCATTCGTCCCGTTATTCGTCCCTTAATTAAAAAAACCTTGTTAATTTACTCATTAACAAGGCTTTACAAAATTAAAAGTACCCAAGATAAGACTCGAACTTACACAACCGTGCGGTTACTACACCCTGAATGTAGCGCGTCTACCAATTCCGCCACTTGGGCAAACAACACAGTTCTAAAAAAAAACTGTGCCCAGAACAAGATTCGAACTTGCACACCGTAACCGGCGCCAGCCCCTCAAGCTGGTGCGTCTACCAATTTCGCCATCTGGGCTGAAGGTGGCGCAAAGGTAATAATTTTTTATTTTGTTAAGCAAAATTCGAACCTGATTATTGTTTTTATTCAAGTTTTATTTCATCAAATAAAATCATTATGTAACTTTGAAAGTGCATTTAAATCCATGAACCTATGAATTTCACATTTACAAGCGAAGACAAGCAACAGATTTCAAGTAAAAATATTTCGGAAGAGCAAATAAATCAACAAGTTAATGATTTTATCCATGGATTTCCTTTTATTAATCTTGTGCGTGCCGCTACTGAAGAAGATGGAATCGTCAGGTTTTCTCCTGCCAAAGTAAAAGAGTTAGTGAACTATTTTGATAATGAAAAAGATAAATTTGAGCTATTAAAATTTGTTCCCGCATCAGGTGCAGCAAGCCGAATGTTCAAACATTTGTTTGAGTTCGTTCAGAATTTTGATGGGAGCGATGATTCTGTCATCAAACTCGAAAATGAAAGCGATTTTAATACTGTTGGTTTCTTCTTTACACACATCAGAAGTTTCGCCTTTTATGATGAATTAAATGAAATGATTAAGTCAAAATGGTTAAATATCAATACTTTAATAGAAGAAAAAAAATATGTTGAAGTAATTAGCAACTTGCTCTTCGATGATGGTCTGGGTTATGGAAACCTTCCTAAAGCCTTGCTGCGTTTTCATGCTTACGCCGATGGAAACCGCTTAGCAGTGGAAGAACATTTGGTTGAAGCCGCTCATTATTGCACTGACGAAAGTGCCATTGCTAAGGTTCATTTTACCATCTCGCCCGAACACAAAGCGAAATTTGAAGAGGCAATACAACAGGTAATTTCGAAATATGAAGAAGCTTTTCACATTAAATATCTTATAAGTTATTCAGAGCAAAAATCATCAACTGATACCATCGCTGTCGATATGGAAAATAATCCATTCCGCAATGAGGATAGCAGCCTGTTATTCAGACCAGGCGGACATGGCGCTTTAATCGAAAATCTTAACGACCTTACAGAAGAAATTATCTTTATTAAGAACATCGATAATATTGTACCGGATCATTTGCGTGATCAAACTTACCTCTATAAAAAAGCTATTGGAGGTTTATTGATGAAACTTCAGATCCAAACATTCGAATACCTGGATCTGTTGGATGATGGTTTCGTAACCAAAGAAGAAATTGCTGAGATTCGTGCATTTGCCTCCAAAGAGTTGATGATCAATATACCTGATTCTTTTGATGGTCTGAGTGAGATAGAACAGGTTGAAAGTCTTTTCCTGCTTCTAAACCGGCCAATTCGCATTTGTGGCATGGTTAAAAACGAAGGTGAACCAGGCGGTGGACCTTTCTGGGTAAAAAACAGTCGGGGTGAAATTTCGTTGCAAATCGTTGAGTCGTCGCAGATGAACCTGAAAATGGAAGATCAGATGAAAATTGTAACCCATGCAACACATTTTAATCCTGTTGACCTTGTTTGTGGTGTGTATAACTTTAAAGGTGAAAAATTTAATCTGAAAGATTTTGTCGATAAGGAAACCGGTTTTATCTCCATTAAATCGAAAGATGGTCGCAATTTAAAAGCACTCGAATTACCCGGTTTATGGAACGGAGCCATGGCAGATTGGATTACTGTCTTTGTTGAAACACCTATCATTACATTCAATCCAGTTAAAACTGTAAATGATTTGTTACGACCACAACATCAATAGAATGATAGAAGTGGTGTGATTGTTTATTTTCGTTCACAGAATAAACTCAGATACAAGGAGAATCATTTCTTTTGATGATCCTTTTCCAAAAAGTTCTAGAAATTGTTTTTGGTTTTTTATTCATTTTATAACATACTGACAGCCACCCACTAACACCACTTAAGGTGCCAGTCTTTCCGTTTTCCAGACTCCATTTTCCTTGGTATATCTAATTCTATCGTGTAAACGATGTTCTCCCCCCTGCCAGAATTCAATGGTTTGAGGTATGCAACGATATCCACCCCAATGTGGCGGACATACCACAGGTAGATTTCCGTTCAATAAAGAGAAGAATTCATCTTCCAGCATTTTTTTTGAAATAATAACCTGTGATTGTGGTGAAACAACCGAACCAATCCTACTTTCTTCAGGCCGGCTATTAAAATATTTTGATGACACCTCTGAATCTGTTTTCTTCACAAAACCCTCAACTCTCACCTGCCTTTCAGATAATGGCCAAAAAAAAGTCAACGCCACGAATGGATTCACTTCCATCTCTTTTCCCTTCCGGCTTTGGTAGTTAGTGAAAAACACGAATGAATCATCCGAAACTTCTTTGAGCAATACAACACGGGCTGATGGTTTATTCTCACTTACAGTAGATAATACCACGGCATTTGGCTCAACTTCGTTCGATATTACAGACTCTTCAAACCATTTTTCAAATAGTGAAAATGGTTCTTCGGGTATATTTTCTTCTGAAAGTTTACTTTTTTTATAGTTTCTCCGAATATGTGCTAACTTTAATCCCATAATTTCTCATTTAAACGACAAAAGTAAACTTCTTGCAGTTGCTTTAAAAAAATATTTATGTCGCTATTTTTCAAAAAGAAAACCCTTGTTTTACCTACTATTTGGGGCTGGTTAGTTTTAATTCCAATTCCTGTTATTGTAATATATATATTACTAATCAATGTGTATAATTTCCTTGCCATCGAATATCCCACCACTTCTGATGTGTTGGTTGTTGAAGGTTGGATTCCGGAAAAAGGATTAAAAAAAGCCATTGAATACTATCACGAAAACAACTATAAGTATATGGTAATCACAGGTGTACCTATTACTCAATGGTCCTTTTCATCACCCTACTCAAATATGGCAGATGCTTCTGCCAAAAGTATGAGAATGTTACTTTTTCGTGATTCCATTTATACAGTAAGCATACCATCCACCATTGTGCGCGACAGAACATATTCAACCGCTGTTGCACTTAAAATGAGCATGGAAACAGGTGATATTCCATTCAAATATTTTGATTTATACACGGTAGGTGCCCATGCGCGTCGATCTCATTTGATGTTCAGCAAAGCATTCCCTGACTTCAACATAGGTATGGTAACTGATACGGATGATTCATATGATCCACCTGTTTGGTATAAAACAAGTTACGGGTTTCGTATAGTAAGCAGTGAATTAATTAGTTACCTCTATTCAAGGGTTTTCTTTTATCCCGTTGAAAATGAAATTCGCACCATGATTTCTAATGGAAGGTATGCCGACGTTATTCAAAAATCCAGATTTTCGAAAGACAACGAATTCTCCGACACACTGACCTCCCCGCTTAAAAAGTCAGATATTCAATTATTCAGAGGCTTATCCTATTTTCAAATAGACAAGAAATGGAATGTTACTGCAAGCTTTTCCCTCGACACGGCTTCACCTGTTTTTAAAATGACTACATCAACAACACGGTTGCCCGAATACAGAAAATATGGGGTACTGACTTTTAGTATAAACGATTCTGTCTTTCAACTAACCGCTTATCAAAACATGGACCTGCTTAAAAATAATCCGGATACTAAATATTTGTTTGTGCCATTTAAAGACAAATCAAACAACATTTCAAGTTATGGAGGGGGACGATTCATGGATATAGAAATACCTGAATATGATACAGTTAGTTTAGATTTTAATATGGCGTATAATCCATATTGCGCTTATGCCGACCGTTGGTCGTGTCCGATTCCACCTCCAGAAAACTACCTGAATGTATTTATTTTAGCAGGAGAAAAAAAATATCATTAATTTCGTGAAGCATCATAGCAATAACCATGATAAAAAGTGATATTTCATTACTTTATGTAGAAGACGAACTCATACTTCGCAGCATTTACCAAAAAATTCTCGAAAAAAAAGTTTCAAATATTCAACTTGCCGAAGATGGTGAGGAGGCATACAATTTATATGTAGCAAACCATTTTGATCTGGTAATTACCGATATTAAAATGCCCGTAATGAACGGGTTAGATTTAGTTAGGAAAATACGAAAAGTGAACCCCAATGCACGTATCATTATCATGTCGGCGTATGGTGAATCGCACTATTTTATGCGGGCTATTGAATATGGTGTTAAAGGGTTTATATTGAAGCCAGTCGATAATGAGCTACTTTTTAGAATAATTGACGAACAGGCCAGAGAAATTCTGATGGAACGGTCAGTTTATATTGAAGAATCTAAGAGAAAATCTGCCGAAGAAGCATTGCTTCACAATGAGAAGGTGCTGCAAACAGTAAGTGATATTGCCGAAACAATTCTCAGGTTTGGATTGAATACTACAGTTATATCAGTTTTAATTGCACAGTTGGGTCGGGTAACCCATGTCAGCAGGGTGTATATTTTTGAAATTTTTGAAGTTGACGATGTTAAACACTGTAAACAAACGCATGAATGGGTGAGTAATGGTATTACTGAACAGATTGATAATCCTGAATTACTGTCAGTTCCACTTAATGATCCATCAATAAGCCGTTGGGCTAACCTATTAAGCAACCGCATGCCTATATCAGGTTTAGTAAAAGATTTTCCGCAAGACGAACGTAATGTACTTGAACCTCAGGAAATAGTTTCTTTATTGGCAGTACCTATTTTTGTTAATCAGGAATGGTTTGGCTTCATTGGATTTGATGATTGTCTTGTCGAAAGGGTTTGGTCAATGGTTGAAACAAATGCAATTATAACTGCAGCAAACATTCTCGGCTCTGCCTTGTATCGCTACAATATTGAAAACGAATTGAAATTTCTGAATCAAAAGCTTGAAACACGGGTGTATGAAAGAACGAAAGAACTTGAAATTGAAATTAATGAAAAAAACATTGCAGAGGAGCTTTTGCGAGACAGTGAGGAAAAATACAGATTGATATTCGAAAACGTCAATGATGGCATCATTCTTTCGAATAATAAAATGATACAATTTATCAATCCGAAAGCTTTCGAAATCAGTGGTTATCTACCAAAAGAGGTCATTGGCAAAAGCTTCGATGATTTTATTCATCCCGATTATAAAGAAATGGTTATTACTAACCACTATAACAGAATGGCCGGGTTGGAAATTCAGGAATCATACGACATTCAAATCCTTACAGCCAAGGGCGAGAATAAATGGGTTGAGATAAAATCAAATCTTATAAGCTGGGATGGCATACCATCTGTTCTGACCTTTATCACTGATATACATAATAGAAAAGAAGTAGAAAACGAACTACGAGAATTGAATTTACACCTTGAAGACCGCATCCGTCATGAACTCGAACAGCTTGCTTTACAGCAGGATCTGCTGATTCAAAAAAATAAACTGGAATCATTAGGCGAATTATCAGCAGGTATTTCACATGAAATTAATCAACCACTCGGGGGCATTTCTTTCAGTCTGGACAACATACTTAATGAACTCCAATCAGGCAATTTAAATAACGAATATTTAAAAAATAAAATCAATTTCATCTTCAATGATATTGAACGAATCCAGAAAATTATTAACCATGTTCGTATTTTCTCAAGAGATAATCAGAATGTAAGCCATGAAATTGTTGAAGTAAATCAGGTAATCGAACACACCGCTGCTTTGGTTGGATTGCACTATACGAATAATGAAATCGACCTGCAATTGACCCTTGACAAGCAACACCTTTATATTTTAGGAAGTCCTTTTCAACTTGAACAAGTGTTGCTTAATATGTTAAGTAATTCAAAATTCGCTCTCGAAAAAAAGAGAGAAATCAGTGATTATTCATTCAAAAAAGTGATAACAATTAAAACCTGGACTACAGCGAATAGTATTTTTATTGAACAAACTGACAATGGGATCGGGATTCCAAAAAAAGTGTTACTAAAAATATTCGACCCATTTTTTACAACAAAAAATGCAGCCGAAGGCACAGGTTTAGGCCTCTCCATTTCGTACGGTATTATTAAAAGAATTGGTGGTGAAATCAGTGTCGAGAGTAATGAAAATGAGTTCACAAGGTTTTTAATCAGGATACCTCAACAAAATTAATCCTAACATGGAGAATATCAGCATTTTAATTCTTGATGATGAATCGAGGGTCCGGGATGAAATCGGAGAATTTCTTAGCAAGAATCATTTTCAGATTTCAAAAGCTGAAAAACCATCCGATGCTTTTCAAATCATTGAAAATGAAACGATTGATATTGCAATTGTTGATATCAGACTTCCCGAAATGGACGGACTGGAAGTGTTGAAGCGAATTAAAAAAACGCACCCGGCAATTGAGGTAATTATGATTTCCGGGCATGGCGATATGAGTAGTGTGATAGAAGCACTGCGAAGGGGAGCTTCAGATTACTTTCAAAAACCTTTTCGACTGGATGAAATGAGCCAGGCGATTTTTCGAACCAAAAGGTTCATTCAGATGCACAAGCAATTATCAAACTATAATGTAAGTGTCTCTATCCTTTCCGATAGATTGTATAACGGCTTATCAACCCCAATGATCGGCGAAAGTAAAGCATTTAAAAAAGTGCTTGATGAAATGAAACGAATTGCTGCTACTGAGAATACTTCCGTTCTGATTCTGGGCGAAAGTGGTACTGGAAAAGAATTAGTAGCACATGGTATTCACCATATGAGTAGCCGGAAAAAGAATCTATTTCATTCGGTCAATTGTTCAGCCATCACCGAGAGTTTGTTCGAAAGTGAATTTTTTGGACATAAAAAAGGATCATTTACCGGTGCCTTTGAAGAAAGAGCCGGTTGGTTTGAAGTAACCAACAAAGGAACCCTGTTCCTTGATGAAATCGGAGACATGCCAATTGCCCAGCAAGCCAAGCTTCTTCGTATACTGGAGGAAAGAAAAGTAAGTAAGGTTGGGTCGCACCAGGCAATAGATATTGATGTACGTATTATTGCTGCCTCGAATCACGATGTTGAAAAAATGATAGATGAAAATAAATTTCGACAGGATTTATACCACCGCCTGAGTACTTTTACAATTCATCTTCCACCTCTCCGTGAAAGAGCAGAAGATATTCCTATGATTGTGCATCACTTTACTTCCGAATTTTCCCAACGAATGAAAAAAAACATTACCGGCATCCATACTCAGGCACTTGAGAAATTGAAAAGGTATCATTTTCCGGGAAATGTCCGCGAATTAAGAAATATTATTGAGCGCGCTGTGATTTTATGTGACGACAATGAACTGAATATGAGTCATTTTGATAGAATCAGCGTGAATAGCGAAGCCACGATCTCCGCGGAAGAGTTTTGTTATGATTTAGATTTTATTGAAAAAACCGCCATTGAAAAAGCATTGATCAACTGTGATTACAACAGAGCCAAAGCATCGGTTTTACTCAATATTACCTGGCAGGCACTTGATCGGAAAATAAAGAAATGGAATATAGCGGATAAGCCTAAACGACTTGTTAAATAAAACGTTAGCAGTTGTGCGATGACCGGATTGTATCACGTAACTACCAGTATTAAAAGCACCTGACAACATTACCAAACAAAAAAAGCTACCTGAAAGGCAGCTTTTTTATATCTTATCTTCAGTATTTATTTTACTGATTCAACGATTGCTTTAAAAGCTTCAGGATTATTCAACGCTAAGTCGGCCAATACCTTGCGGCTCAGCTCAATATTATTTTCGTGAATTTTCCCCATAAAAACACTGTACGACATACCGTATTCGCGTACACCTGCATTAATACGTTGAATCCAGAGTGATCTGAAATTTCTCTTCTTGGTACGTCTATCGCGATAGGCATACTGTTGACCTTTTTCATAGGAATTCTTGGCAACTGTCCAAACATTTTTCCTGCTCCCAAACTGACCTTTTGTCTTGTCTAGAAGTTTTTTTCGCTTTGCCCTTGCGGCAACTGCATTTACTGACCTTGGCATTTTTTTTAATTTTTATCACCATAGCGCCTCCCACCGGAGAACTTTATCTGCTATGACTGAGTTAAACAATTGATTTGTTAGCCCTGAAGCATTTCTCTGATGTTCTTTTCATCAGCTTTATGTACAAGACCTGAATAAGTAAGGTTGCGCTTACGTTTAGTCGATTTCTTTGTAAGAATGTGACTTTTGAAAGCATGCTTCCTTTTGATCTTTCCGGTGCCGGTCAACTTGAAACGTTTTTTGGCGCCGGATTTTGATTTCATTTTTGGCATTACTTATATATATTTAGGTTAAATGAATTCTGTTTATTTTTTTGGTCCAATCATCATCATCATGCGCTTTCCTTCGAGTTTGGGTAATTGTTCAACTTTTCCAAATTCTTCGAGTTCCTGCGCAAACTTCAGTAAAATTAGCTCACCCTGGTCCTTGTAAACGATAGACCGTCCCCTGAAAAAGACATCGACCTTCACTTTTGCACCATCCTCTAGGAATTTTATCGCATGCTTTAACTTAAAATCAAAATCATGATCATCAGTATTTGGTCCGAGACGAATCTCTTTTACGACAATTTTTACTGATTTTGCTTTGATTTCTTTCTGCTTCTTTTTCAATTCAAACAGAAACTTCTTGTAATCCAATATTTTACATACCGGTGGATTTGCTGTTGGGGAAATCTCTACAAGATCAAGTTCTTGTGCTTCAGCCATGGATAAAGCCTCACGCAACTGAAAAATTCCAGGTTCAACATTTTCACCAACTACACGGACCATTGGAGATGTAATCCTGCCGTTGATTGCATGTGGATCTTCTTTTTTCATGAAAACACGTGGCTTCCTGATTCTTAACTGTGCTATAGTTTGGTTCTCCTATATTAATTTAACTTATGTTTACTAACTCAATGCAAATCAATTATCTACCTTGCAATCTTTCTTCTTCATCATGTATAAGACTGGCAAAACCGTCCAAACTCAAAACTCCCAGATCACCCTCACCTTGTTTTCTCACAGATACCTGGTTTTCAAGCTCTTCCTTTTCTCCAACAACCAGCATATACGGAATTTTTCTAAGTTCTGCATCCCTGATTTTCTTACCGGTCTTCTCACTCCTATCGTCAATGAGGGCGCGAATATCGGAATTATTTAGGAATTTTAAAACTTTTTCTGCATAATTCTGATATTTTTCGCTGATTGGCAGTATTATAACCTGTTCAGGGCTCAACCAAAGTGGAAATTTTCCGGCGCAATGTTCAATTAATACAGCAACAAATCGCTCCATCGAACCAAAGGGTGCACGGTGAATCATTACCGGGCGATGTTTTTCGTTGTCGGCACCAATATAGGTCAGATCGAATCGTTCAGGAAGATTATAATCGACCTGAATGGTTCCAAGTTGCCATTTGCGGCCGATTGCGTCCCTCACCATAAAGTCCATTTTCGGACCATAAAATGCCGCTTCGCCGTACGCTGTAACTGATTGTAAGCCTTCTTCCTCTGCTACTTCAATGATTGCCCGCTCAGCTTTTTCCCAGTTTTCATCCGAACCGATATATTTAGTTGGATTGTTTGGATCGCGGAGCGAAATCTGTGTAATGAATTCGTTAAAATCAAGTGCTTTAAAAATCTTCATTATGATCTTAATCACACCTTTGAACTCACTTTTAATTTGATCGGGTGTACAGAAAATATGTGCATCATCCTGCGTAAACCCACGAACACGGGTCAAACCATGCAACTCACCACTTTGTTCATAACGATAGACTGTTCCGAATTCAGCAAGTCTTAATGGTAACTCCTTGTATGAATGAGGTTTCACGTTATAAATCTCACAATGATGCGGACAATTCATCGGTTTCAGGAAAAATTCCTCCCCTTCGATGGGTGTAGTGATTACCCTAAATGAGTCCTGACCATATTTTTCGTAATGCCCGGAGGTTTTGTACAGATTCACGTTTCCGATATGTGGAGTAATCACCGGAAGATATCCAGCTTCTTTCTGTACTTTTTTCAGGTATTGTTCCAATCTTTCGCGAAGCTGAGCACCTTTTGGAAGCCACAGCGGCAATCCGGAACCCACTTTTTGTGAAAATGCAAACAATTCTAATTCTTTACCCAATTTCCTGTGGTCGCGTTTTTTCGCTTCCTCAAGAAGTAATAAATATTCATCAAGTTCCGTTTTTTTCGGGAAGGTGATGCCATAAACACGTGTTAACTGCTTGCGTTTTTCATCGCCACGCCAGTATGCACCGGCCAGGCTGGTAAGCTTTACAGCTTTGATAAAGCTTGTGTTGGGCAGATGGGGTCCACGACAAAGATCAGTGAAAGTACCGCTCTTGTATAGCGTAATTTTACCATCTTCAAGATCGCTGATCAGTTCAAGTTTGTATTCGTCACCTTTGGCTGTAAAATGAGCCAATGCCTCATTTTTAGAAACCTCTACCCTGCTGAATGTTTGCTTTTCGCGGGCAAGATCGAGCATTCTTTTCTCAATTTCGAGTAAGTCGGCTTCGGTGAGTGTTTTTTCACCTGTATCTATATCGTAATAAAAACCGCTTTCAATATCAGGACCAATTCCAAATTTAACACCTGGGTATAGCTGCTCAATGGCTTCAGCCATCAAATGTGCTGAAGAATGCCATAAAGTCGATTTTCCATCAGCATCGTTCCATGTCAATAATTGTACTGTCGAATCTTCCGTAATCGGGCGGGTTGCATCCAACACATGTCCGTTTACTTTGGCCGACAGCACATTGCGCGCCAAACCTTCACTTATACTTAATGCAATATCGAGCGCAGAAGCACCGCTTTCGTATTGCCGCACACTACCATCAGGTAAAGTAATATTCATCGCAAAAAAATATTTTAAAATAGTGCGCAAAGGTACGAAAAAACTAACTGCACCACTCAATTAATAATGGATAGTAGTAAATTCAAGAGTTGATCCTGCTGATCCGAATGTCCTATTCTATCTTCACTCTCCTCAAATCCAATATATTAACCGGATTTGATTCAAAGCCAGAAATACGGATATTGACAAACCGCAGCACTTCGTCATAAAATAACACCACCACCGGAGCATCTGACATAACCAAACTATCCATCTTTCTGTATAGTTGAACTCTTTCATATAGATCACCAATTCGGGAAGCTTTTTCATACAAATTATCGAACACATCACTTTTATAATGGGTATAATTTGGTCCGTTTGGAGCAAAATTCTTACTATAAAACAGAGCCAGATAGTTCTCGGCATCGGGATAATCGGCCACCCACGACGACCTGAAAAACTCTAATTTGCCCATTGCCCGTGCCTGCCGCATGGTTGCCGGTGGACTCACTTCTATTTTCACCTGCAATCCAACACCCATGAGCTGAGACTGAATAAATTTTGACAGATCGACATATTCGGCTGTCGTAGTGAGTGTTATTGAAGCTGAAGCCAGATTATTTTCTCTTATGATTTCAGTTGCTTTTTGAGGCTGATACGAATAACCCACCTTTTCAGTTGTGTCGTAGCCTGGCATACCAAATGGAATTATTCCACCTTTCCCGGGTTTACCAATACCATTCCTGAGAAACTTCAACATCTTCGTGCGGTCAATGGCATAATTAATTGCCTTCCGCAACTGCTTATTAACCAAAGGATTAATTTGTCCAGGCACCGAATCAATGAAAAAACCAAGATACTCGGTATTAAGAAATGGTTGCCGGTCAAGATAAATTTTACCAACATATTTGCTTCGTAAATTACCTTCACGAGTAAGCAATTCATCTTTGTATCGCGCATCAATCCCTGACATAAAATCGAGGTTACCCTTGACAAAATCGAGAAATGCTGTTTGCCTGTCAATCAAAAAATTGATGGCAACACCATCAATATAAGGTAATCGTTCATTGTTGTGAAATTCAAAATAATCGGAATTCTTACGCAACACCAATTTCACACCTTCTTTCCAAAAAGTGAAACAAAAAGGACCCGTACCAACAGGGTTTTTTCTAAAATCGTCCCCATAAAAATTGACGGCTTCTTCTGGAATGACTGATGCATATGTCATGGTCAAAATACCGAGAAAGGACGGAAATGCTTCATTCAATTCAATTTGTAACACGCTGTCATTTAACGCTTTGAAAGAATAACCATTTGAATCCCTTTTAACAGAATTAAAAACCCATGAACCGGGTGATGCAAGTTTAGTATCAAGCAATCGGTTAAAACTAAAAACAAAATCTGAAGCAACTACCTTTCGCTTCTTACCATTAAATATCTGATTATCATGAAAATACACGTCATTATGTAAACTGAAAGTATACAGCTTACCACTATCAGATACATTCCATGAACTGGCAATGGAAGGGATAATATTCAGTTTATCGTCGAGGGAAACCAAACCATTAAATAACTGGTTACAGGCCCAAATGTGCGGAAGATCCTTTGCAAACGCAGGATCTAAACTAAATACACCTGATGATTCGTTGTACCTGAATACCTTATGATTTTCATGCTCCTTTACTCCTTTCCCACAGGAAACGAGCATCAGTATCAGACTGAAATAAATAATAAATACAGAAAAACCCTTTTTAAAAGAATTGCCCAACTGAACTAAGTTTATCTTCTGCTAAAGTAGCAATTCTGTGTAAATGATAGCCAACCATATTGAAAGAATCTATAACTGTCTGGAACCGATTTTTTCCATCAAACTGATCCACTTCTGGCGTTGTTTTTCTGAAGACGCCCGGATAGGTCCGATGGAAGAAATCCTTACAGGTTTAATTCCACAAAAATGGAGAACTCCTTTTCGCATGGCATGGTGTCCGGGCGCAAAATTATGCAGGTAATAATACCATGGAGGTGCATCCATAGTAACCACAATGCGGGCCGATTTTCCGGTCAACAATTTTTCGGGAAAAGGACTCTCTTTTCTGTATTTAAAGGCAAAACCGGGTAAAAAAGTCCGATCAATAAACCCTTTGAGTAACGCTGGATAGGTGGCCCACCAATTCGGGTAAAAAAACACCAAATGATCAGCCCAGCTAATCAACTCCTGTGCATACTTCAAATCAGGTTCGAGTTCCTGTGATCCGCGATAACCTTCACGGAAATTGATCTCAAAATTTAACTCACGCAAAATAAGCTCTTTAACGGTAGCACCGGTACTTATAGCCGCATCAACATAGGTTTTCTTTAAAATATCTTCATATGTGCTTTTGACCGGATGGCCAAAAACAACAAGAATTTTCTTCATTGCAAAATTTTTAAACTATTCATTTTCAAGTATTAATGAAGGCAATTCCATCATTGTATCAATAAAATGAAAACGAACGCCTTCAATATATTCGGGTTTGATGTCAAAGAAATCGCGCTTATTTTCTTTTGACAAAATGATGTCAGTAATTTTTGCTCTTTTGGCGGCAAGAATTTTTTCTTTGATTCCTCCAACAGGCAACACCCTGCCACGTAACGTAATCTCACCAGTCATTGCCCAGCCGGCTTTGGCTTTTCTTTTTGTAAAGGCGGAAGTCAACGCAGAAAACATTGTCACACCAGCGGATGGGCCATCTTTTGGGGTAGCACCTTCAGGAACGTGAATATGCACATTCCATTTTTCAAATATTTCCGGCTTGATGTTTAATTGTTCTGCATGTGATTTTAAATATTCAAATGCAATAATAGCTGACTCTTTCATGACATCACCAAGGTTTCCGGTTAGTTTCAACTCCCCTTTACCCTGACTTAAACTTACCTCAATAAAAAGGGTTTCACCACCTACAGGTGTCCAGGCAAGACCTGTAACGACTCCCGGAATTGTAATTTGTTTAATCTGATCGCTGTGAAATATTCCGACACCCAACACTTTTTCCAGATCATTGGTATTCAATTTTTTATCATAAGCCTCCTTCATCGCGATGAACTTAGCCTTGTTGCGGATCAAACGGGCAATCTGTCTCTCCAGCGAACGCACTCCTGCCTCCCGGGTGTAATCTTCAATTAGTTTCTCGATTAACTTTTTCGAAAAAATAACTTCCTTGCTTTTTACACCGTGCTCACCCAACTGCTTTGGAATCAAATGTTTTTGAGCGATTTGAATTTTCTCTTCAACAAGGTATCCACTCAGGTCAATCACCTCCATCCGGTCGCGAAGTGCAGGGTGAACCGTACTTAAATTGTTTGCTGTTGCAATGAACATGATTTTTGAGAGATCATAATCCATCTCAAGAAAATTGTCATAAAAATTATTATTCTGTTCAGGATCTAGTATTTCCAACAAAGCCGCCTGAGGATCACCATTAATATTCGTCCCGATTACTTTATCAATTTCATCAAGCACAAAAACCGGATTTGAAGTTTTTACTTTTTTCAGGTTTTGTAAAATTCGTCCGGGCATAGCGCCGATATAGGTTTTTCTATGTCCACGCAATTCTGCTTCATCGCGAAGACCGCCGAGTGACATTCTGATATATTTTCTTCCTAAAGCGCGTGCAATGGATTTTCCAAGTGAGGTTTTTCCAACACCGGGAGGGCCAACAAGACATAAAATTGGTGATTTCATATCCTGTTTTATCTTGTGAACAGCCAAATGTTCTATAATACGTTCTTTAACTTTCTCGAGCCCAAAATGATCCTCGTCCAAAATTTTCTGCGCATGGCCCAAATCAAAATTATCCACTGAATAATCACCCCATGGCAACTCTACCAAATATTCAAGATAATTCAACTGAATGCCATATTCTGCAGCTTGTGGATTCATGCGCTGAAATTTCGTCATTTCCCTTTCGAAAACCGACTGAACTTCCTTTGACCAGAGTTTTTTTGCACCTTTTTCCTTCAGACTTTTAACATCCAACTCGTTGGGAGTGCCACCAAGCTCTTCCTGTATGGTTTTTAGTTGCTGATTAAGTAGATAATCACGTTGTTGCTTATCGAGGTCAACCTTCACCTTACTTTGAATCTGGTGCTTCAAATCAAGCATTTGCAATTCTTTTGTGAGAAATATCAACACCTGATTTGCCCTTAACTTCATATCAGTAACTTCAAGTAACAGTTGCTTCTCAGCATTTGAAACATTCAGATTACTCGAAATAAAATGTATCAAAAAACCCGGACTCTCGATATTTTTTATAGCAAAAGAGGCTTCGGATGGTATGTTTGGTGATTTGTTAATTATCTGAATTGAAAGGTCCTTGATTGATTGAATCAACGCATTAAAATTTTCATCAGTGGGCACTGCGGCTGATTCTTCATAAGGTTCAACCCTGGCTTTGAAATAGGGCTCATCGCGCGTAATTTCAAGAAGTTTAAATCGTTTCTTCCCCTGAATAATGACAGTTGTATTACCATCGGGCATTTGCAATGTCTTCAATATTTGTGCGACAGTACCAATTTCATGTAAATCCTGTATGGTTGGATCTTCAACGGAGGCATCTTTCTGTGCGATTACACCGATAATCTTTTCCTTTTTATAAGCTTCTTTAATAAGCTTGATCGATTTATCGCGACCAACTGTGATTGGGATGACAACACCGGGAAAAAGAACAGCATTCCGAAGAGGCAAAATTGCCAGTTCGCTTGGTATATCCTCGGCATTCATCATTTCTTCATCTTCCGATGAAAGCAATGGAATGAATTCGGTGTCAGCATCAACGATGTCGGAGAACAATAGGTTATTCGGATTTAATAAGTTTTCCATAAAAATTAAGACAATATGACAGGTTAATGATATATTTTACATTTTTCCAAACAAGTAAAGAATAAATTCTCTACCCAAAGAAGCAATAGGCTGATTATCAGCAATAATTGCAACATGAAAAATAAATCACTCTTATTGGTTCAATAAATGTGCCAGCGAATATCAGGCTCGTCGATTATTATGTGTAAGACCATAGATTTCGATAAGAATATCTTTATCGATTTTCCCAAAAACCTTGGAGCGACGGTTAAAAACAGCTTCGGCAATTCTGAAGGCTTTTTTAAGTTCAAAGTCAGCAAATCCCTGCGTCCCTCCCCAGGTAAATGAGGGAATAAAATTTCGTTGGAATCCAGAGCCATAAACATTTACATTCACACCCACGACTGTTCCTGTATTGAACATGGTATTAATTCCGCATTTCGTGTGATCGCCCATGATAGTTCCGCAGAACTGTAATCCGGTCGAAACAAAACTCTCATCAGGATAACTCCATAGTTTCACTTCTTCGTAAGTATTCTTAAGGTTGGAAGTATTGGTATCTGCCCCTATATTACACCATTCTCCAATGACAGAATGGCCTAAAAAACCATCGTGTACCTTATTTGAATAACCAAATATTACTGAACTTGTTACTTCACCTCCCACTTTTGAATATGGCCCAACGGTCGTGGGACCGTAAATCTTCGCATCCATTTTTAGTACAGAATGTTCACGCATGGCAAAAGGCCCCCTAATTTTGGCTCCTTCCATTATTTCAGCATCCTTTCCAACGTATATTGGTCCTTTTGATGCATTTAGTATTGCGAATTCCACGATGGCACCTTCTTCAATAAAAATATTCTCAGGGTTAATAACACGATTTGAAGGACTGATCTTCTGTGACTTACGACCCGTAGTTAGCAGATCAAAATCATCTTTGATTGCTCTCTCATTTAGGTTAAACAAATCCCAGATGTTTTCAATTTTAACAAACTCGAGTTTCGTTTCAATTGTCTGGCATTCAAATGTACTGTCAGGATCTCCCAACAGTTTTAATTCGTGTGCCGACAGACACATGGCAATGACCGACTCACCATTGATCAATGAGTAGCCTGATTTTAGTTTAGTAATTTCTTTAACTAAATCCTTCGTTGGACAAACTGAGCCATTGATCAGGATATTTTGATCCGTTTCCACAAGTGGAAATTTTGATTGCAAATAGCCTTCGGTTAAACTTGATGTTTTAGCACCTAGGTAGGTCTCCCATTTTTCGCGTATGCTAAGTATTCCAAAAAGTAAATCAGCCACCGGACGAGTAAATACCAAAGGCAATAAATTTGACCTGTTTGAACTATCGAAGAGAATGTAATTCATGGTAAATTGAGTTAATTACTGTATTTTTTCTTTACAAAACAAATATAGGAAATTAACGTGAAACTCTCCAAATTGTTTCTAAAAATCCAATATTTTTCCTTCTTAATTTCCATTTAAGGATTGAAGAGCTCGTTTATCAAGAAAACGCTTTAAAAAGTAAAAAAGCCCATACCGCCTGATATGAGCTTTTTAAATAAAAACTTGCTAAAAACGATAGACTACTCGTAACGTTTTTTGTATCTGGTTTTGAATTTATCAACACGACCAGCTGAATCAACCAATTTCATCTTACCAGTATAATATGGATGGGAAGTATGTGAAATTTCAAGTTTTACAACCGGGTACTCTTTACCGTCTTCCCAAACTATCGATTCTTTCGTTTTCACAGTTGATCGTGAAAGGAAAGTATAATCGTTTGACATATCTTTAAACACAACTAAACGGTAATCTTTTGGGTGAATGTCTTTTCTCATTGCTAAAATTTCTTATATTTTTAGGGCTGCAAAATTAAGATGTTTCTTCAAATATTCCTAATTTTCTTTTCTTTTTTTACCTTTTTCATACAAGGAATGTATCTTATTCATTTACAGTTATTTAACCATATTTACAAAAAATTTAGGGAATTAAATTGTGAAATACTACTACAAATGACAGTGCATTTTGATGATTATCATTCGAAAAATTCCGGCATTTTACAGACTTAACAAAAATTTCATGGTATCAACTCCATCTGCATAGTCTGATACAATGGGTGTTTGGGATTGACCGTACGGAATGGAATGACAAACCTTTTTGCTTCCCGAAACAACACACTGTATTCGTTCCCCATTTGAGTCAATCCATTGGTTAACTTCATCAACATTATTGTAAAATTTATAATGCAACACCGAAACCGAGGAACTGATGGATTCATCTTCTTTCAACAAAACCGTTCCATTGTCATAATGACTGATAGCATTGATTAACAGTATTGCTTTGTTATATTCATAATTATTAAAGTATTTCGAGTGGTTAATAAGTTCCGGATTATGGGTGAAAATCTCAAGCATTTTTTCAAAATTATACCCACCCGGAACAAATAATAGCGACACATTGCGGCAACCCAATCCAAAATAACTAAAAACATCAGTTGCCAACAATTGTAACTCTTCTGTTGTTTCATTACCTGATAAGACGGCGATACTATTTCTGTTTGAACGTATTATGTTCGGATATTTGCCAAAATAATAATTGAAATACCTCGATGTATTTGTACTACCAGTGGCGATAACGTAATCAAATCCGGAAAGTCGCTCAGTTGTGAAAAATATATAAGGACTAAACCTGCCATCTATGGCAACTAATAGTTGTGCGATGGCAGGAATCAGGAACATATCTGCACCCGAGAGTTTACCAACAAAAATATTTCCGGAAATAAGCACACATAAAAAATCATGGAACCCAACCGCAGGAATATTTCCAGCCATAACTACTCCAACTCTTTTCGATTGAGCTTTGTCAGGTATATTGTAAAAATTTGCCCAATTTGAAAGGATTACAGTTTCCAATAAAACATTGAGTCCTTCGATAGCCTGATAAATACCTGTCGGAGTGAACCATGGGTTATGGTGTATGCTTGCTGAAACCGCCAGTTGCAATTCATCAAGGGCTTTTTGCTCCTCATGAGACGGGACAATAATATTGTCACTTATACATCGATTTTCAGGTGGAATCACGATTTTTAACAGGTTCCCCAACCGACAAAATGCCGCCAATCTCTCCTTAGAATTCATCATATTTACTAAATAAAAAGTCCGGCGAAATTAGATTTTTTTTGTTAGTTAATTTTTTCACAATAAATGAATTATTTTACCTTTGTCGTAATTCAAAATGGCTAATTTTACTGATAAATATTAATTCTTTTCAATTATGAAAAAACACAATTTTTATGCAGGACCATCCATCCTGCCTCACTACACGATTGAAAACACAGCCAAAGCGCTGATCGACTTTGCTGGTATGGGTTTATCACTTATGGAGGTTTCACACCGAAGCAAACAGTTTATTGCAGTTGTTGAAGAAGCCCAATCCCTGTTTAAAGAATTATTAAATATTCCCGAAGGATATTCGGTTGTTTTTCTGGGAGGTGGTGCAAGTCTGCAATTCAGTATGATACCATTTAATCTTCTTTCAAAGAAAGCAGCGTACCTCAACACAGGTGAATGGGCCCGTAAGGCCATTAAAGAAGCCAAAGGCTTTGGCGAGGTGGAAGTTGTTGCCTCATCAGAGGACAAAAACTTCAACTATATCCCGAAGGGATTCAATATCCCTGCCGATGCCGACTATTTCCATATCACCACAAACAACACCATTTTCGGAACCGAAATCCTGCATCAAATTGAATCACCTGTTCCGTTAGTTGCTGACATGTCATCCGATATTTTCAGCCGGGTAATTGACGTTTCAAAATATGCCTTGATTTATGGTGGTGCTCAAAAAAACCTTGCCCCTGCCGGTGTAACCTTTGTGATCATTAAAAACGATATTCTCGGTAAAGTTGATCGCAAGATACCGACTATGTTGAATTATAAAACACACATCGATAAGGAATCGATGTTTAATACACCTCCGGTTGTGCCCATTTTCGCAGCATTGCAAACCCTGAAATGGCTAAAAAATATGGGTGGTGTTGCTGAGATGGAGAAAGTTAACATTCGCAAAGCTGATTTATTGTATAACGAAATTGATCGTAACCCATTGTTCATAGCGACAGTTCCTTTGAAAGAGGATCGATCAAGAATGAATGTTTGCTTTGTTATGACAGATGCATACGTTCCGTTCGAAAAAGAATTCAGCGATTTCGCATCTTCACGTGGAATGGTAGGTCTTCCGGGACACCGCGATGTCGGTGGATTCAGGGCTTCCATCTATAATGCACTTCCTTACGAAAGTGTTGAAGCATTGGTAGCTGTGATGCAGGAATTTGAAAATATGAAAAAATAATATTAAATAATTGTAAAACAACTATTTATGAAAAAAGTACTCGTTGCTACAGATAAGCCTTTTGCCAAAGTCGCTTCCGATCAAATCAAAGCAATTTTTGCAAAAGCAAACTACAACTGTGTGTTTCTGGAAAAGTATACCCAGCAATCTGATTTTATACTAGCAGCTCAGGATGCAGATGCTGTAATCATAAGAAGCGACAAAGTCGACAAGGATGTTATTGACAATGGCAAAAATCTGAAAATTGTTGTACGTGCAGGTGCCGGATACGACAATGTTGATCTGGCAGCAGCTACTGAAAAAGGTGTTGTTGTGATGAATACTCCCGGTCAAAACAGCAATGCTGTTGCTGAACTGGTATTTGGCATGGTTATTTTTCAATTAAGAAATCACTTTGATGGTTCATCAGGCACCGAATTGAAAGACAAGAATATCGGTATTCATGCCTATGGAAATGTCGGAAAAAATGTCGCACGGATCGCCAAAGGATTCGGGATGCATGTTTTTGCCTTTGATCCATTTGTATCGAAACAGGAAATCGAAAAAGATGGTGTAACTGTACTTGGTTCTGTTGAAGAATTATATAAAACCTGTCAATTTGTTTCCTTACACATACCTGCAACTGCTGAAACAAAAAAATCAATCAACTACGCATTACTTTCAAGCATGCCTGGAAATGCTGTTTTGATCAATACGGCACGTAAAGAGGTAATCAACGAAGATGATCTCATAAGGATTTTTGCTGACCGAAAAGACTTCTGCTATGTTTCCGACGTTCAACCTGATTGTGCATCAGCATTAACTGAATACTCAAAAAGACTATTCTTTTCACCAAAGAAAATGGGTGCGCAAACAGAAGAAGCCAACATCAACGCCGGAATTGCGGCTGCCAATCAGATCATTGCATTTTTTGAAAACAATGATATACGGTTTAAAGTTAACTAATCAATCAATGGTGGCTTCAAAAACATCAATTTGAAACCACCCGTTTATTTATACCCTATTCTAATGAATACACAATTTACAAAAGCCCCCATCTTCTTCAGATTCGAAGATCTCAGAATCTATAACAAGGCCATTGATTATGTAGTTTGGGTTCATGACAGCTTTCAGGAATCCCCGGACAACCCACACAATTCATTTTATGGAAGAATTCATAAAATTGCACAACAAATTCCTGTTTATATTGCTGAAGGATCTGCCTTTAATAAGATTCAATTTGTTGAGCAACTTAAACTGGCAAAATCTTCGGTGCGTGAATGCCTTGTTTTGACTTCTATTGCCGTCAGATGCAGTTATATTTCTGAAGATCAGGAAATTGAATCGCGCAATCAACTCATGGAAATGACAAAAATGCTTGGTGCGCTAATTACATCCCTGCAGAAAAACAATGACAGTAATTATGACCCGCAATATGAAGAAGAATCAATGCATGTAAAAACCTGGTAAAAACCGATAAAATACTATTTATGGCATTATTAAAAGCATTTAAAGGCTGGCGGCCACCTGTTGATATTGTAAAGGAATTGGCTTCAAGACCCTATGATGTGCTCGATTCGAATGAAGCACGGATTGAAGCAGCAGGCAATCAATATAGTTTATTACATATCATTAAACCTGAAATTGACCTTCCGGTTGAAATTGATTTGCACAGTGAAGTTGTATACAACAAAGCTAAGGAAAACCTTGAATTATTTCGCAAGAACGGCTGGCTTATTCAGGACGAAAAAGAATATCTGTATATCTACGCGCAAACAATGAACGGGAAAACACAATTCGGAATAGTTGGATGCGCCAGTGTGGATGACTATATGCACAATGTTATTAAAAAGCATGAGCTAACCCGTCCTGATAAGGAAGAAGATCGGATGAAACATGTTCGGATTACCAATGCCAATATGGAGCCAGTTTTTTTTACTTATCCTGCTCAGCTTGAAATTGATACGATTGTTAAAGATGTTGTTACGAATAACAAGCCCATCTTTGATTTTATTTCCAATGATGGTTTTGGGCATCATTTTTGGGTAATTGAAGATCCAGCAACAATTCAGCAAATAATAAACCTGTTTGGAAAATTGCCTGCAACTTATGTTGCTGACGGGCACCACCGCACTGCCGCTGCCGCCCTGGTTGGAAATGAAAAAAAGAGCAATAATCCAAATCATACCGGACAAGAAGAGTATAACTTTTTTCTGGCAGTTCATTTTCCTGACAATCAGCTCACTATCATTGATTATAATAGAGTAGTTACGGATTTAAACGGGAACAATGCTGAACAATTTATCGAAAAACTTCAGGAAAACTTTGGGGTAAAAGAAATTGGAACTGAAATCTATCATCCTTCTGGTTTACACAATTTTTCGATGTATTTGTCCGGTAAATGGTATTCACTTAAGGCAAAGCCAGGCACTTACGATGATAATGATCCAATAGGTGTACTTGATGTAACTATCCTCACCAATCAGGTATTGAATCCTTTACTTGATATAACCGACCTGCGCCGTTCTAAACGAATCGATTTTGTTGGTGGAATCAGAGGATTAGCTGAGTTGAAAAATCGTGTAGATTCAGGGGAAATGGCCGCTGCATTTGCACTATTTCCCGTTTCAATGAAACAATTAATTGATATTGCCAATTCGGGTAATATTATGCCACCCAAAACGACCTGGTTCGAACCGAAACTCAGGTCAGGATTGGTCATTCATTCACTTGATTAAACAAACAGATCACAACAATGGAAACAAAAGAAAAAGTTCTTCAAAGCTTGAAATCGGCTACTAAACCACTCAGACCTGGTGAGATCGCAGAAATAACCGGTATTGACAAGAAAGATGTTGAAAAAGCCATTAAATCACTGAAAGATTCCGGAGTCATTCATTCTCCTGTTCGTTGCTGCTACGCTCCTTTATAGTTTCTTTCAAATAGGCCTTAGAAGTGCATGATTTGGATTCCAATTCATGCACTTTTAATTACAAACAGTTTGAATATTTGGTTATTAACAACAATTTAAGTGTTATCTTCAATTTTGGCATTTGTAAGTGATAGTAACACCGTATTGTTATGGACATAATAATTTCAACACATTAAAATGCACTTTACCCCTTCCATACAAAAAGGATATATTGCATATCTGAAGCTGGAAAAGTCGCTTTCTGACAATACCATTGAGGCGTATACACGCGATTTAACTCTTTTCACACAATTTCTTTCAACTTCAAATACGGATTTTGATCTGCAAAAGATCAATAAAAACAATATTCAGGCATTCATCAAACAATTGTTTGATTTGGGCTTCAGTGCATATTCACAGGCCAGGATATTATCCGGATTAAAATCATTTTTCACTTACCTTATTCAGGAACAAATCATTGATAATGACCCATCTATATTAATATCATCGCCAAGACTCGGGCGAAAGCTTCCTGAAGTTTTATCAGCCTCCGAAATTGAATTGATGCTTACCAACATTGACCTGAGTCAAAAAAACAGTTTTAGAAATAAAACAATTATCGAAACCTTGTATAGTTGTGGTTTAAGGGTTTCAGAACTGACCGGATTAAAAATCAGTAATATTTTTCAGCAGGAAGGTTTTATTCGCATCGTTGGCAAGGGAGACAAAGAAAGATTGGTTCCCATCGGAGCACATACACTTTCACTTATAAATCAGTATATTACGGACGAACGTGTACATATTGCTATCTCACGAAAGGCAACTGACATTATATTTCTAACAGATCGGGGTAAAAGCATAAGCCGCCAGATGGTCTTCCTGATTGTGAAAAAACTTGCAGATAATGCAGGAATCAAAAAAAACATCAGTCCGCATACTTTCAGACATTCATTTGCCACCCATCTGCTTGAAGGTGGCGCAGATCTGAGGGCTGTTCAACAAATGTTAGGACACGCAAGTATCACAACGACAGAAATTTATACACATATAAACCGTGAATTTCTACGGGAAACAATACTGAGTTTTCATCCTCGTGCCACCAGAAATTAGCAGCTAGAATTGCTCAATCTCACCTTTTTCGTTAATCAACACTCCCCAGCTAACGGCAATTAGCTCACCGCCGGCATAAAAGAAATCGATGAGGCCTTCTTCGAATGACAACCGGTTTTCACCTTCCTCCAATTCAATCTCGTACTCTTTATATCCATTTTTTTTCATCAACGCAATAAGCTGATCTTTGTCAAGATCAAAAACCTTCACTCCAAAAATCAATGAATCCATATCATCTGTCTCGATGCATGAAACGACCGATTTTTCTATACCTTCAAAGAAAACCGAAATGCCAAGATCCCAATAATGAAGAATAACCGTATTCATCATATCATCTTCGTCAATTTCATCAATTTCTTCAGCATCACCTAAAAGGGAAACAACATCATTTATTGTTTGACCAAACTTTAAGGCTCCATATCCTTTCAATGGTTCAATTACGGTTAATTCAATTTTCATAAATGTATTTGTCTTAGAAAGTCTAAATGTAATGCAAGATTTGAAAAAAATCAAATTAATTCCTGATAATTTTCAATCATGCCTGCATAAGTAGCTATTCGTAGCGAATTGCTTTGGATGGATTTATTTTATTAATTACCGTCACCGGTATATAAAGCATGACTGCCCAAAGAATTAGCGTGCCAACATTTATCAATAACACCTGATAAACAGATATATAAATCGGGACTTCTGAAAGATAATACGATTCGGAAGGCAGCTTGAGAATGCCGAAATAGGATTGAATCAAACAGAATCCAATTCCAAAAAGATTTCCAAAAATGATGCCCCGAAGCAAAATTGACAGAGACAAAGAATGAAAAATATTGCGAATCAGACTGTTGGAGGCACCAAGAGCCTTTAACAAACCAACCATCGACGTCCTTTCAAGAATAATAATCAATAAGGTACCTAACATGGTAATACCCGAAACAAGCACCATCAGTACAATGATAATAATAACATTAATATCCTGCAAATCAAGCCAGTCGAAAATTTGGGGATAAGACTCCCGAACTGTTCCGGATGATAAATCGACAGGTAATTCCTGATACAATTGATCGTTGACTTTCTGAATCATATTGACATCATGAACCAACACTTCAACTGTACTGAACTGATTACCAGACCAGTTATTCAATTTCTGTAAATGTCTCACATCAGCGAAAACATATAACCTGTCAAATTCGAGTAAGCCAGTCTCATAAATACCAGATACTTCAAACTTCCTTCCTCGGGTATGTTGCTGATCTGTCGACACAAACCAAAATCGTAAAAAATCACCAGTTTTTACTCTTAATTTATCGGCAATATGTTTTGAAATAAGAACCTGGACAGAGGCTGAAGTATCGCAAAAATCAGGGATTTTACCGTCAATAATTTTATTCAGAAAGTAAGTTTGGTCGTAATCGCTCCCTACACCTTTAAGCACAACTCCCTGAATCTGATCAGTGGTTTTAATGAGTGCTGGTTTATAAATAATTCCCTGACAATGACTTACCCCTTCAACAGAATTTATCGTTTCAAACAGTTCATTACTAAATGTAAAAGGTTTAGTCTCGATGGAGGCATTATTGTCGAGTACTTCTATTTTGATGGGAGCGATAAAACCAATTACTTTATCACGTATCTGATTTTTAAAACCAACAACAATAGCGACAGATATTATCATAACAGCTAAACCAATGGCAACGCTCAGGATAGCAATACGAATAATCGTTGAAGAAACATATTGGTTCGAAAGTCTGAATAATCTTGCAGCAATATAGGAAGCAGGTCTCATTTTTGTAGTATCATTGCAAAAATATACAATGTATGGCTTCGCTACACATTACGCGATTTTTTGCTTGTTTGATCCTCATCAGCAATCTGTGTTGTACCTCAATTATTTCACAAAAAATTGAATTGAATAACTCCGAAACCGTTGTGAACGGATCCTCACAATTATCGATGTATCTTTCTGATATTCAGGATAAAAAAGTGGGGTTGGTTGTAAATCATTCATCAATAATTGGTAAAATGCATCTTCTTGACACATTACTAGCAATAGGAATAGAAGTGAAGTGTATTTTTACACCTGAACATGGTTTTAGAGGAAATGAAGAGGCGGGTAAGATAATCGACAATGCATTTGATGCCAAAACTTCGCTGCCCATTGTTTCATTATATGGCCAAAAGAAAAAAGCCGACCCTTCTGACCTAGCAGGTATTGACATCATTTTATTCGATTTGCAGGATGTGGGCGTAAGGTTCTACACTTATATTTCGACACTTTCGTATATGATGGAGGCTTGTGCAGAGAACAATATCAAACTCATTGTAATGGATCGACCTAATCCGAATGGGTTCTATATCGATGGTCCGGTGTTGGATACAAATTTCCGGTCGTTTGTTGGCATGCATCCAGTTCCTATTGTTTATGGGTTGACCATAGGCGAATATGCGATGATGGTAAACGGTGAAAACTGGCTGGCGAATAAAGTAAAATGTGATCTGAAAGTGATCCCTCTCATAAACTATAACAGAAACAATATCAGCAAATTAAATGTTCCGCCTTCACCTAATTTAAGGACCTGGGAAGCCATATATTTATACCCTTCCCTATGTCTTTTCGAAGGCACCATTGTGAGTGTTGGTCGTGGAACAGAATTCCCATTTCAGGTATTTGGCCATCCTGAGTATGTTCAGGGTTCATTCATGTTCATTCCGAAAGGAGAAAAAGTGTTTTTGGAAGGTCAACATTGTTATGGTTGTAATCTGAGAGGGTTTGCTGAAAACTATTCCAATAATCCAAAACAGATTGAATTGTTCTGGCTTCTTGATACATACAAAATACTCTCACCAAATAAAAATTACTTCAACGGATATTTTGACAAGCTTGCAGGAACCGATCAACTTCGAATAGATATTGAGGCAGGACTTTCACCAGAAGCAATCAGGAATAGCTGGAAACCGGACCTGGATAATTACAAAAAAATCAGGAAAAAGTACTTGCTTTATCCTGATTTTATATATAATTAGATTAAACTCTATACAATAAGCTAATTTGTTCTTCCAGGATACATCTTCAACGCCTCAGCGAGAATTTTCATAGACTGATGCAAATCGTTTACATTCAAAACGTAACTAATTCTCACTTCGTCTTTACCCCTACCCGGTGTTGAATAAAAACCGCTGGCTGGAGCCAACATCACCGTTTGTTTTTCGAAGTCAAATGAATCAAGCAACCACTGGCAAAAGCGATCTGAATCATCAATAGGCAAACGTGCTACAACATAAAAAGCTCCTTTTGGGTTTGGACAAAAACTACCCAGCATTTTGTTAATAGCGTCCACCACTACATTGCGCCGCATAAGATATTCGTGCAGTACTTCAGTAAAATATTCATCAGGTGTATCAATAGCAGCTTCAGCGGCAATCTGGCCAAAAGTTGGTGGACTTAACCGTGCCTGTGCAAACTTCAAAGCGGTCTGCATCAATTCTTTGTTTTTTGAAATCATGCAACCAATACGCATTCCACAAGCACTGTACCTTTTTGAAACAGAATCAATCAGAATAACATTATTTTCGATTCCTTCCAAATGCATGCATGAATAATGGGTATGTCCGTCATAACAAAACTCACGATATACTTCATCTGCAATTAGATACAAGTCATACTTGATGACAAGTTTCCGAAGTGTTTCGAGCTCCTCCCTTGAATATAAATAACCTGTCGGGTTGTTCGGATTACAAACCAGGATAGCCTTTGTTCTGGATGTGATTGATTTTTCAAAATCAGCAATTGGTGGCAATGCAAAACCAGTGTCTATTGAAGAGAAAATTGGTGTAACAATAATTCCGGAGTTAATTGCAAAACCGTTATAATTGGCATAGAATGGTTCAGGAATTATCACTTCGTCACCCGGATCCATAATCGACTGAAAAGCAAATAATAAGGCTTCAGAAGCTCCGGCACCAATTATAATATCATCAGCAGTAATGTGAATATTATGTTTCTTGTAGTACTCCGCCAATTTTTTTCTGTAAGATGGAATACCAGCTGAATGGCTGTACTCAACTACTTTGGCATTAAAATTACGAACAGCATCAAGAGCTATTTCCGGCGTTTTTATATCAGGTTGACCAATATTCAGGTGAAAAACCTTTATTCCTCGTTGTTTCGCTTTATCAGCAAAAGGAACCAATTTGCGGATGGGTGACTCGGGCATTGTTTGCCCCTTCATTGAAATACTTGGCATAAGAACGGAGATTAAACAAAAAGACCGGCGAATATCACCGGTCTTTATAAAAATATTCAATTATTTTGTTGCAGGCGCAAGATCATTCTTTTTTAAAGGTAATGCTTCTTCGGTTGGTGCAACCACTGTACCTTTAATGCGAAGGACAATATTATTATTCACCTTTGCATTGGAAGTAACTGTAATAGTCTTGTTAAAAGCACCGGCTTTGCTCGTGTTGTAAGTAACTTTTATTTTTTCTTTCTCCCCCGGTAAAATTGGTTGATTGGGCCATGTAGGCACAGTACAACCGCAAGAAGATTTAGGACGAGATAAAATCAAAGGTTCATTTCCGGTATTGGTAAACTCAAATTCACAAGTTCCATCACCATTCAACTTTACATTACCGTAATCGTGAACCAATTCGGTAAAGCTAATTTCAGGTCCATTTGTACTGGTGGTAAGAGGTTTTACTTCCTGCGCATCAAGTATGAAAGCAGTGCTAAGAAATAACCCAAATGCGATAATCAATTTTTTCATTTTAGTCTTTTTAATTGTGAATGTTTTTTAATCAGATTGCAAAATTAATTATTCTTCAATAGTAAATTGTTAGTTTTTGTTAAAAATCTATCCGATAAATTTTTGAATTTTTCGGTTTCTTTTGTAAAGTGGAAAGTTTTACTACCTTTGCGCCTCCAAAATACGGCGAGGTAGCTCAGATGGTTAGAGCGTCGGATTCATAACCCGGAGGTCCCGAGTTCAACTCTCGGTCTCGCTACGAAAATTAAGTCATTACAAATCAATGTAATGGCTTTTTTTATTTTTCTTCATGAACGACTCATTCAACTAATCATTATCGCTTATCTTTGGTGAAATTAGATTCTGGTGAGAAATAAAAATCTTACAATACTATTTCTACTCTGTTTTTCCATTGCCCGGGCACAGTATTTTCCTGATGCCGGAAGAATTTCACCACTTTCTGAGAATGCCACTTTTATTGCTTCGGGAGGTGAAAATCTTTCATTTGCTCATGACAACAATATCAATACCTATTGGGAATCAGAATCTGTATTACCTGATAATTACATTTCAATGCCAAGAATGAACAATCTGGCTGAAAAAATTCAACAATCTGTGGTCCGTTATATGAGTAAAGCATTCGATTATAACACAAACACCAAAGTTGAAATCAATGAAAAACAGGCAGATGCAAAGTTTCGCATGACAATCCCGCTAGTTTCTCCATCCCATTTTATGATGTTATCGAGTAAACTTCAGCTTATTGATACGGTCAAATTATTTGTAGAAACCACTCAGAATTTCCATCTTATCACCCAGTTTTTACCAACAGATAACTATCAAATAGAATCAGTCGATTTAATTGATTATGAACAAATTATAAGCATTTCACTTGTAAGCAATTCAGCTTTTGATGTTTTTGAAATAGCTGCCATGGATCGTTTACCGACGGTTTTTATCGAGGTTGATTTTCATCAGATAGTTGAGATTGGACAGATTTACACACGTCATATGTGCGGGAAAAACATTGTGAAAAGCGAAATTCAGATTTCAACTGACAAAACATACTGGAAAAAAATTGCTGATTTGGAACCTCAGGCCATCGCAATGCTGCCGATAATTCTGCAAAAACCCGAAGAAGCAAGATATCTTCGGTTGGTACATACATTGGATATGTCCAGCTACGCGAAAGCAACTATTTGGGAGTTAAAAGTTTATGATAGATACGGACCGTACGGAAAAGCGGAAGTGATGCTTCCAAATAATAAAATCATGCGGGAAAGAATTGGTATTAATGGTTTCTGGGGCTGGGGTTTTAATACGAATGCTGAAAATATTCCGTCTCAGGAAGGTGCGTCCAAATACAACAGAATCGGAAACCTCGCCCGCTCCTACCACAACATGAACTGGGATATCATTAAACCCGGTGATAAGGCTGATTACGACGAAATGACAAGGAAAGGCACAAAGGTCCATGATTGGTTAAACTGGGACAAGGAATATTCATCCTGGAAACAAGCAGGTTTTTCAATCGACGCAAGTATTCATTTTCAGCAGCTTACCTTTTCTGATTCGTTATGGAAAAACCCTTTTGAAGATGCGTATCAATATGGTATCGATTTTGGAAATCACTTTGGAAACAAAATGCAATTGATTGATATTGTAGAAGTTGGAAATGAACCCTGGGATTATCCCACTGGTTTTTATAATCAGATTTTATCGGGGATGTCCGCCGGAATCAGGGCTTCAAAAAGTGAAATTAAAGTTTTTCCGGCAGCATTCCAGGCGACTTTCAAGGCCTTCGAAAAGTACGAATATGACAATTATATAGGATCAAAATTAGATGCAACTTCCCTAAAAAACCTTGACGGAATTAACGGACATTTTTATTCACACACCTTCGACGAACAGGGCAACAGAATTAGTGTATTTCCTGAGGATCAACGATCAGAACTTCATGGAGTTCGAAATCTTAGCAAATTCAGGAATAGCAACTTACCCAATAAACCATTGATAATTACCGAATTTGGTTATGACTCTTATGGTGGTGGCGAGACGTGTGACCATCCGGAATGTGTTACCGAAATGCAACAGGCAGCCTGGGGTCTTCGTGCGGCACTATTCTTACTAAGGAACAATGCAGATGCAGTATATTGGTATTTTTTCGCCAATGAAAACAGAAATTCAGTGCTTCATTCACGATCCGGGCTATGTAGCTCAGCCGGTAAATCGTTTATTCCGAAAATGTCATTTCATGTATTTGCTGAATTCCAGCAATTATTGGGCGATTGTGTCTTAAAGGAAGTGCTCAATGAAAGTCCGGAAATATATTGCTATTTATTTGAAAATAAATACGATAAATCATTATTTGCAGTGATTTGGTCAACAACTGACCTAAATCCTGAAATAAAAACCAAGATTCGGTATCGGTTCAGTTCCGAGGTAATTGCCATCAATTACCTTGACGATAATGAGGATTGGATAGAAACAGAAAAACCAAATCGTGAACAAGATGTATTTATCAATGGATTTCCTGCTATTGTGCGTCTGAAGTAGGCAGATATATCAATGTGCCGGATAATTTTTCTAATTTAGTACCCTGAATATTACTTAATAAATTCTATAAAAATGAATCGAATATTTGTAGCCATCTCCATGTTGGTTTTTGTTGGTTTTCAATCATGTAACACAACAACAGAGAAACCTGAAAAACAACTCTCTGCTCCTATTGGACCCAAAGATCTCATCCTGAAAAGTGACCTGATGACTCCTGAAGTACTGTGGTCGATGGGTAGAATCGGCGAAATCGCGCTTTCACCTGATGAAAAATCAGTACTATTTGGGCTTACTTACTATGATTTGGAGCAAAATAAAGGAAATTCAGAATTGTATACCATTCCTACGGATGGTGGTGCGATTGTGCGAATAACAAATACAACATTTGGTGAATATAATCCCAGATGGCGGCCTGATGGAAAACGAATCGGTTTTATGTCAGCCGAATCCGGAAGTATGCAACTCTGGGAAATGAATCCTGATGGATCAAACCGTGTTAAAATCTCAGAGGTTGAAGGCGGATTAAATGGATTCTGTTATGCCCCTGATCAAACGAAAATCGCTTTTATCGCTGATGTGAAAACAAACCAAACCGTCGCTGATATTTATCCTGATCTTCCGAAAAGTTCTGGAAGGGTAATGAATGATTTGATGTATCGCCATTGGGATCATTGGGTAGATTCATACAGCCACGTTTTTGTTGCTGATTATAACGGTGAAACACTTTTAAATTCAAAAGATGTTTTGGCCAATGAACCCTATGAAACACCGCTGGCACCTTTTGGTGGAATGGAGCAAATTACATGGACACCTGACAGTAAAGGAGTTGTTTACACTTGCCGGAAAAAAACAGGAAAAGATTACAGTTTTTCGACAAATTCTGATATTTACCTATATGAAATTGCCAGTGGTAAAACAAAGAATCTTACTGAGGGTATGATGGGTTATGATGTTGCACCGGTTATTTCGCCCGACGGTCGGTTTATGGCATGGGAAAGCATGGAACGTGAAGGATTTGAAGCCGATAAAGTGCGCTTAATGGTAATGGAATTGAAATCACGCATGAGAACGAATTACACCTTAAAATTTGATCAGGATGCCCATGGTTTAGCATGGTCAGATGATAGCAAATCAGTTTATTTCATCAGTAACTGGCATGCTCTCGATCAAATATACAAACTTGAAATGGCCTCAAATAGTATTCGAAAAATAACAGATGGTATTCACGATTACACCTCGGTCATTCCTGCCGGAGATCGCCTGATTGGAACAAAAATGTCGATGTCAATGCCAACCGAATTATTCGCTATCAATGAATCAGATGGTAATCAAACACAGCTTACTTATGTGAATAAACAAATTTTCGACCAACTTGCCCTGGGAAAAGTTGAAGAACGTTGGATTGAAACAACTGACCATAAACAAATGCTCACCTGGGTCATTTATCCCCCGCATTTTGATGCCACAAAAAAATACCCGACTTTACTTTATTGTCAGGGCGGGCCTCAAAGTACAGTGAGTCAATTCTGGTCGTACAGATGGAATTTCCAGATGATGGCGGCAAATGATTACATCATAGTCGCTCCCAATCGTCGCGGACTGCCCGGATTTGGAAGGGAATGGAACGAACAAATCAGTGGTGATTATGGTGGACAAAACATGAAAGATTATTTATCTGCCATTGATGCAGTTGCAAAAGAACCATATGTCAATAGCGACAAATTAGGTGCTGTTGGAGCCAGTTACGGCGGTTTTTCAGTGTATTGGCTTGCGGGAAATCACAACAAACGTTTCAAGGCATTCATCGCCCATGATGGCATGTTCAACCTCGAATCACAATACCTTGAAACCGAAGAAATGTGGTTTGCTGATTGGGATCTTGGTGGCCCATTCTGGGACAAAAACAATAAAATTGCCCAAAATTCCTATGCAAATTCGCCCCATAAATTCGTTAACAAATGGGACACACCTATCATGGTTGTCCACAGTGAACTGGATTACCGTATTGTTGCATCACAGGGCATGCAAGCATTCAATGCAGCAGTTATTAAAGGGATACCTGCGGAATACCTGTATTTCCCTGATGAAAACCATTGGGTTCTGAAACCTCAAAATGGCGTACTCTGGCAACGGAGATTTTATAACTGGCTGGATAAATGGCTCAAATAGAAAACCCCAGATTGATGGAATGAATTCCCAATAAAAAATTCGCGTTGGCAACAACGATTGTTTTTCAAATAATGGAAGGAATTTTTCAAGATTGTGGTTGAAACTTATCAAATTGATTTATCTTTATCTTTAAAATCAGAGATTTTACAACAATAAAATATTTAAGAAATTAATTAACAATGTTTTAACAAAATTTGGATTTATGAAAATTACGATTGTGGGTACAGGTTACGTTGGATTGGTGACAGGTACATGTTTTTCAGAAGTAGGTATTGACGTTCATTGTGTTGACATTGACAAGAATAAGGTGGATAACCTTAATAAAGGAATTATCCCTATTTACGAACCAGGATTGGAAGAAATGGTACAAAGAAATGTTGACAAGAAACGATTGTTCTTTACAACCGAGCTTGGACCAACTCTTCAGGATTGTCAGGTAGTTTTCAGTGCTGTTGGCACGCCACCTGATGAAGATGGAAGCGCTGACTTGAAATATGTGCTTGAGGTAGCCCGTGAAGTGGGTCGACATATGCAGGATTATCTGCTGATAGTAACTAAAAGTACTGTTCCGGTTGGCACGGCCGAAAAAGTCCGTAAAGCAATTCAGGGTGAATTGGATAAACGAGGTGTCAATATACCTTTTGATGTTGCATCTAATCCTGAATTTTTGAAAGAAGGTGCTGCCGTTGACGATTTTTTGAAACCAGATCGAATCGTAGTTGGTTTGGATTCTGAGCGTGCACAGGATTTAATGAAACGCTTATACAAGCCTTTCACCATGAACGGCCATCCGGTTGTTTTTATGGATATTGTTTCAGCTGAGATGACCAAATATGCAGCCAATGCTATGTTGGCAACCAAAATCAGTTTCATTAATGACATAGCTAATCTGTGTGAAATCGTTGGTGCTGATGTGAATATGGTACGTAAAGGCATTGGTTCTGACCGTCGGATCGGAACACACTTTATTTATCCAGGCACCGGTTATGGTGGATCCTGTTTCCCTAAAGACGTGAAAGCACTCATCAAAACAGCCAAATCGTATCATTATGAACTTCGTGTTCTTCAGGCAGTTGAAGATGTAAATGACGATCAAAAATCGGTTATGTTCAACAAGCTCAATAAGTATTTTAAGGGTGAGTTGAAAGATAAAACAATCGCCGTGTGGGGACTTTCATTTAAGCCCAACACTGATGATATGCGTGAAGCCCCTTCAAGAGTTATTATTGGTAAATTGCTCGAAGCCGGTTCCAAAGTTAGGGCTTATGATCCGGTAGCCAAGGAAGAAGGTGAACGAATTTTTGGTCATACCATTGAATATGCCAAAGATCAATATGATGCGCTTATTGATGCAGATGCACTTATTATTGTTACCGAATGGGCTGAATTCAAATTTCCCAATTTCAGAGTTATCAAAAAATTACTCAAAACACCTGCCATCTTTGACGGTAGAAATATTTATGATGCAAAAGAAATGAAGCAGGAAGGATTTGAATATTTCTGCATCGGTATCAAGAATGAATAAAGCGTTACTATTTTTAAAACACTATAAATCAACACGATAAACTATGAAAAGAATACTAGTTACCGGTGGTGCAGGTTTTGTAGGTTCACACCTTTGCGAAAGGCTACTCAACGAAGGCAATGATGTAATCTGTATGGACAATTATTTTACCGGCCAGAAGAAAAACATTATGCATTTGCTCGACAACCCGTATTTTGAATTGGTTAGACATGATGTTACAAGCCCATTTTTTGTCGAAGTTGATGAGATTTACAATTTGGCTTGTCCGGCTTCACCTGTTCATTATCAGTATAATCCGATTAAAACGGTAAAAACTTCGGTAATGGGAGCCATCAATATGCTTGGTTTGGCAAAACGTATCAAAGCAAAAGTGCTTCAGGCTTCAACCAGTGAAGTATATGGTGACCCGGAAGTACATCCTCAGGTTGAGTCCTATTGGGGGCATGTGAATCCAATTGGTTTGCGGTCGTGCTATGATGAAGGAAAACGATGTGCTGAAACTTTGTTTGTGAATTATCACCAGCAGAACAATGTTAGAATTAAAATCATCCGGATTTTCAATACTTACGGTCCCCGAATGCACCCCGCCGATGGTCGGGGTAGTTTCAAACTTTATTGTTCAGGCATTGCAGGGTCAGGATATCACAATCTATGGTAATGGAATGCAAACACGTAGTTTTCAATATGTTGACGACCTTATTGAGGGCATGATCCGGTTGATGAATACAGGTGATGACTTTACCGGACCCGTTAATGTGGGTAATCCGGGTGAATTCACCATGATCGAATTGGCAGAAAAGGTGATTAAACTGACTGATGCTAAATCAAAACTGATCTTTAAGCCACTTCCTTCGGACGATCCGATGCAACGAAAACCCGATATAAGCCTTGCAAAAAAAGTGCTGAACTGGGAGCCCAAAGTTAACCTTGATGAAGGTCTTGTTCGTACAATCGATTACTTTAGAACTATTGTATAACTCTGAATATGAATATATTAGTAACAGGAAGTAAAGGTCAGTTAGGAAGCGAACTACAGAAAATTGCACAGAAAAACCAATCGATCGATTGGTTTTTTACTGATTTGACCGAACTTGACATCACTTCAACAATTGATGTTAATAGTTTTTTTATTTCAAATCACATACATATTTGTATCAATTGTGCCGCTTACACCGCAGTTGATAAAGCAGAGGATGAGCCTGAACTGGCTAATAGGATCAATGCTGAGGCAGTAAAGATTCTGGCGGATGCTTGTTTGCATAGTAAGGCGTTGCTTATCCATATTTCAACTGATTATGTGTTTGATGGTGATAATTTTAAACCTTATGATGAATCTGATCCAATTAAACCCATTTCTGCCTACGGCCGAACCAAAGCAAATGCTGAGTCTATCATATCCAGTCACGATGCAAATTCAGTAATTATCAGAACATCATGGTTGTATTCGGCTGTTGGCAATAATTTTGTAAAAACCATGATCCGTGTCGGATCTAATAAGCCGGAGATTCGGGTCGTTTCTGATCAGATTGGTACGCCAACATGGGCGTTTGATCTGGCAGTAGCAATATTCAAAATTGTCAATACCTGTTCATCAAAAAAAATAAAGGAAATCTATCATTTTAGCAATGAAGGAGTGATAAGTTGGTATGATTTTGCAGTTGCAATCATGGAATTAGAGAATATAAGCTGTAAGGTAATCCCAATAGAATCAAAAGATTATCCGGTTAAAACCAAAAGACCGTTTTACAGCGTATTAAATAAGACGAAATTCAAAAACGACTTAAAAACTGAGATTCCTTATTGGCGTGACAGTTTAAAGATGTGTTTGGAGGAAATACATGGACAAAATTAAGCGAGGTAATCTTGTTACCCAAATATATGACGCTGCCCGAGAAGTGCATGAATTCACAGGCCCAGGTGTATTGGCATCGGTGTATAAAAGTTGCCTTATGCATGAGCTAAGGCTCAGAACACTGCGTTTTCGAAGCAACCCATCGTTTGGCATCCAGTATAAAGGCTTAAAAATTGAAGATCAGGTAAGTGTTGACCTGGCAATAGAAGAAGAAGTACTCATCGAGATTGTTACATTACCCGGAAATATGCAGCATCATATCACCAGAATGCAGTCTGCTATGACTTTTTCGGGCTATCCAATGGGGATCATTCTGGATATTCATCAACCAAGGCTGATAGATGGTTTCAAAAAAATAAACAACCTTAAAAGAACATAATGTATGGAAAGTAATTTAGATCCACAAGTACTAAAAAAAGCAAAGCAATGGTTGGCTGAACCCTACGACGCTGAAACGATTAAACAAGTTAAACAGCTAATTGACAATGATCCTCAGGAACTTACCGAAAGTTTCTACAGAGAACTTGAGTTCGGTACCGGAGGTTTGAGAGGAATAATGGGGGTCGGGACAAACAGAATGAACAAATATACAGTTGCCATGGCTACACAGGGTTTGGCAAACTATGTAAAAAAGATGTTTACTGATAAAGACAAGCTAAGCATGGCAATCGCCCATGACTGCCGAAACAATAGTGCATATTTCACCGAAATAACTGCTCAGGTTTTATCAGCCAATGGTATTCATGTTTATGTTTTCGAAAGTTTGCGGCCAACGCCTGAACTGTCTTTCGCAATCAGGTATTTCGGTTGCCAAAGTGGTATAGTGATCACAGCATCGCACAACCCCAAAGAATATAACGGCTACAAAGCGTATTGGGAGGATGGCGGACAATTAATTTTGCCTCACGATAAAAATGTGATTACAGAAGTTGGTAAAATTACTGATCCTTCAAAGGTTAATTTCAATGCTAGGCCCGAATTGATCACCGTTTTGGGTGAAGATTTCGACAAAATTTATATCGAAAAAATACGAAATCTGAGTCTTTCGCCTGAAGTGATCAAACGTAAGAAGAACTTCAAAATAGTTTATACACCAATCCATGGAACCGGTGTGAACCTTGTTCCTGCAGCTTTAAAAGCTGTTGGATTTGAATCGGTATATGGTGTTGATGCGCAGAATGTTGTTGATGGCAACTTCCCGACAGTTAAATCACCCAACCCCGAAGAACCAGCAGCACTCAGCATGGCCATCGATCGGGCCATTGAAGTAGATGCCGAACTGGTCATGGCTACTGATCCTGATGCTGACCGGGTTGGAATCGCAGTTAAAAATGAGAAGGGTGAGTTTATTCTGCTCAATGGTAACCAGGCTGCGACCTTACTTATTTATTATCTGTTGCACAAATGGAACGAAAACGGCAAACTGACGGGTAACGAATATATTGTAAAAACCATCGTTACTTCAGAAATTTTGTTCGATATGGCCAATAAATACAAAGTTGACAAATTTGATGTATTGACTGGTTTCAAATATATAGCTGATATCATTCTTCAAAACGAAGGAAAGAAAACATTTATTGGCGGTGGAGAAGAAAGTTACGGCTACTTGGTAGGCGATTTTGTCAGGGACAAAGATGCCATCATTTCTTGTGTAATGCTTGCCGAAACTGCCGTTTGGGCGGCCGATCAGGGCAAAAGTATGTTCGAGCTTCTGAAAGATATTTATGTTGAGTTTGGATTCTATAAAGAAAAACTCCTTTCGGTAACAAAGAAAGGCAAAGCCGGCGCCGAAGATATCAAAGCAATGATGGAACGATTCAGGACCAATCCCCCTTCAGCTATTGCCGGCTCAACCTTGGTTTTGGTTAAAGACTATCTTGCGGGCACCTGTAAGTCGGTGATCGATGGAAAAACAGAAAAAATCAACCTGCCCGAATCGGATGTGTTGCAGTTTATCACCGAAAATGGCAGCAAAATCAGTGTTCGACCTTCAGGCACCGAACCAAAAATCAAATTCTATTTTGGTGTAAAAGGTAAATTGAATAAAAGGGAAGATTACTATCTGGTTGACAAGGAACTTGAAGATCAGGTGGAAGTCATTATGAAATCATTAAGTATTTAATTATAAATTACTTATGTAATAAAAGCATGTAATAATTACATGCTTTTTTACTTTAACTAAAAGTGAATAAAATGTCTGACAAAGATCTGACCTTATCGAGAAACGTTTTAGAATTGGTAACAATCGCTACAGAATTCTGTCATCTGATCGAAAATACAGCTTCTCAAACTAAAGCTTCGTTATTAACCACATTACAAAGCTTTGCGCCATTGCTATATTTAAGGGGGACACTTGTTCCAGAGATGCAACCCGATGATACTGAGACTTCTGAGCGTTTCGTTACTGAAGAACAATGGGAAGCAATTTTTCGGGATCTAAGGGAAAAACTAGGCAATGATGATGAATTCTGGATATTGGAAGATCAAACTGAAAATAATGAACCAATCAAGGCAAGTATTTCCGAATGCGTGACCGATATTTATCAGGACATGAAAGATTTCATCACGCTGTTCAAAAAAAACAGACTTTCGGCACGTGAAAACGCAATTCACGATATCAGACAACTATTTGAGATTAATTGGGGCAAAAAAATAAGTTTAATACTTCCGATAATCCATAAGTTACGAAGTAAGTCAATGATTGAACCGGTAATTGACGATAACTTATTCGATTTCAACGATTAACTATTAGTTTTATAGAATTTCAAATACCTAAATATGGGTATTTAGTGCCTGCAATAATTTGATTTCCTTTGTATCATCGAAAAAAGGTTTATGACACTTGCCGATTTAGCAGAGGGAGAAAAAGGGATAATCACCAAAGTAAAGGGCCGAGGAGCATTTCGCAAGCGAATCATCGAAATGGGGTTTATTGTTGGTAAGCAGGTAATTGTCATCAAACATGCACCCCTGCGCGACCCGATTGAATACAATATTCTGGGGTATGCAGTCTCACTTCGTAAAAGCGAAGCCGAACTCATTGAAGTGTTGACTGTGAACGAACTCACCCTTGCACATCAGAATGAGTTTAACGGAGTACTTGAACTGGAGCAATCATTGCGACTTTCACCACTAATCAGATCAAAGGATATTTCAGTTGCCCTCATCGGGAACCCCAATTCAGGTAAAACTACCCTGTTTAATTTTGCTTCCAATTCAAGGGAACGTGTTGCTAACTATGCCGGTGTAACCGTCGACGCCAAGATGGCCACTTTCAAATTAGATGGCTATACTTTTCATCTGACCGACTTGCCCGGAACCTATAGTATTTCTAGTTATTCGCCAGAGGAACTCTATGTGAGAAACCACATTTTCAATGAGATTCCTGACATAGTGCTAAACGTAATTGATGTATCAAACCTCGAACGGAACCTTTATCTTACAACACAACTTGTGGACATGGATATCAAGGTGGTAATCGCTTTGAATATGTTTGATGAACTGCAAATAAAAGGAAATTCATTTGATTATCATAGTCTTTCCAGGATGATGGGTATTCCGATGATACCTACCGTTGGATCAAAAGGAACAGGAATTGAAGATTTATTCCGTCGTATCATCAAGGTATATGAAGACAATGATCCGGATATCAGGCATATACATATCAATTACGGTTTTGAAATTGAAAAATCGATCCGGGAAATCCAAAAACTGATCAATATTACCGGAAACTCAGCAGTGACAAATGTGGTTTCACCCAGATATCTTGCCATTAAATTGCTTGAATCGGATGAAGTCGAAATGAACCGGACTAACCAATGCACAAATGCCATTGAGATTTTAGCCACAGCCAAAACGCATTCAAGTCGCATTGAATCAATCTATCATGAAGAAACAGAAACTGTTATTACCGATGCTAAATATGGATTTATTGAAGGTGCGTTGCGCGAAACATTCGAACAAAGCACACATAATACGAAAACAAAAAGTCGGAGTATTGACAATATTCTCACGAACAAATACCTGAGTTATCCTGTTTTTTTATCAATAATGTGGGGCATTTTTGAAGCCACTTTTGTTCTTGGAGCCTACCCAATGCAATGGATACAACAGTTTATGGGTTTTCTGGGACAATATTTTTTCAACGTATTACCTGACATTTTTTTGCGCGATCTACTCGTTGATGGAATCATTGGAGGTTTAGGCGGAGTGATCGTTTTTCTTCCAAATATCCTCATTCTGTTTTTCTTTCTGAGTTTGCTCGAAACGACCGGTTATATGGCCCGGGTAGCCTTTATTGTCGATAAATTAATGCATAAAATAGGGCTTCATGGCCGGTCGTTTATTCCCTTGCTGATGGGATTCGGTTGTAATGTGCCCGCCATCATGGCAACACGTACAATCGAAAATAAAAGCGATCGGTTGGTAACCATGATGATTGTTCCATTTATGTCATGTAGTGCCAGATATCCGGTTTATATACTGATTATCAGTGCCTTTTTTCCGGCGTATCAAGGCACACTTCTCTTTGGGATTTATTTGCTTGGTATTGTTTTCGCTGCATTACTTGCCTGGTTCTTTAAAAAAGTACTTTTCCAAAAGCAGGAATTGCCATTTGTAATGGAGTTGCCACCCTATCGCATTCCAACCACGAAAGCCATTTTCAAGCAAACCTGGTTTAAGGGTCTACAATACCTCAAAAAAATGGGAACCATTATTTTGCTGGCTTCTATGATTATTTGGGCGATGGGCTATTTTCCATTGGGCAAAGAAATTGATGCAACAATCGATAATAGGATAATTGCTACGAAAAGTAAGTATGAAAATAGTGATGTTTTTAATCAAACGGGATTGACGGTTCAGGAAACATCGAATCAAGAAAAAACTGAGATCGCACTACTCGAACGAGAACGACTTCGATTAAAGAACGAAAACTCCATCATTGGAAGAATCGGTTTATTCATCGAGCCTGCCATCCGCCCGCTCGGTTTTGATTGGAAAATGGGTGTAAGTTTGCTGGCCGGTGGCGCTGCCAAAGAGATTGTTATATCAACAATGGGTGTATTGTACGAGTCAGATTTTGATAAAATAAACCCTGAAACACTTGCTGTTAAGTTACAGGAACAACGTTACACTGTTGGTAAACATGCCGGAAAACCTGTAATTACCCCGCTTGTAGCTTTGTCCTTTATGGTATTTATTCTGATATATTTTCCTTGTATTGCTGTCTTTGCCGCGATTAAGAAGGAAACTGGTCAATGGAAATGGCCCTTGTTTACTGCAGTTTATACAACTTTTCTGGCCTATTTGGTATCACTGGCAATCTTTCAGGTCGGAACATTGTTAGGATTTTGATATTCAGCAATATTCCATCCTGTTAAATAATCTTTTTTATACATTTGTATTAACGAAATAAATTGGCTTCATCTTTATCAAAACAGATATGAAAGTAATTGACCGTAACTCATTTATTGACACATTTCAATATTTCGACAAAGAAATAGTAGTTGAAATCATTGATATTTTTATAAATGAATATTCTGAAAGGATGGAATCATTGAAGAAAGATATTGATACGCTTGATTTCAACGCGCTAAAATTTGATGCCCATAGTATGAAAGGTGTAATAGCCAATTTCGTTGCTCCCCGACCACAACAACTGGCAAAAGAGTTGGAAATTAAAGGTACTGACAAAGACGCGTCAGATTTGAACCGTATTTATGCTGAATTACTGATAGCAGGAGCTGATTTGGTCGATGATCTGAAAACCCTACGTCCCGATTTTACCGCTTAATTTATTTCTTTCGGTCGATCCTGTTTAACGCCTCTACGGCCAGCTCATAATTGGGGCTTAACTTCAAAACATCCATATATATTTCTTTGGCTGCAAGCATTTTACCCATCTCTTCCAACGTTCGACCCTTATTATACAAGGCATCAATATATGTTGGGTCAATCGCCAATGAACGATCGAAATAGAAGAGGGCACTATCAAATTGCTGATCATAAACCAGATACAGATAGCCAATATTAAAAAACACAAACTGATTTGACGGAAACTGCATCAATAAAGTGTCATACTGTGCCATCGCAGCATTTGGATTACCATTTTCCTGCAGATATAAGGCAAATTCATAGCGTGCCTGTGCATACCCGGGAAAACGCATCACAGCCTCCCTCAGATAATCAGCTGCAATTGGGTTATGTTGCCTTTTATAAATAGCACCAATTTGAATCAACACCTCATAAAAATCATTTTTAGCATCCCGCGACAATAGAAAATTTCGCATTGCAGAAACTGTATCCTTTCTGGCAAGAAAAATCATTCCCCTCACATACAGGGTTTTCGGATTAAAGCGATCAATAGCCAAGGATTTATCATTGTAACCAATAGCGATATCGAAGCGTTGGGTAAGCAAATTTAGCTGGGCTAACTTATTATATGCTTCAGTTTGTTCAGGATCAAGTTCGATGACCTTCAGCAGCGAGGCTGTACAATTTTCGTTTTTACCTAACTGAAAATAGATTTCGGCCAATGATAAAAACAAATCAGGTTCTTTCTGATTAACTTTCAAGGCTTTATTGATATCCAGCAGCGCTTCATTTAGTTTCTGTTGCCTGATGTACAGATTCGCCCTTCGGTTGAGTAACTGCACATTTAAACTATCCTTGCTGATTGAATCAGTCAGGGCCTGCAACGGTGAGACTGAAGCAGTTTTGTTACTATCAGTTTCAACTGTCCGATTGCACGAAAACAAAGCTATTATTAATACAAAAAAAACTATACGTAATCTCAACATCTGTCAAAAATGAAAGGTAAAAAATCAGTTATCAGGAATTAATAATAAGTTTGGCAGCATATGGCTGCCAAACTTATTATTCAATGTTAATTCAGTTTTGCAAGGGCTTCGCGAATCTTTACCTCAAGTTCATCCATCAGATCAGGGTTTTGGGCAATAATGCTGCATACGCCATCACGACCTTGACCAAGCCGTGTTTCGCCATAGCTGAACCATGAACCACTCTTTTTAATAATATTCAGTTCAACGCCCAGGTCAATGATTTCACCCGTGCGGGAAATTCCTTCACCATAAACGATGTCAAACTCAGCTTTCTTGAAAGGGGGCGCCACTTTATTCTTCACCACTTTCACTTTCACGCGGTTTCCTGTAATATTTTCGCCATCTTTAATCTGACTCACTTTACGGATATCCAAACGAACTGAACTATAGAATTTTAGCGCATTACCGCCGGTGGTAGTCTCGGGGTTGCCAAACATCACACCAATTTTATCGCGCAATTGGTTGATAAATATGCAAACAGCCCCGGTTTTGCTGATGGTGCCTGTTAGTTTACGAAGTGCCTGCGACATTAATCGTGCCTGTAATCCCATCTTCGAATCACCCATTTCACCTTCAATTTCACTCTTGGGTGTTAGTGCAGCTACAGAGTCAATAACAATGACATCAATGGCACCCGAACGGATAAGGTTTTCTGTAATTTCAAGTGCCTGTTCTCCATTATCGGGTTGTGATATCAGCAGATTTACAATATCTACACCCAGTTTCTGTGCATAGAAACGATCAAATGCATGTTCTGCATCGATAAAGGCGGCAATACCACCCTTCTTCTGGGCTTCGGCAATGACGTGCAACGCAAGGGTGGTTTTACCAGAACTTTCAGGTCCATAAATCTCGGTAACCCTGCCTTTGGGCAATCCACCAACACCCAGGGCCTGATCAAGGCCAATGGAACCGGTAGAAATGCATTCGATTTTCTCAATCGCATTGTCACCCAATTTCATGATACTACCTTTACCATATGCTTTTTCAATATTTCCCAGGGTGGCTTCGAGGGCTTTCAGTTTTTCCAAACGCAGTTTGTCAGCGCTTTCCTTTGCTTTGTCAGTTGTCATATTGTTTGTCTTTGTTTGTTTAAACTTTTTTTTGAAAACTATTTTTTTTGAAGTCACCTGACCGGAGACCGAAGTTTTAAACTATTTCAAATATATTATTATTTACAATTGTTGACTTCATCATCTTCATTTCAGAATCTCAATATTCACATGTCAATTCTCAGTACGAAATACTCGTAACTCATTACTCACAACTCATCTTTCAGGACTTCTGTTTCGTCAAAATCTGAGCTGCATGATCATCTGTTTTCACTTTTTTAATAACCTCTTCAACCACACCTGTTTCACCAATAATAAATGTTGTTCTTAATAATCCGTCATACTTTTTACCGTACATATTTTTCTCTCCCCAGGCACCATAGGCCTTGGTGATTTTCAATTCAGTATCTGACAGTAGTTGAAAAGGAAGAGTATATTTCGTGATAAATTTCTTATGAGAAGCTACAGAGTCAGGGCTTACACCAATTACCGCATATCCTTGGTCAAGTAATTGATTGTAATTATCTTTCAGATTACATGCTTCTTTTGTACAGCCCGGTGTATCGTCTTTCGGATAAAAATATATTATCAGTTTTTTTCCTTTAAAGTCGTTGAGACTGACAGTATTGCCATGCTGATCATGGGCTGAAAAATCTGGTGCTTGCTGGCCGGTCTCGATCATGAAAGTTTTTTTGGGTTTGTACAAAAATAGGCATTTTTCAAGTATAATGTAGTGCAATTATGAATTAATTTCATTTTAATTGCATTCGCAATGAAGGCAAATACTAGCATCTACTGATCAGATCGCAGTATTTTTCTTATACCAAGCACAAATAGAACGAACGCCACAAGCCTCACACATTGGTTTTCGTGCCTTGCACACATAACGGCCATGCAAAATGAGCCAGTGGTGGGCTTTTGGAATTAATTCTTCGGGAATATATTTAATGAGTTGATTTTCTGAATCAAGGGGATTTTTCGATTTTATTGTCAAACCAATCCGCTCCGAAACCCTGAAAACATGGGTGTCAACTGCCATGGCGGGTTTATTAAATACAACAGAAGCAATCACATTGGCTGTCTTCCGCCCTACTCCTGGCAATGATTCCAGATCTTCAATTTTTTCAGGCACGATTTCGTTGAATTCGATGACTAATTTTTTAGCCATACCCAATAGATTTTTTGCTTTATTGTTCGGATAAGAACAGCTTCTTATTTTTTCAAAAACCGCATCGACAGATGCTTCAGCCAGAACAGCTGCAGTGGGAAAATCATGAAAGAAAGCCGGCGTAATTAAATTCACCCTTTTGTCGGTGCACTGGGCCGAAAGAATGACGGCTACCAATAATTGATAAGGAGAATCATATTCCAGTTCTGTTTCGGCTATCGGCATATTTACCATAAACCAATCAATCAGTGCCTGAAACTTATTAATTCTCGGGTCTGGAAGTACTTTTATCTTTTTCATCATTAAAAAACCCTCACTGTTTTCGCAAACAGCGAGGATTTATGAAAAAATAATTTCAATTGGCAAAGGTTTCTACCTTACATATTCCTTTGGCAGGAAGTATGTCGAATGAACCGGCAAACTGCAGTATCGATTTTCTGGCAAATTCACCCGGAACCTCATTCCTGTATGTAGCATCGAATGAACTGGCAATTGACCGCAGAAAACTGCTTTGGTATTCATGATTTAACCTTTGAGTAATAAACATCGTAGAGCTTTTCTTCATACGCAATTTTTTAGTGATTAACTTCAGCAATAACGCCATTATTATCCTATTTATTACATGAAAGAAAAAAAAGTGGAAATTGAAAAGAAAATACCACAGATTGCCTTGTTTTAAAGGAATCTGTGGCCAATAGGTCGAAATTTATCTTAGTAAGTAATACTTACATTTTTCTCTTTTACCATTTTACGCATATTAATCAATGCATACCGCATTCTGCCAAGGGCTGTGTTGATACTGACATTTGTCATATCGGCTATTTCCTTGAAACTAATTTCTTCATACATCCGCAAATAAAGCACCTCCCGTTGTTCATCGGGCAAATATTCGATAAGCCGGCGCAGGTCATTGTGAATCTGGTCTGTTACAATCTGAAATTCAATTGAATCGTCAGCATAATTCAAATTGTTTGTTAAAGCAAGGTCTTCACTGCTTTTGTCGGAATAAGGGATTCTTTTTGATTTGCGGAAATGATCGATGATCAGGTTATGGGCAATGCGCATGGCCCATTGAATGAACTTTCCTTCTTCTTTATATGCACCGCTTTTGATGGTACGGATGATTTTAATGAAGGTATCCTGAAAAAGATCATCAGCAAGCTGCCTGTCTTTTACGAGCATCAAGATGTAAGAAAAAACGCGTGACTGGTGACGATTAACCAACTGTTCGAAACTGGAATGATTACCTAAAAGATAACTTTCTACCAGCTCCTTGTCGCTTTTTATTATAGCGTCCATTGAGCCTCCCTTTTTAATGAATTAGAAAATAAGGGTAAAAGTTACTTCGATAATGGTCTCCTTATGGGCTTTGTTTCCTGGTTACTTATATGAATTATATAGCAAAAGTAAACAGATAAATAGAAATAGCAAGTTTAATTGATAATTTTGTAAAATATTTTTTCTGAACCAAGGTATTTAATGACGCAACAAACACAGTATTCCAACATAATAATCAAGGGTGCAAGGGTTAATAACCTGAAAAACATCAGTTTATCTATTCCACGTAACAAACTCGTTGTTTTAACCGGATTATCAGGGTCCGGTAAATCATCACTTGCTTTCGACACCCTGTATGCTGAAGGTCAGCGACGTTATGTCGAAAGTTTAAGTTCCTACGCACGTCAGTTCCTTGGCAGGATGCACAAACCCGATGTCGATATGATTTCGGGGCTCTCGCCTGCTATCGCGATCGAACAAAAAGTAAATTCACGAAACCCACGATCAACTGTCGGCACTTCGACCGAAATTTATGAGTATGTCAAGTTGTTGTATGCCCGCATCGGCATCACCTATTCGCCTCTATCCGAAACCCAGGTAAAACGTCACCGGGTGACAGATGTGGTGGATTATATATTTTCGTTACCAAAAAACACCAATGTGTATATTGGTGCTCCCTTTCAACGGATTGCAAACCGCACAATCAGCGAACAACTTACTGTACTTCTACAACAAGGTTTTACGCGCCTGTTATTGAATCAAAACGTATTGCGAATAGAGGAGCTATTGATTTCAAATTCAATTAAAACCAAAGACCATCCATTTATCCTGATCGACAGGATCAGGTTACTGGAAAAAGATGAGGACATGGTTGCCCGGCTTTCCGATTCGGTGCAGACTGCGTTTTACGAGGGGAAAGGCTCCTGCTCCATTTTCGAGGAGACGGAGAACAGCTTCAAAGAGCGTGTTTTTTCAAATAAATTCGAAGCGGATGGAATCACTTTCGAAGAGCCATCAGTCAATATGTTCGCATTCAACAATCCTTTTGGGGCCTGCAAAACCTGCGAAGGATTCGGAACGGTCATCGGGATCGACGAAGATCTTGTGATTCCCAACAAAGGACTATCCATTTATGAAAGTGCCATTGCCTGCTGGAAAGGTGAAAAAATGGGGCTTTGGCGCGATCAGCTTATCAACACTTCGGCACTCTTCGACTTCCCCATTCACAAACCATATTACTCGCTGACAAATGAACAGAAGAAGTTACTTTGGACAGGCAACTCACATTTTAATGGACTGAACGACTTTTTTGTTGAGATAGAAGAACAGAGTTACAAGATTCAATACCGTGTGATGCTTTCACGTTACCGCGGAAAAACTGTATGTCCCGATTGCGGTGGAACCCGTCTGCGTAAAGATGCGGCATACGTGAAAATTGCCGGAAAGAGCATCTCCGATATTGTATTGATGCCCATCGACGAGGCACTGGTATTTTTTCAAACCATCAATTTATCCGATTCAGACCGTGAAATTTCATCACGTCTGCTGATTGAAATAGCCAACCGATTGAAATTTCTTACCGACGTCGGATTGGGATACCTCACCTTGAATCGCCTGTCGAATTCACTTTCGGGTGGCGAATCGCAACGGATCAACCTGGCCACTTCGCTTGGCAGCAGCCTCGTTGGCTCGACCTATATACTCGATGAACCCAGTATCGGCTTGCATCCGCGCGACACCATGCGACTGATTCAGATTTTAAAACGTCTGCGCGATATTGGCAACACAGTGATTGTTGTAGAACACGACGAAGATATCATCAAAGCAGCCGATCAGATAATTGATATTGGCCCGTTGGCAGGTAGTCAGGGTGGCGAACTGATATTTCAGGGAACTTTTGACGAAATTCTGAATTCGACCACCAGTTTAACCGGCATGTATCTGTCGGGAAAGAAAAGCATCCACCTGCCTGCTCACCGCAGGGTTTGGCGCGATTTTATTGAGATAACCGGTGCGAGTGAAAATAACCTGCAGTTTATCGATGTTAAACTGCCACTAAACATCATGACTGTTGTTACAGGCGTCAGTGGATCGGGTAAATCGTCGCTGATCAGGGGAATACTTTATCCGGCCTACAGGAAATACCTCGGAGGAAGTGCCGACAAAACAGGAAGATTTGGCGAGCTGAAAGGCGATCTGAAACAGGTAAAAAGCATCGAACTCATCGACCAGAACCCGATCGGACGATCGTCAAGATCGAACCCGGCCACCTATGTGAAAGCGTTCGACGAAATAAGGCTGTTGTTTGCCGAACAGAAACTCGCCCAAAAACGCTTGTATAAACCCGGCTTTTTCTCGTTCAATGTGCCCGGTGGCCGTTGCGATGCCTGCGAAGGCGAAGGAACAGTAAAGATTGAAATGCAGTTTATGGCCGATGTTTTTCTGGAATGTGATGTATGCCATGGCAAACGTTTCAAGGAAGAAGTGCTGGATGTGAAATTTGAGAACAACAATATTGCCGACATTTTAGACATAACGATTGACGATGCCTGTGCATTCTTTGACCAACACATCAAACGATCAAACCTCATTCACAAGATCATCACCAAACTTACCCCGCTCAAAGAGGTTGGGCTGGGTTATCTTCGCCTCGGCCAATCGTCGAACACACTCAGCGGTGGTGAAGCACAACGCATCAAACTCGCCTTTTTCCTCACCAAAGGAGCCAATGAGGCCCCTACCCTTTTCATTTTTGATGAACCAACAACGGGTCTCCATTTTCACGATATCCATAAATTATTGCAGTCGTTTCAGGCATTGATCGAGAACGGACATTCGCTAATTATTATTGAACACAACCCTGAGATTATCAAATCGGCCGATTGGGTGATTGATTTGGGTCCCGGAGGAGGCATTCATGGTGGCAACATCGTTTTTGAAGGTACGCCCGAAGCCCTTGCCCTGTGCAAAGAATCGTTCACCGCTGAGGCGATTAAAAATAAGGTGTAGTTTGGCATTCATAAAATTTACAAATATGATTAACAGATTGATGATTGCGGCAATTGTAATCATTGTGGTGTTGGCCACACAATCGTGCAAACATGAAGTTGTAATAAATGAGGATGATGCGCAATTCTGTGCGCTGGTGAACGAACATAACTTCGAAGCAACAGGACCAATCATTGATCGCTATCTCGCGACACTACCTTCCGGTTACGCTGATGAAAACCTTCAAAAACTGAATGAATGGTTCAATGCAAAAGCCTGTATCGAAAACTCAGTGATACTATGCAATTCGTGCATCGAAACACTGCCTCCCCAAAGCGAATTACGCATCAGTTTTCTGTCAAACGGGCAAACTATCACCTTAACAATTGATATTCTGATGGGGGAACCGCTAACATTCAGGGCCTTTCACTAGTAGAAGTTAACTTCAGGGCAGTTTCTGCTAAAATCAGGATAGTGTTATTGTTTCTCAATGATGCGCAAGGTTATTTTCATTAAATTTGCCTTTAATGATGCATTAATCTAACCTGACCGATTTTATGTTTGAACAAACCTTTAAGAATATTGACGATATCCTGCACAAAGACGCGGGTTGTGGAAGCGAACTGGATTATGTGGAACAAACTTCCTGGGTACTCTTCCTAAAATATCTCGACGACCTCGAACGTGATAAGGCTACTGCCGCTCAGCTAACAGGGAAAACATACACCAATATCATCGCTGATGAATATCAGTGGACGATGTGGGCTGCACCGAAGCTGGAGAATGGGAAGATTGACCACAATGCCATGACCGGCGATGATTTGAAAGACTTTGTCGATCACAAGTTGTTTCCTTACCTGAAAAAATTCAAGGCCGATGCTGAGCGTGCCGATACCATCGAATATAAGATTGGTGAGATTTTCAGTGAACTGAAAAACCGGATGCAGAGCGGCTATGCCTTGCGCGATGTGATCAACCTGATTGATGAATTGCGTTTTCGTACCCATGCCGAAAAGCACGAAATGAGCCACTTATATGAGGCCAAAATACAGAATATGGGTAATGCCGGGCGCAATGGTGGCGAATACTACACTCCTCGCCCACTCATTAAAACCATCGTAAAGGTGGTTGCCCCTGCGATTGGCAATAAAATTTATGATGGTGCGGTGGGTTCGGCCGGTTTCCTTTGCGAAGCCTTTGAATACTTAAAAGAGAGTAAGCAACTAACAACCACCGATGTCATTACCTTGCAGAAGAAAACATTTTACGGCAAGGAAAAGAAATCATTAGCCTATATTATCGGCACTATGAATATGATTTTGCATGGTGTGGAAGCCCCAAATATCGTGCACACCAATACCCTGACCGAAAACCTGGCCGATGTGCAGGAAAAGGATCGTTACGATATTGTGCTGGCCAATCCTCCTTTTGGTGGCAAGGAACGCGCCGAAGTGCAACAGAATTTCCCCATTAAAACGGGTGAAACGGCTTCACTATTTTTGCAACACTTCATCAAAATGCTGAAAGCAGGAGGCAAAGCCGGTGTGGTGATCAAAAACACTTTCCTGAGCAATACCGACAATGCGTCTGTCAGTCTGCGTAAGCTGCTGCTCGAAAGCTGCAACCTGCATACTGTGTTGGATTTGCCCGGCGGCACCTTTACTGGTGCAGGTGTGAAAACGGTGGTTTTGTTTTTCGAAAAAGGTTCCTCCACCAAAAATGTTTGGTTCTACCAGCTGAATCTTGACCGTAACCTTGGCAAAACCAATGCCCTCAGCGAAAAAGATTTAGCCGACTTTGTAACATTGCAGAAATCCTCTGCAGAGAGTGAAAACTCATGGAATCTGAAGGTTTCGACGATTGACCAAAGCACTTTTGACCTGAGTGCCAAAAACCCAAACAAAAAAGAAGAAACGGCGTTGCGCCAGCCACAGGAAATATTGGCTGAAATGAAAGCCCTCGACGAAGAAAGTGCTGAGATTTTAAACTCAATTTTGGAACTATTATGAAACAAGGTAGGGAAGAATCTGTGAAATAATCGCAGGGCACTTAGTATTTTGTTATCAAAATAAGTCCTGCAGGACCTGCGGGTCCTGAAAGCAAAGGCGTTAGAAACAAATAGTTGATGGAGAATTAACAGTTAAAATAAATTACTAACCAAATGGCAGAATCTTTACTACCCCCGGGTGGCGGATACCGAAAACTTTTATCGTATCAAAAAGCCGAAGCAGTGTTTGATCTCACTTTCTACTTTTGCCATAGCTATCTGCAAAGAGGCGATCGCACCAACGATCAGATGGTGCAGGCAGCCCGCTCAGGAAAACAAAATATTGCGGAGGGTAGCGCTGCATCATCCACCTCAAAAGAATTTGAAATAAAACTGTTGAATGTTGCAAAAGCAAGTCTTGAAGAGCTTTTGCTGGATTATGAAGATTACCTGCGAACCCGCAACCACCGCTGTTGGGAAGCCGACTCAAAAGAGGTGATGGCCATGCGAAAACTTGGAAAAGAGCACAACGACGCTGCTTTTTATGTGCAATTAGCGAAAACCCGCCCACCCGAAACCATTGCAAATATGGCCATAAGCCTGATAAACCAAACTACCTATTTGTTGCGCCGGCAAATAGAATCGCTTGGCGTAGCATTTATTAAAGAAGGCGGTTTCCGCGAACGGATGACACGGATGCGCCTTGAGGAACGAAAAAAAGGAAACAATTAAATGAAGACTGATATGAAACAAGGTTGGGAAATAAAAAAGTTGGGAGAAGTTTGTAAAGTAATAGCGGGTCAATCACCGGAAGGTAAATTTTACAATGACAACAGAAACGGTTTGCCTTTTTATCAAGGCAAAAAAGAATATGGTGAAAAATATATTGGAGTACCAACAACTTGGACAACCAAAGTAACAAAGGAAGCAGAAGCAAACGATATTCTAATGTCAGTTCGTGCCCCTGTTGGACCTATAAATTTTGCAACTCAAAAAATTTGTATTGGACGTGGACTTGCTGCAATAAGAGCAACTAAACTTATTGATAAAGAATTTCTTTATAGTTTTCTGTTGAAACACGAAAGTGAGATAGTTGGAAATACTGGAGCCGTTTTCAATTCAATCAATAAATCACAAATTGAGGCAATTGAAATCCCTCTTCCACCCCTCCCCGAGCAACAACGCATCGTTTCCATTTTAGACCAAGCCTTTGCCGCCATTGCCACAGCAAAAGCCAATGCCGAACAAAACCTCAACAATGCCAAAGAACTTTTTGAGAGCTATCTTCAATTGATAATTGAAAATGGAAAATTGAAAATTGAAAGTGGGGATTGGGAAGAAAAAATGATCATGGATATTGGAATAACTCAAACAGGAACAACACCAAAAACAGCAGACAAAGCAAATTACGGCGATTTTATTCCATTTATAAAACCTGCTGACATTGATATTACAGGTAATGGAGAAATCAGATATGATAATGATGGAATTAGTGAGCAAGGATTACGAAATGGAAGGAAAATGTTAAGTGGTTCTATTCTTATGGTCTGTATTGGAGCAACTATTGGAAAAGTTGGTTTTGTTGACCGTGATGTTTCATGCAATCAACAAATAAATACGTTAACAGTAAAGAAGGAATTCTTTCCAAAGTTTTTTTATTACGCATTAAGTACAAAAGGCTTTTTTGAACAAGTAATGCAAAATGCAGCGCAAGCAACTTTACCAATTATTAATAAAGGGAAATGGGAAAAACTAACTGTGAGTTATCCGAAATCAATATCAGAACAACAGTCCATCGTCGCCAATCTTGATGCCCTTTCAGCTGAAACTAAAAGATTAGAAGCTATTTACCGGCAAAAAGTATTAGATTTGGAAGAGCTTAAAAAGAGTGTGTTGCAAAAGGCGTTTGCAGGGCAATTGAAAATTGAAAGTTGAAAATTGAAAATGTAAATTATGATAGAAAAAAAAGAAAATATTGTAATGAACAAATCGTATGCTTTCGCATTACGCATTATTAAACTATATAAACATTTGTTAGCCGATCAAAAAGAATATGTGCTATCAAAGCAAGTGCTGCGAAGCGGAACAAGTATTGGTGCATTGGTAAAAGAAGCCGAACATGCCCAGTCGAAAGCCGATTTTATCAACAAAATGAATATTGCACTAAAAGAAGCCAACGAAACCGAATACTGGTTGATGCTATTAAAAGACAGCGATTATTTGGATGAAAAGAGTTACATCTCCATTCATTCAGATAGTGAAGAATTAATCAGACTACTTGCAAGCATTGTAAAATCGTCAAAAGAATCATTAAGAAAATAATAGAAGCAACATTCATTTTCAATTATCAACTTTCAATTTTCAACTTTCAATTTTCAACTTTCAACTTTCAATTATGAACGAAGCCGAAACCCGCGCCGAACTGATCGATCCCATGCTCAAAGCCTGTGGCTGGGGCGTGGTCGAAGGTTCAAAAATCTTGCGTGAATACAACATTACCGCTGGTAAAATACAAACCGGTGGCATCCGATCGAAAAAACTAACCGCCGATTATATTTTGGTTTATAAAGGCATCAAACTGGCAGTAATAGAAGCCAAAAGCGATGTTCAGGGTGTAGGCGAAGGCGTGGCACAAGCCAAACAATATGCCGAAAAACTTTCGATCGAAACCACCTATGCCACCAATGGCAAAGAAATTTACAGCATCTGCATGAAAACAGGCGCCGAAGGTTTGGTAGCCGGTTACCTCACACCCGAACAACTTTGGAACAAAACCTTTGCAGTGCAAAACGCGTGGAGAGAAAAATTCAGTGCCATCCCGTTTGAAGACAAAAGCGGAACCTGGCAGCTACGCTATTATCAGGAAATTGCCGTTAATAATACCTTAGAAGCGATTGCCAACAATAAAGATCGTATTCTTTTAACACTGGCAACAGGCACCGGCAAAACAGCCATTGCCTTTCAAATCGCATGGAAACTATTCCATACCCGATGGAACCTTACGGCAATGAACAATGGACAATTGAAAATTGACAATGGAAAATTGACAATTGACAATGAAGGAAATTCTCAATTATCAACTGTCAATTATCAATTGAGAAGGCCTCGCATTTTATTTTTAGCCGACCGCAATATATTGGCCGATCAGGCTTTCAATGCTTTTTCAGCCTTCCCTGAAGATGCCCTGGTGCGCATTAAACCCGATGAAATCAGAAAAAAAGGATCTGTGCCAACCAATGGCAGTATCTTTTTCACAATCTTCCAAACCTTTATGTCTACATCAATTGATAATGGAAAATTGAAAATTGACAATGAAGGAAATTCTCAATTATCAACTGTCAATTCTCAATTAAATTTTGGCGAATATCCACCCGATTATTTCGATTTCATCATTATCGATGAATGTCACCGGGGCGGTGCCAATGACGAAGGAAACTGGCGTGGTATTCTCGAATATTTTTCACCGGCAGTGCAATTGGGTTTAACAGCCACCCCAAAACGCAAAGACAATGTTGATACCTACAAATACTTTGGCAATCCGGTGTATGTCTACTCGCTCAAAGAAGGAATCAATGATGGTTTCCTCACCCCTTTCAAGGTAAAACGCATCCAGACCACCATAGACGATTATATCTACACCAGCGACGACCAGATCATTGAAGGTGAAATTGAAGAAGGAAAACTCTACATCGAACCTGATTTCAATAAAATCATCGAGATAAAAGAGCGGGAAGCAAAACGTGTAAAAATATACATGGACGAAGCCAACCAGAAAGAAAAAGCCATCATTTTCTGTGCCTCGCAAGACCATGCCGCTGCGGTGCGCGATCTGGTAAACCAATACAAGAAATCGAAAGACCCGAATTATTGTGTGCGTGTTACGGCCAATGACGGCCTGATTGGCGAACAATTTTTAAGAGAGTTTCAGGACAACGAAAAAATCATTCCCACCATATTAACCACTTCGCAAAAACTCTCAACAGGCGTTGATGCACGCAACATACGCAATATCGTATTGATGCGCCCAGTAAAACAAATCATCGAGTTCAAACAGATAATCGGGCGCGGCACACGCTTGTTCGACGGCAAGGAGTTTTTCACGATCTACGATTTTGTGAATGCCTATGTGCGTTTTTCAGATCCTGAATGGGATGGCGAACCGGTGGCGGAAGATCCTTGTCCGAATTGTGGTCAGATACCATGCGCCTGCCCCAGCGAACCGCCACACCCGTGTTATATTTGTGGCAAAACACCTTGTGTATGTATCAAAGAACCGCCCGAACCCTGCCCTAAATGCGGTGAGCGGCCTTGCGTTTGCATCAAAAAGGTAAAGGTTAAACTCCGCGACGGCAAAGAACGTGAAATCCAACACATGATCTCAACCTCATTCTGGAGTGCCGACGGAACGCCCATTTCGGCAGAAGAGTTTATGAACAACCTGTTTGGCACCTTGCCCGACTTTTTCAGGAGCGAGGAGGAATTGCGCACCATCTGGAGTAATCCGGTCACGCGCAGGTCCTTGCTCGAAAAACTTGCCGAAGCAGGTTTTGGCAAGGATGAATTAGCCATGCTTCAAACCCTTATCGATGCGGAGAAAAGCGATTTGTTCGATGTGTTGGAATATGTGTTTAACAGCCGCATCAAACCCATCACCCGCGAGGCAAGGGTGGCAGCTGCACAATCGAACATATTCGCGCTGCTCAACAACAAACAAAAAGAATTCATCGAATTTGTGTTATCGAAATATATCGAAACGGGTGTTGAAGAACTCGACCAGGACAAACTTTACTACTCCCCATTTTCTGACCACACCTAACACTTTCTTAGTTGAAATTCAGAAAGTGGATTTAACTTTGCCACATCAAGTGAAGCGGAAAAAGGCTCTGCTGGAGAGCAACCTTTCAGGATTAGCTTGATCCGATA
>CAITDJ010000153.1 GCA_903891085.1 uncultured Bacteroidota bacterium | reverse complement strand
TTTTACCCAGGTTTCCAAATCGATTCCGATGGAAAGCATATTGCGCATGATCTGGTTGGGTGATTCCTCCAGGGCAAAATAGAGGACTTTTTCGCCGCGTTCACAAGCTGCAACGGCAAAACTTGCTGCAGAACTGCTCTTGCCCGAACCGGCTGTACCCGAAACAAGAATACTGCTTCCCCGGAAGTAGCCTTTACCTCCAAGCATCGTGTCGAGCCGTGGAATTCCGCTGGAAATCCGTTCCGAAGAAACCTGGTAATCCAATCCGAGTGAAGTGATGGGCAGCACCGAAAAACCGGTTTCGTCGATCAGAAAAGGAAACTCATTGGTGCCATGAATCGAACCACGGTATTTTGCTACACGAAGCCGCCGGGTAGAGGATTGCTCCGATATGCGGTGGTCGAGAACAATGACACAATCGGAAACATACTCTTCCAATCCCTGGCGGGTAAATGTTTTGTCGCCGCTTTCGCCGGTTATGATGGCGGTTACGCCTTTATCCTTCAGCCAGCGGAACAGTCGCCGCAATTCGGCCCGCAGCAAATTTGAATTGGAAAGTCCCGAAAAGAGCGATTCGATGGTATCCAGAACGACGCGTTTAGCGCCAACACTTTCAATGGCATAATTGAGCCGGATGAATAAGCCTTCGAGATCATATTCGCCGGTAACTTCGCTCGATATGAACATGATCGATGAAAAGTTTTTTTTGTGCAATCAGTTCGTTCAGATCGAACCCGAGCGAAGCTACATTGGTAGCAAGTTCTTCGATGGTTTCCTCGAATGCCAGAAAAACGCCGGGTTCGTTGTACTGAAGCGCTCCGCGAACCAGAAATTCCATGGCGAACAAGGTCTTTCCACAACCTGCATTTCCGCATACCAGGGTGGGCCTTCCTTTTGGCAATCCGCCGAATGTTATTTCATCGAGCCCTTTGATGCCGGTCGGCGATTTTTCAAGGGCTATGGACTGAATTTGTTCTTTTGTCTGTTCCATGATAGTTTATTTTTCAATTCTTTATTTTTCAAGTCGTTTACGTTAGTTTATATGAAATTTATCACAATCTGGGAAGTTTAACCAATGTGAGCCAAAAATCCTCAATTGATTTTATCACTTCAAAGAATTGATTCAAGTCAATTGGCTTGATTATAAAGCAATTGGCATGTAAATTATAGGATCTTATAATATCCTGTTCCTGTTTGGATATGGTAAGAATAATTACAGGTATACTTCTCAGGCTTTCATCGGCTTTAATTTCGGCCAGCACTTCCTGCCCGTTCTTTTTTGGCAGGTTAAGGTCGAGTAGGATAAGATCGGGTCGGGGGGCATTTTTGTGTTGATTTCTTTTAAAAAGAAAATCGGTTGCCTCTTCTCCGTCATACACAATATGAAGGTTGTTTTTCACCTTCCCGTCTTTTAATGCCTCCTGGGTGAGCCTTGCATCGCCCGGATTGTCTTCTATTAAAAGAATTTCAACTAATTTCAGGTTTTCCATGTCTGATTCCTTTATTTAGGCTCATACCGGTATTGTAAAATAAAAAGTAGTCCCCTGGTTTACTGTTGATTCAAACCAGATAGTTCCTCCATGCCGCTCTATTATGCGTTTGCAAATAGATAGACCTATGCCGGTTCCGGGGTAATCTTTTGCTGAATGCAAACGCTGAAAGACGATAAAAACCCTGTCGTGATATTGCATTTCAATTCCTATTCCGTTATCTGCTACCGAAAACTGATACATTTCGTGCTGCTTTGTACAAGTGATATGTATTTTGGGCAATTCCGTTTTCTTTTTAAACTTAATGGCATTTTCAATAAGGTTTTGAAACACCTGTATAATCTGCATTTCATCGGCTTGAATAACCGGCATATCATCGTTGGTTATCAAAGCAGTATTCTCACGTATCAATTGCTGAAGATTTGAAACAGCCTGCCCGGCAATTGTTTTGGTGTCAACTTGTTCGAAAGTCTTAGAATGGGTACTTACCCGCGAAAAATCAAGTAAATTGACGAGGAGTTTTTGCATGCGAATTGCTCCGTCTACCACAAAATGAATATAATCGTTTGCATCCTGGTCTAACTTATCTTTGTATTTACGTTCGAGCATTTGGGTGTAGCTCGAAATCATGCGCAACGGTTCCTGAAGGTCGTGTGAGGCAACATATGCAAATTGTTCAAGATCTCTGTTCGCATTTTCTAATTCTTGAGCTCGCTTTACTTTTTCTCCATTCTGAAAGGCAAGTTCTTTATTGGCAATGATTAACTCTGCCGCCCGTTTTTCTTTCTCTTCGTTTTGAAATACAAGTTCAATATTTGCTATCACCAACTCTGCCGCTCGTTTTGCTTTTTCCTCGGTCTCAAACTTAAGCTGTAAATTAGCGAGGATCAGCTCGGCTGCACGTTTTCCTTTTTCTTCATTCTGAAAGGCAATTTCCTGATGAGCAGCAGCTAATTCTTGCTCAAGTTGAATACGTTTAGCGGTGTCAATGTCTTTTATTGCATTAAAGTAATAATACTCTTTCTGTAATTCTGTTAACTCCTTTTGGAGTTCTTCCTTGGTTTTGTCCTGCTTGTCCATGGGAAAGTTTGATTTAAATGATGAAATGTCGCGTCGCAGCAATTAGCATTGGCTATAAAGCTTGGGGATAAAAAGTTGGGCATTTCGTAGCGAACAACTGTCGGCCTGCGCAAAGCTAAATACAAGTAGAAAAGTTCATTTTCAGCACTACCTGCCCAATTTTTTATATACTGTGTTACAGCCATATGCTTTATTTTCTTTCGTTTAATTGTTAGTTTACTTTAATCATTTATTGAAATACTTTTTTATTAGCGCACGTAATTTATCTTTGTTAAAGGGTTTTGAAATATAATCATTGCAGCCCGCTTCAATTGCATCTTCGCTGTCACCAAGCATTGCATAAGCTGTTTGGGCAATAATAACCACGTCTTTGTTGAATAGCCGTATTTGTCTGGTGGCTTCATATCCGTCCATAATTGGCATTTTAATATCCATTAGAACCAAATCAATATCAGGATTATTGCGACAAATTTCAACAGCCTCAACACCGTTTCTTGCTTTTAAAATTTCTTTGCTAAACTTATTGGCATCAATAGTAATAAGCATTTCAGATATTTCATCGTCTTCGGCAATTACTATTTTTAGTCCCGAAAATTCGGGGTTAATCTGATTCTTTTGGTCTTGTGCCGCAGCATCTTTTTCAACAGTTTTGTTTTCTTCCGGTTTGGCAGTATAAGGTAAGGTGAAATAAAATATTGAACCTTTCTTTTCCTCACTCTCGACCCAAATTTTACCATTGTGTTTTTCCACAAATTCTTTGCAAAGGATCAAACCCAGTCCGGTTCCTGTCTCCTTATAAGTACCAGTAGTTGAGTAAGTTTGGTCGATCCGGAATAATTTTTCAATGCTGCTTTCCGATATACCCACACCGTCATCGCTTACCGAAAAGATGATCTCATTTTGTTTTTCAGTTGCTGAAATAACGATATTGCCGCCTGGCATCGTGAATTTTATAGCATTGGAAATCAGGTTTCTCAATACTGTGCTTATCATTTCCTTATCAGCAAAGACAGACGCCTTATGGGGTAAAATATTTTTGATGGTGATCGATTTTTGCCCGGCAATGTCAGCATAGAATTGAATAATTTGATTGATACGGGATACCACATCAAAATACTCAGGATTGAATTCCATCCTTCCGGTTTGTGAGAGCGACCATTCCATCAGGTTCTGCAATAAATCCATCGCCTTATTGGACGATTTTATGACAAAATTGGCATACTTGTCAATTCCTTCTATGTTCTTATTTTTAATCTGTTCCACAAGAAGATTACAAATACTGGTAACGGAGTTAAAGGGGCTTTTGAGGTCGTGGGCAATAATCGAGAAAAATTTGTCCTTGGAGGCATTGAGTTCCCTTAATTTGATTTCGCTTTCATTTAATTGCTGTGCCCTAACCTGAGCATTTATTAATGACAGCGATAAAAAAAACAACAATAAACTGATAATGAAACCACTTGACAAAATAATAAGCACTTTGTTTTCAAAATATGCAAATTGCACTTTTGATTTTGAAAACCGCAAAGTCCATTTCTTTTCATTAAACACGACTGGAATTGTAAGTGTTTCAACAGAATTATCAGTATGACCTATTGTGTCTTTGCTTTGATTATCGAATAGCAATGAATTTTGCGAAATGCTTTCGTTATCGTAAATCTGCATATGAATTGCATTTTCATCGTTTAAATCCCTGCCTCCTATAATACCCTGCATTAAATCAACCATGCGATAAGGACTATATATCCAACCAATAAGTGCTGAGCGCCGTTCTTCTGTTGTATTAACCGGCATACCTTTCCGGTAAACAGGAACATACATTAAAGTACCGGACTGTAGATCAATATCGGTTTCCTGCACCAGTACTACTTTTCCCGAAAGTGCTGCGATGTCGTAATCGCAGGCTTGTTCCATTGCTTTTCTTCTAATCGGTTCAGAATACATATCGTAACCGAAAGCTCGCAGATTTCTGCCGGTAAAAGGTTCAAGGTAAATAATAGCAGTATATATTTCCCTGTCTCCTGCCGGACGAACTGTATATTCCGGAAAGCCTTCTTTTCTGATATGTTGAATATGGCGTTGCAATTGTTCTTTATGAATAATGACCGAAAAACCAACACCCTGAATCCCAGGTAAATTCTTATCTAATTTGGAGCTTCCGATAAATGTTTTCCATTCTTGTCTAGTAACTGAATCAGAAGAAGCAAATAATGAGGCTCCACCTCGTAACAATTGTGCATGTGAGTGAAGACGTGTGGATATTTTTGATGCAGTTTCATTACATACCAAAGCAAAATCAAGTTTGGCTAAAGCTTCCGTATTTCTTTTCGTATAAATAGCTGCTAAAATGGTTAAAACCATTCCAATAATCAGAGTTGCAAAAGATATCCATTTTTTTGTGAATAGGATTTTTCGACTCATATTCCGATATTTATTATCGTTACTCATCTTTGTGTCAGTTTTTAGCATTGGCAATAACGAATGGCTAGTCACCATATCGCAATTATTTCGGAATTATGTTGAAGTTTCTTAAATAAGCTAAACAACCCCCAACCCTGTCAAATTCAATAGGTTTGCAGTGTCTTGTTATGTAATTTCTGTTTTTATCCATGATCGAAGTCTGTTTATTCTGATCATTATATTGCTCGACCATAACAAATATAACTCAGAAATTTTCGGAAATCAACATTAAAGCAAACATATATTTTTCGTCTGCGCTTAGGTTAGCATTTACAGCTTCATCGTTCCACAAAAAAAGTGCAGATAAACTTCTGCACCTTTGGTTAAAACAGGTCTTCTTTTCACCGAACGATTACACCGGTTCCGGTGTTGGTTCGTCGGGTTTAGTGTGATTGCGCAGGGTGATGATGCTTTGATCGAAAAACATTGTCATCTTGTCGGGTTGACCGCGGTAGGTATCAGCTATCCTCAGCAGTTTATGGAAAGCAAGGTCTTTCATAATATCGAGGTTGTCGTCCCAGGCTGAGCGTGTTGACTCTTTGCTGGCGCGGGTTCCAATGTATCTGTTACCTATTCCATTTTGCCCGATTGTGTGTTTTACACACCATCTGACAGTTTTTGGCCTACGTTGCTCCACACTCACGGCAGAAAGGTAAACATATCAACCCATCAACTTATCAACCTATCTACTTATCAATATCCCAAAAACTCATTATACCAAACCTGCAGATAGGCCTTCCCTTCCCTGATAATACTTTCGCGGTTTTCACCAGAAAGGTTATCCACAAAAGGGGTTTGTGTCAGTTGGTTCCAGACATATTCCCCTTCGGGCCGTTTCCAGCCAAAACCCTCGTTGAGTTCAAAATAAGCAAACGGTTTTAAGGTAGGGTTAAAAAGGTTTTTACTCCAATGAAATTGTTCGGTGTTTAAACCCAGTTGCGAGAGCAAGGTGGCCGTCACATCGGTATTACCCGACAACAAATCGGTTTGTTTTCCCCGCAACGAATCGGCCAGGGCCGGGCCACACAACAAAAGCGGGATTTTATGATAGTCATAGGTCTGTATCGGATGATTACGGTAGGTACTGTGGCTGTGGTCAGCCATCACCACAAAAAGTGTGTTATTGTACCATTCCTGTTGTTTGGCCAATGCAAAAAACTCACCCAGACTACGGTCGGTATAGGCTGCAGAGTTCACAAAATCCTCTTCCAGTTTTGGCCACAAAATGGTGTGCTCCATCGGAAAATCGTAGGGCGAATGCGAACTGATGGTGAATAACGTACTAAAAAAAGGCTGGGGATTATTGTTCAGTTCAGTGGCATAATAGCTGAACATATATTCGTCGTGCACACCCAATTTTCCGCGGGGCATCGAAATAGGAAGGTCTCCGCCTTCGATAATCTTGTCAAACCCAATATACCTCAGGTACGACAATATATTGCCATAAATCAGCTGACCTCCGAAATAGAAACTATTATAATACCCATTCGATTTCAACACCTTTGTTAAACTGGGCAGTGCGGCATATTTTTCTGAATGGTTGGTAATGGTGGTGATGGGCAGGCCCGGTATTCCCGAAAATAATGAACCCATTGCCTGTTGCGAGCGGTTGGCACTGGCATAGAAATTCGTAAACAGTAAACCGTCCGCCTCCAGTTGCTTAAAATTTGGAGTAATACCCGCCTCACCTCCAAGCGATTCAATCAGATCGCCCGACCAACTCTCGATCAACAACACCACAATATTGGGTTTTTTAATCTGAAGGATGGAAACGGTCGTATCTTTTTCAACCTGATGCAATTGCTTTACAATCGATTTGGCTTCATCCATCGGCATAGAATTAAACAGAAACTGGTCCTTGATGGTGATCGCCCCTATGGTACTTAACAACATATTGTACCCCGGATTTACGGCAGCCATATTCAACATATTGTGCTGACTGAAATAAGCAGCACTTGTGGTGATGGGAATCGCTTTCCAGCCACCACGTATGCCTGTAAAAATGACAGCGAAAAAAATAAAGAACGAAACAAAAACTACCCATATACTATTCGAATCGGGCGATTTTCTGTTGAGAATCAGTTTTTTAAAAAGGTAAAAGGCAAGCGCTGACTGAATCAACCATATCGAAACCAGAGAAAGAAACTGGGCGGTTGAAATGGAATTTACAATTTCATCAGGATTGCTCAGGTGCATCATTACTTTGTATGAGAGTTTCGTCCTCCATTCACCAAATAAGCCCAATTCACCGGTTGCGATGAGTGAATACACAACAATTATCAATAAGGTATAGCCCGACTCAATCCTGGAAGTCAGTTTGTTGTGACGGATTAAATCAACCGAATGTAAAAAAAGCGGGATAATTAACAAATAACAGGCAGTAGACACATCGAGCCAAAAGGCATTGACAAAGGTGAGCATGACTTCAGAAAACGTAATCATCTCAATATCTATCAAATACTTATAGTAAATAAGAAATACCATCCGAAGCAGCATGAAATAGAACAGCCAGAACAGGACGGATTTTCCTAAAACTTTGAAAAGATGCAGGAGCGTATTTTTCATGCCACAAAATTAGATTAATCCTTCAAACAAGCCGATTGCAGAATTGTTTACAATCATAAAGCATATAAATCCTAATTTTGTGAAAATTTTCCATCCTCTTTATGATGACAGTGAAAGCAAATATTCAGGAAATCAGGAAGCAACTGCCTCCGCATGTGAAGATGGTGGTGGTTACCAAAACGATGCCTGTCGAAAAGCTTCGGGAGGCTTATGATTGTGGCGAACGCATTTTTGGCGAAAACAAGGTGCAGGAATTGCTTGCAAAACAGCCACAGCTGCCCACCGACATTCAATGGCATCTGATCGGTCATCTGCAAACAAACAAAGTGAAACATATCGCCTCATTTGTCGGTATGATTGAGTCGGCCGACAGTTTAAAATTGCTGCAGGAAATTGATAAGCAAGCATGTAAGGCCGGAAGAAAACAAGATGTTCTGTTACAATTTCATATTGCCGAAGAAGAAACAAAATTTGGACTTGATTTGGATGAAGCCAGGGTTCTTTTGCATCATTTATCCTTGAACCCCTTGCCGAATATATCAATTTGTGGCGTCATGGGAATGGCCACCTACACAAATGATGTGCAGCAGCTTACCAAAGAGTTCCGCCATCTCAGGCTAATATTTGACACATTGAAATCGGATTTTTTTGCCGGAAGTGATTCATTTAAAGAAATTTCCATGGGAATGTCGGGTGACTATGCATTAGCAATTTCCGAAGGGGCTACGATGGTCAGGATTGGAACGAAGATTTTTGGCGAACGCAATTACCCCTAGTATTTAACCTTTATACTTTATACTTTCCACTTTATACTTTATACTTTCCACTTTATACTTTATACTTTATACTTTTCACTTTAACCTTTATACTTTCCTCACATAGAACACCTTATCATCCCCTACCCTGAAAAAATCGGGAATGGTAGCCACCAACGAAAACTCGTGACGTAAATAAAAAGCCCTGGTAGGCAGATATTTTTCGAGCGAAGAAGTCTCGGCAATCAATTGCCGGCCATTTTCTTTTTGCAACACAATCATCACCTGTTCGAGGATAGCCTTGCCAATGCCTTTTCCACGCAAGTCATCACGCACAGCAATCCAGTACAAATCGTAACTACCGTCGGTTCCATCAATAAACCCGTAGGCGGCATATCCAAGGGTGTTTCCGTCTTCTTCAGCAAAAACAAATTTATACCCGCTGGCATCACCCTGTTTCAAGGTTTCTTCGGCCAGTTCACGTGCAATCGGAATCTCATCTTCATAAAAAAACCCGGACGAACGAACGATACTCTCGATGGTATCAGGATCGTTTTCAATAACTTTTGTGCGAAAAGTAACAGTATTCATAATAAAATTTTTATTGCTAAAGGTGAAAGCGCAATGCATCTTCCAGTATCAGTCTTACAACATCGGTAAAGGATAAACCCGCATGCGAAGCAGCGGCATAATATCCACTGTCGGGTGAAATACAGGGATTTGAGTTCACCTCCAGCACAAATGGATTACCGTTCATATCAACCCTGAAATCAACCCGGGCATATCCACGTAAATCACAGGCAATCCAGCATTTTTTGGCAAGTTCACCAAGCTGAAACAGCAAATCACTGTCTTTTTCATCAAAATCAAGACGCCTGACGGTGTTTGTATATTCAAACGATTCCTCATCCCATTTGGCTTTAAACCCCAACATTTTTGGTTTACCTTCCGGAAAATCAATGAATTCTATTTCGGCCACAGCCAACACCTTCGGACCAGTTGCTGTTGCCAGCATGGCACAATTAAATTCGCGTCCTTCAACAAATTCCTCAATAAAATAATCACGGGGTGTCAATTGGCTCAACCGTTGAATAAATGATGTATCATCCCCATTAAAAACTGCATCTTCATCCAGGCCAAGCGAACCCTCTTCCCATCTGGGTTTCAGAATATACTTCCTGTCAGGTTGAATGCCTTGTAAATGATTGATTTCACAACTATTTGGCGTCGGAATTTCATTTTTGATCAAAATTTCCTTTGTCAGTGTTTTACTTGATGATTGAAACATCTGCACGGTATGCGTTCCGGTGTATGGTATTTTCAACACATCGAGGATGGCAGGTGCAAAGTACACCAACTCCCCTTTGTTGTCAAACGACTCTACAAGATTAAAAATCAAGTCGGGATTAAGCTGCCTGATTTCTGATATGGCTGCTGACAAATCAAGCGAAACCGGAAGTATCGTAACCGAATGATTGAGCAAAACCAATGATTCTTCAACCAATTTCACCTGCTCCAACACATCAGCTTCATCTGCCAGTGCATTTTCACTTAACTTGTTATGGATAATAAGGATCCGCATACGTAGTAATTATTTAATTCTTGATAAGGCTGAGTTCATGATCGCTTCGATCAACTCTTTGAACGTTTTCCCTTTTTTGTACATGATAATGGGCAAATCGGAATGAATATGATTGAGGCCTGCCAGGGGATTTACCTCAATGAAACAGGGAATTCCTTCATTGTTCAGCCGTACATCAATCCTGCCGGCATCCCTGCAACCCAGCAAACGCCAGGCGTTCAGGCACAATGCTTCACATTGTTCAGCCATAACACCTTCCATCAACTTATATTCCACCCTGCCAACATAATTCTCTTTAATAAATCTCGAATACGTGTCTTCCTCAGCGGTCTTCGAAATGATCACTTCCATCCCTCCTACGCAAACGGCATTTTCACCTGTCCCGACAATCCCTACTGTAAATTCCCTGCCCGGCAAAAATTCCTCCACCAACACCTCCTGTTTGTAATCGTGCAACAGGCGCAAACACACTTCTTCCAATTGCAAATAATTATAAACTGTCGATTTTCCGTCAATTCCTTTCCCCGATCCTTCGGCAACAGGTTTCACAAAAAGTGGAAATCTCAGATCAATTGATGCAATATCTCCCGGGTTTTTTACCACTGCAAAGGCGGCTGTCGAAATACCGGCATCGCGCAATATCCTCTTGGTCATGCCTTTGTGCAGCGTCAATGATAAAACCATGGGATCTGAAAACGTATAGGGTATCTGCCAGGCATCGAGCAATGCCGGAACCTGCGCCTCACGGCCAATGCCAAACAGGCCTTCACAAATATTGAAAACCAGATCCCATCGTTCACCTGCTGAAAGTGCAAGTTGCAATTCTTTCAGATGCCCGATCCGCACAGTCTCGTAACCTAACGCATGCAGTGCCTGCTCAATACCATCAATTGTTTCCTCCTTGTCGAGTTCAGCAGTTTCATCTTCGCTGTAACCCATTGACAGATAGGCATCCCGCAAATCGTAAGTGATTCCAATTTTCATAGTCCTGAATTTCCTATTCCCCGATTAAAGAACATCCGGATAGCGAAAGTACTTATCCTGATAATTTTTCAAAAGGACATCGCCATTTTCGAAACCCTGAAAATAATCAGGCAATAACGGAATTTTGCCACCGCCGCCGGGTGCATCAATCACAAACTGAGGCACAGCATATCCTGATGTAAATCCGCGAAGACCCTTGATGATCTCAATTCCTTTGGAAACCGGTGTGCGAAAATGCATTGAGCCGGGAATTGGGTCGCATTGGTACAGATAATATGGTCGCACACGCATCTTTAACAAGCCCTGCATCATTCTCTTCATGATTTCAACCGAATCGTTGACACCTTTTAGCAGCACAGTCTGACTTCCCAAAGGAACTCCGGCATCAGCCAGACGTTCGCAGGCCTGTTTCACTTCAGGTGTAAGTTCATCAGGATGTGAGAAATGAATACTCATGAAAAGCGGATGATATTTTTTCAATATGGCAACCAGGGCCGGCGTGATCCGCATGGGCAATACGACAGGTATTTTTGTCCCGATCCTGATAATCTCAATATGTTCAATCGAGCGTAACCGCATAAGCAGATAATCGATTTGCTTGTCCGACATACTCAAGGGATCACCACCCGAAACAATCACATCCCTAATTTCGCTGTGCTGCGAAATATATTGGAGTGCGGGTTCCCAGGCATCTTTCCCAACATGACATTTATCTTTTGCCACCATATGTGTCCGCGTACAATACCTGCAATAGGCCGAACAAAAACCGGTAGCCAGAAACAATACCCTGTCAGGATAACGATGAACCAGATTTGGCACCGGACTATAATTTTCTTCGCTTAACGGATCGAGAATTTCACCACGGTTCATTTCCAACTCAAGCGCGGTAGGAACTACTGTCCTTCTGACCGGATCATCAACCGGGGTATTATACAACAAGGACGCATAGTAGGGAGTAATTCTCAAAGGCAATAATTCGGATGCTCCCTTATTCGAATCAAATTCAACTGACAGCGCTGCAAGGATGGGGTTCAATTGCTTCATATTGGTATAACTGTTGCTTATTTGCCACTGCCAGTTATTCCATTCCGCCGCTTTCACCCGTGGAAAATGCTGATTGATGAAAGTGCTCACCTTATCAGAAATTACATAATTATCAGCATCAATCCGTTGATATGATTCAATGTTGACAGTAAAAACATGTTCAGTTGAAGCTTTACTTGGAGGCTCTTCAACCTCATTCATTTCGGTGGGCTTTTCAGTTGTGTTTTCTATAAAAAAATCTTTCATTCTAAATGAAATCTATTTTGTAATTGATTGATACGATGTTATTTAAATATTTTCCAATAAACATGGAAAAGTCTGCAATAATAGTCTAAAAACATCAAGAAAAATACACGAATAAAAATATTTTTTTTAGTCAACTTATCCCCTTTTAAATAATTGACAATCAGAATATTAGTCAAATTATCAACAGTTGCCTTATTTATTCAGGAACTGATACCCACAATTGTTTAGTTTTGGGGCGAAATTGACTAAACGCATGATTCGTTCCCTTTTCTTACTCATCACATTCTTCTGGTTAGATTTATTGCAGGCACAAATACCTGCCCTTAACAGCCAGGTTCAAGCAAATTTTGAGGAAAATGAGTATTTACGTTATCAGGTTTCTTACAATTTCGGTTTTATTTGGATTGATGCCGGAACTGTAGATTTCAGGGCAACCAAAACAATGTTTGAAGAAAAAAATGCTTACCATTTTTTAAGCACCGGTATTTCTGAGAAAAAATGGGAATGGATTTATAAAGTCAGGGATACTTTTCAGGTGTACACTGAGGTTGAAAACCTTAAACCAATCCTGTTCGAAAGATCAACCTTGGAAGGAAGTATCTATAACCGTGATCATTATCAATTTGATTTTGATAAAAAAATCGTTGTGGCTGACTTGAATGACAACAATAGTAGTTTTCGAACCGAAACAATTCCAATCACTGATTGCACCTATGATATTCTAACGGCGACTTACGTCACGCGGGCAATGGACTTTTCAACACACTGGGTTGGCGATACCATTCCCATTAAACTGATTCATGATGGCAGATTGTTTACAATGCCTGTAATCTTTCAAGGAAAAGATATGCTTGAAGGCATTGACAATAAACCAGTTCACTGCATCAAATTTTCAGCCGTCATCGATAAAGGGACGATGTTTCGCAGCGGTGAAAAAATTACGGTTTGGGTAACCGATGACGCAAATAAAACGCCTGTATTCATTGAAGCGAAGATAGTGGTGGGTTCGATAAAAGTGTACCTGATTGAACAATAATGAATCGATTGATTCGCACGTAAAGAAATGATAACGAATTGTATTTGTCACATTTACATCGTTCTTCTTCCTGAACTCATCAACACAATCACCACCTGTGACTGGTAAAATAAATTACGTTAAAGCCTAAAATGACTACATTTGCGACTCAAACGCATACATTATGGCATTAATACATTCATTTGAGAAAAGTGGAAACTGGCTTTTCAAACACCGTGGTGAACTTCCGATATTACTTTTTGTATTGGCTATTCCGGTTGTATATTTTTCAAATACTGACTATTTATCTAACGAACATGAAATTTTAATAACACTGATTGCGGTTTTGTTAAGTCTCTTCGGCTTCGCCATCAGGGCCTACGCTATCGGAACAACTCCAAAAGGAACCTCCGGAAGAAACACCAAAGAGGGTCAGGTAGCCGAATCATTAAATTCGACAGGGATTTATTCTGTGTTGCGTCATCCCTTGTATGTGGGCAATTACTTCATGTGGATTGGGATTGTGCTTTTTACATTTAATTTCAGTTTTGTTGTTATTATCTCGTTGGCATTCTGGCTTTATTATGAGCGGATTATGTTTGCAGAAGAGCGATTTTTGGAGAATAAATTCGGAAAAACCTATATGGATTGGTCATTAACAACGCCAGCTTTCATTCCATCTTTTAAGAATTATAAGAAAAACGAGATCCCATTCAGCACGAAAAGTGTCTTACGCCGCGAATATTCAGGGGCATTGGCCACCGTAATGGGATTTGTTTTTGTTGACCAGATAAGGTATTATGCCTATCATGGTATTTACAATCTCTCAAGATTATCAACCGCCATTCTGATTCTGGCAGGCTTGATAGCCTTGCTGCTAAGAAGCCTGAAGCATTATACCAGTTTTCTTCAGGAAGAAGGAAGGTCATAATAGTTTAAGACTCTTTACTTCACAGATTACTGAAAATTAAGTTATAAACCGGATAATTTTCGTTCATATTGAAAACAAACAATGCCTCTGTTCATGTGTTAGCCATGCTTTCCATGATTTTTTGGGGCATGTCATATATCTGGTCGAAGGTAGTTTTCGAATACCTCGGACCGGTTGAAACAATTTTCATTCGTTTAATTATCTCCGCCATCACCTTAACGCTATTACTTACAGTAACCCGAAAATGGCAGGTTATCAAAACAACACATATTCCACTTTTTTTACTTTCCTCGCTGATGAATCCTTTCTTGTATTTTCTGGGAGAAAGTTTTGGACTACAGCTTGTTACACCAACAATTAGTGCTGTCATTATTGCCACAATACCTGTCTTCACACCCATGATCGCATTTCTGATCCTGAATGAACGACTGAAACCACTCAATGTAATGGGATTGATCATTTCGATTGTGGGTGTACTCATTATTGTTCTTGACAAAACATCCGGCGCTCTGGGCATTTCGCTGACGGGAATATTGTTTCTATTTGGAGCTGTCGCTGCCGCAGTCGTTCATGGAATAATGCTCAAAAAGCTTACATTTCATTATAATCCTGTTATGATCATCAGTACACAAAATATTATCGGAATATTTTATTTTCTTCCCCTGCTCATTCTCATGGGAAACGATCATGTTTCACTTTTGCAGGCTGATACCCGCTTGATTACCAATTTATTGTTGTTGGGAGTTTTTGCAAGTTCACTTGCTTTTGTTTTCTATACCCGGACAGTGCAGGAATTTGGAATTGCCAAAGCAAGTCTATATGCAAATCTGATCCCCGTTTTTACGGCAGTTTTTAGTTTTCTGATTTTAAAAGAAGCACTGAGTATTCAAAAACTTTCTGGTATGGCAATTGTAATTATTGGTGTAATTTTATCAGAATATAACTTCAGGCAAAAAACAGTTAATTTATAAATAATTCATAATCTATTTTTTATGTCACGTAAAAGCGTTATCATACTCGGTGCTGGTCTTGTTGGCCGGCCCATGGCACTCGATTTGTTAAACAATGATGAATATGAAGTTGGCATTGCAGATTATTCTGAAAAAGCCCTTGAAAAATTCAAAGGAACCAAAGCAAAAATCTATCAGCGCGATTTATCCGAATCGTCTCAGGTGAAAGAAGTTGTGCAAGGATACGATCTGGTAATCAATGCAGTTCCGGGTGCAATTGGATTTAATTCATTGAAATCAATTATCGAAGCGAATAAGAATGTAATTGATATCGCTTTTTATCCTGAAAATCCATTTGACCTGAATGAATTGGCTAAACAACATGGCGTTTGCGCCATATGCGATATGGGAGTTGCACCGGGTATGAGTCATCTGTTAAGTGGATTTGCAGCCTCGCAACTCGAAAAAGTTGAAAAAATTCTGATTTATGTGGGTGGCTTACCAAAAGTGCGCACCTTTCCCTGGGAATACAAAGCAGTATTTTCACCTTCTGATGTAATTGAAGAATATACACGACCGGCAAGATTGATTGAAAATGGTCAGGTGGTGTTCAAGGAAGCCTTATCAGAACCGGAATTGATCGATTTTGAAAATGTCGGTACGTTGGAAGCCTTTAACAGCGATGGGTTGCGTTCACTTGTTTACACGATCAGCGCTGATTATATGGCCGAAAAAACCTTACGGTACCAGGGACACATCGATAAAATTAAGGTATTAAAGAAAAGTGGATTCTTCGGTACAGAACCTGTTTTGGTGGATAAGGCCGAAGTAATTCCGTTGGAATTCACGAAAAAAATGTTGTTTCCTTCATGGAAGCTAGGCGAAAATGAAGAAGATTTTACCGTGATGCGTATCATTGTTGAAGGGATGGCAGCTACTGGTAAAAGAAAAAGATTTACCTACGATTTGTACGATACGTTTGATGCAACAACGCGAATCCACTCCATGGCACGCACCACTGGCTACTCAGCCACGGCAGCCTTGCGTTTACTTGATGCAGGTATTTTCACGAGTATTGGTATCAACGTTCCTGAATTTGTTGGTAAAAACGAAAAAAGTGTTCGTTTCATCCTCGAAAAACTTCGCGAAAGAGGCATACATTACAAGGAAGAAATCATTGAATTATAAAAAAACGGATTCATGATAAGCAGTAAATCAAATCTAAGGATAAAAAATATTATCAAACTTCAAAAGGCATCTGAGAGAATATCTCAGGGCCTTTTTGTGGTGGAAGGATTCAGAGAAATTCACCGTGCTATCCGGTCAGGATTTGAAATAAAGGAATTGTATCAATATGAGGCATTAACAAAACCATACCAACTTGAGGCACTTTTCGATAATCTACCCAAATTTACCGGACTGGAAATTGTTACAGCTGAAGTATTTGAAAAAATTGCCTACCGGGAAGGCTCCGATGGATTGATTGCTGTTTTCGGTTCAAAATATACTCAGATAGCTGACTTGAAACTATCAAAAAATCCTCTGATTATCGTACTCGAATCCGTTGAAAAACCGGGAAATTTGGGAGCAGTTTTGCGTACCGCTGATGCGGCAGGTGTTGATGCAGTTATACTCTGTAATCCGTTGCCCGATTTATACAATCCAAACACCATTAGAGCAAGTCTAGGTTGCATTTTTGCAGTCCAAATTGCTACCACCACCACTGAAAATGCGATTGAATGGTTAACGAGTCAGGGTATCAATATTTATTGCACATATTTGGAGGCGTCGGTTGACTACAGAACCGCAGATTATACACAGCCAAGCGCCATTGTGATGGGAGCCGAATCAACTGGTTTGACAAAACCCTGGATTAAAAATGCCAGACAAAATATCCTGATTACCATGCGTGGTATTGCCGATTCCTTGAATGTTTCTGTTTCTTCCGCTATCGTCGTGTTTGAGGCCTTAAGACAAAGGAAACATTGATTTCATT
>CAITDJ010000152.1 GCA_903891085.1 uncultured Bacteroidota bacterium | reverse complement strand
TCCAACGCTTCGGTGTCGCACTGCTTTGTTTAAGATGCTTAAAAACATTTTGCCGCCCTTTGTGCCAGAGTCTTGCTTTTTCGTTGAAATGTGACGCGATAAAAACCGCGAAACTGTAACTACGAATCAGCAAACTATAGAGCAAACGCATGATTGTAAGAAAATTAATTGTAATAATACTTTTCTGGTGCCCGCTGGTATGTCGGGATCATCCAATGAATTTTTACACCAAGATAAGTGTCAGAGAATCGGGTATTATCATTGTATTTCATTCCAATAAAATCATACGGTCTGAGGTTTTTTGTCCAGGCGTGAACCATTTCCAGAGAAATACTGAAATTTAAAACGCGTGAATTACTCATCAGCAGATACCCCAACTCACCGGTTAAAGCAATTCCTCCACGCAATCTGTCGTAGCCTTTGGCATAATCACCCATAATTTGAGGGGCGGTTCCGAATTGTGTTTCAATGCGTATCCTGTGTTGCAGATAGCCAATGCCTCCCACAACAAAAATTCCTGAATTTGGGTTTGGACTCAACACACTAAAAACTTTCCCGGTTTTGGCCTGAATATGAAAACCTCGTTCGAAAAGGGCTAAACTCGTGAAGGTTCCGTTGCCGTCAATCACTTCGCCCTCAGCCGTGCCTAACATGCTGAGAACTTCTGTGCGGTTCGATATCTGGTCTCCAAAAATAAAATTTGCTGTAACTGAGAAAAGCCAGTTTTGATTTGTCTTGTAACTAATGCCTCCGCCAATGGTCGAATTCACACCGTAATACTCGGTGAGGTCGCCAAACGGAAACTGAAAGCTGTAAGCGGCATGGAAAATAAATGATGAAAGCGTAGTGTCCCGTACGTTTCGTTGTGCGTATCCGGTTGAAATACAGAGTATTGATAATAATGTTAGCAACGTCCTACGCAATGGTATAATCTCTATCATGAGTGACAAAGATAACGAAACACTTACATCAATATCAGCCAATTTGTTAAATTATTACAGCTTTCCAACATTTACTGTGTATTGGTGTTTTACCAAATTGACGGATTGTAATAGCAGGGGTCAGGATGTAGCCGGATATTCCTTAGTTTTGTTCAATGAAACCAGAAAAAAGTCAACAATATCAATATTTTCAGTTTCCGAATGGAATCAGACTGATTCATCGCCAATGGTCGGGTTCGGTAGCGCATATAGGATTGATGATCGATACAGGGACGCGCGATGAACTTGCCGGTGAAAACGGGATGGCGCACCTGATTGAGCACATGATGTTTAAGGGAACCGAAAAACGAAAAGCATACCATGTACTGAGCCGGCTCGAACACATCGGCGGAGATTTGAATGCCTTTACCACCAAGGAAGAAACATGCATTCACGCTTCCTTCATGACTCCTTATTATCCGCGTGTGGTTGAACTTTTTTCTGACATTTTCTTTCATTCTGTTTTCCCTGAACAGGAACTGGAAAAGGAGAAGGATGTCATCCTTGATGAGATTAAATCCTACAAAGATTCTCCGGCGGAAGAAATTCTCGATGAATTTGAAAACCTGATGTTTCACGGACATCCTATTGGCAGAAATATTCTTGGCACAGAAGAAAACCTGATAAAATTTACCCGAAGCGACATCGTTCGGTTTATTTCAAATAATTATTCTACTGAGAAAATTGTCATCGCCTCGGTGGGCAATATACAGTTCGAGTCATTAAAAAAGTTGATTGCCAGGTATTTTGATGAAATTGCCGCAACCAGCATACCATTTACACGTGCCTTATTTACTGGTTATTCACCATCAACCCAAACAGAAGATCGGCACAACTACCTGAGCCATTGCATGATCGGAAACATTGCATTCAGCCGCAATGACCCGCAAAAACACGCTTTGATACTTCTAAACAATATTTTGGGAGGTCAGGGTCTCAATTCACGGCTCAATTTGAATATCCGTGAGAAATTTGGTTTTACCTATACCATTGAATCTCAGTTTTCTTCATACTCTGATACTGGTATGTTTGCAGTATATTTTGGTACAGATCCCAAATCAGTAACCAAAACGATTTCATTGGTTCGTAAAGAACTGGAAGCACTTCGAAATGAAAAGCTCGGTAGTTTGCAATTGCATCGGGCAAAACTTCAACTGATTGGTCAACTGGCGATTAATTTTGAATCGGGACTCACTGAAATGCTTTCTATTGCAAGGAGTCATCTGTTGTTCGACAGGGTTGATAATATGGAAGAGGTAGTCCGGAAAATTGAGCGATTAACCGCCGAACAACTCATGGAAGCAGCGCAACGAACCTTTGATCCCGACCAACTTACCACCTTGTTGTATGTGGGCAGGGAAGAAGACGAAAAATGAGCGGTAAAAGCCGGAAGTTAAGCTTAGGAACAACTTTAAACAGATATAGTGTAACTAAATTAAATACTACTCAAACCCGACCTGGTGATAAGAAAACGTTTTAAACTCATATTTTTGATATTGGTAGCCTTTGTGTTTTCCAACGCTTTTGCGCAAGAAAAACCTGCGGTTGTTGAGTTTACGAAGAATGCCAACACAAAATCCCTTATCATCAGAGATACCATTCCGGTTCAGAAAATTGTGGTTGTTGATTCAGCCGGTGAGCCCTATTTATTGAAACTGGTTCATATCAACCGTTTTTACCAGAGTACCCGGATCGTAATGTCATTTACAAACCGATCAGCATCATTTGTCGATAATTTCTGGGTGATGGCCTCTTTACTCGATACACGAAAGAGTTTTCTCTACCGTGAACAATCCATGTTTTTTACGAAAGTGAAACAAGGCGAAACAGCAAAAGCAGAAATGATTTGTGAGAGTATTGGTATTGAAGAAATTGGATATATCGTGTTGAGTCCGATGTTACTTGAAGTGAATGATGAGGATCAAATATTTGATATTGAGCAGGTTAAAATTGAATCTGACACATTAGAATACATTATTGTTGATTTTGAAATGCATTTGAAATGAATGAATTTGCGTTAGAAGATTATCTGGAAAAGCATACCACCGGGCCTTCAGAGCTTCTGCTTGAAATGATCCGCCTGACAAACCTCCGGACGAGGTTTCCCCGGATGCTTTCAGGGCATATACAGGGTAAGTTCCTCGAAATGGTGAGCAAGATGCTTAAACCAAAACGTATCCTTGAAATAGGGACCTTCACCGGTTACTCCGCCCTGTCGTTGGCAGAAGGTCTGGTCGAAGACGGGAAACTTGTCACCATTGAATATGATGAAGAATACGAAGATCTGATCCGTTATTTTATCGAAAAATCCGGTAATGGAGCCAGGATTCAATTGTTAATCGGAGATGCAAAACTCATTTTGCCAACAATAGACGAAATTTTCGACCTTGTATTTATTGATGCTGACAAATTCGGTTATCCTGTTTATTACGAACAGGTGATGGAAAAGCTTCACAGTGGAGGGATCATTCTGGTAGATAACGTCTTGTGGAGTGGAAAAGTAGTCAACCCCGGATCAAAAGATGCCGAAACGGCTGCCATCATAAAATTTAACAACATCGTCGCCAATGACCCACGGGTGGAGCAGGTTTTATTGCCCTTGCGTGATGGTCTGATGATGATCAGGAAGCTTTAAAAATAAATCAAAATACTATAAGCTCATAATGTTGAAAGTGAAAATCAACTTTACGAACTATACGAACTTGATGAACTTTACGAACTTTTCGCTCTGAGCTAATTCGTCTTAAACTTAAACCTCAGTTCTTTTAACTCTTCACTTGCCTTTGTGATTTTAATCTTTAGGTTTTCCTTGTAAGCAATTACCTTTTTCATCATTTCTTCATCGCCTGTTGCCATCATCTGGGCAGCCAGAATGCCTGCATTTAAGGCGCCGTTTACCGCTACGGTAGCCACCGGAACTCCGGGAGGCATTTGCACGATAGCAAGTAAGGCGTCAAGGCCTTCAAAACCAGATTTTATAGGCACTCCAATCACCGGAAGTGGTGTTAATGAGGCAATTACGCCCGGTAAATGGGCCGCCATGCCGGCACCAGCGATAATCACTTTGATACCACGATCTTTGGCGTTTTTAGCATGTTCCTCCACCAGTTCAGGTGTACGGTGGGCACTGATTGCATGCATTTCGAAAGGAATTTCCATTTCATTGAAAAGGAGGCTGCACGCTCCATTACCCCAAGGTCGGAGGTGCTGCCCATAATAATACTCACAAGTGGTTGCATCTATTTCTTTTTAGTATTCTGATTTATATTTTTATTTGATAATTTGATAATTTGATAATTTGATAATTTGAAAATTCGGCAATTCGACAATTTGAAAATTGAAATTACTACCAACTACCAACTTCCCACTTCCAACTTCCCACTTCCCACTTCCCACTTCCCACTTCCAACTTCCCACTTCCCACTTCCCACTTCCCACTTCCCACTTCCAACTTCCCACTTCCCACTTCCCACTTCCCACTTCGTTCCGCCGAGGCAGGCCACTTCCCACTAAACTCCCACAAAATTAAACATATTGTTAAGACTTATTTATTCATTTCTTATATTTGTGAGTTCATTTCGTGTTGAACGATTTTAATCAGAAAGAAATATGAGCCGTATTAAAGTGCATGACAAAGAGTTTGAATTATATATTCCTCAGGATCAGATTGAAAGAGCAATCCATAAAGTTGCCGATGACATAAACCGCGATTTCGCAGGCAAAAATCCCTTGTTTTTAGTGGTGTTGAATGGTGCCTTCATGTTTGCCGCAGAACTGTTTAAAAACATTGAGATTGAATGTGAAATATCTTTTGTGAAACTTTCATCCTATTCCGGGACCTCCTCAACCTCTGTTGTGCGTGAACTGATTGGCCTCGACCATTCAATTCATGACAGAAATATAGTCATGGTCGAAGATATCATCGATACAGGCTTGACGATGAAGTTCACCATCGAAAAAATGCTGAAACTGGAAGCAAAAGAAGTTAAAATAGCCACTATGTTATTCAAGCCCAATGCGTTTCAATTCGACTATGCCATCGATTATATCGGACTCGAAATACCGAATGACTTTATCATTGGTTATGGCCTCGATTACCTTGAGCATGCACGCAATTTGCCCGACATTTATAAAATTGTTTCATAATTTCTCACACCAACCCGTATGCTAAACATTGCTCTTTTTGGACCTCCAGGTGCCGGTAAAGGTACCCAATCGAAATTATTGCTCGAGAAATATAAACTTACTTACATCTCGACCGGCGATATGTTGCGCGAAGAAATTGCCAATGAAACCGATTTGGGTAGCGAGGCAAAATCAATTATTGAAAAGGGCGGTTTGGTACCCGATGAAATCATTGTTCAGATTATCGAAAAAAAAGTGACAATGAACCTTACATCACAGGGAATTCTTTTCGACGGTTTTCCCCGCACCGTTGTGCAGGCCTATATCCTTGAAGGATTGCTGTTGAAGATGAATACCAAGCTTACCTGTATGCTAAGCCTTGAGGTTCCTCATGATGAGTTGGTTGGACGATTGCTCGAACGGGCGCATTCAAGCGGTCGCTCCGACGATACTATCGATGTTATCAAATACCGTATGCAGGAATACGAAGATAAAACCAAGCCGGTAATCAACTTCTATCGCGAAAAGGAAAAATATTTTCCAATCAATGGTGTTGGAACTGTGGATGATATTTTCAAGATGCTTTGCGAAACAATTGACAACAATTACAAACAGGATTATTTCAATGTGGTGCTTCTTGGCAAACCGGGTTCTGGTAAAGGAACGCAGGGCGAGATTCTGGCAAGTAAGCATAATCTAGTTTATATATCAACCGGAAAACTGCTTCGGAAAGAAATTGCCACCGACACAGAAATTGGTCGCCTGGCCAAACCTTACATGGATAGGGGAGAGATTGTGCCCGATGAACTTGCGATCAGGGTAATTGAACACAAAATTGAGCGGAACCCAAATGCAGCCGGCTTTGTATTTAAAGGTTTCCCCCGGACCATTGTTCAGGCCTATATTCTGGATGGTCTGTTAAGAAGGCTGAATTCAAGGGTAAGTTGTATGCTCAACCTTAAACTGTCGACACTTGAAGCCATCAAACGACTGAACGACCGATCGAAAACTGATCGCAAACGACTCTACGATACCAGTACCGAGATGATTTTACACCGCCTCGAGGAATACGAAAAAAAGACACGTCCGGTTATTGATAATTACAAAAAACAAAGCGTGTTTTTTGAGGTGGACGGTGCCGGTTCTGAAGAGGCTGTAAACATGCGTCTTGAAACAGCCATGCAAACTGCTATAAAACAGGTCAGAGCGTAAAGGTGAGATGTAGGCAGCGCAAAATTGAATTTTAGTTTAAAATTTCAAGTCTACCCGAATCAGCATCGATTTAGAAATAGCTTCAAGGTGAAATGCTTGTTCCTCAGCTGAATGCAATACCAGGGTTTCTTGGGTGTTTACATATTGGTTTTCGATGATAATTTGCCCTGAAAAACAATAGATTACAGCGTTTTTTGTCCTGCACGTATGTTTCTCTCCAGGCAGTAATTCAATAATTTCAATAGTACCTTTTGTGTTTCCTTTGGTCATCAGGTTGAAATCAGTTACCATACCGAAGCATTTTGTGATGCTGTTTCCGGAAAATGAATGCAGTTGATACGGTTTCAGATGAACGGGTGTTTCAGCGTCATGAACCAGGGTCAATTTGCCTTGTAATGGAAGTATGATTCGATTTACGCCCAGAAGAACCGTAAAAGTCGATTCCTCTGTTTCAACTGTAGCAGTGCTGATTCTGAATTGAAAATCAAGTTGTTGAAGGCTTGAACCTTTGGGATAAATGTACAATTCGGTGGTGGTTCCAGCGCTCCATTTATTCTTCTTATACGATGCCGTTTTTATTATTTCAAACTCCATAATCTGCTATTTGAGAATCACTTATAAATTAATTTCATCTTCTCAATAATGTGAAAAACTCCGGGACAATAGTGGGTGTTTTGCATGTGCAGCCTGATATTTTTAACAAATTCATGGTTGTTGGTATGCGGGTATTCACGACAAGCTTTCGGACGCACTTCGTAAATCCGGCATTTGTTGTCAGTTATCAGAAAAGGACAAGGTGATTGATTGATCACCGTATCCCCATCTTCGTCTGTTTGCAGATATTTCCGCTGAAACTGCGCTTCTGTAATTTTTAAAAAGTTGGCGATTCTACGGCTATCTGTTTGGTTTACAATGGGTGGGATGCTTTTACAGCAATTGGCACATGCAAGGCAATCGATTCGGGCAAATACCTCATCGTGTACTTCATCGGCATTTGCAACAACTTCTTTGTGGTTCAATCTGGTAAGCCGGAAAAGAAATTTTTTATTTTCTTCGGTAACCGAATCTCGGTGCGAAAGCCATGTGTTCATTTTACTGTTTTGTGAGTATTTGAAGGAAAAACTATGTATTCAGCATTTGAATCATTTTTCAAAGATATTTAAAAATAAAAAGCTCTGCGTAGAAGCTACGCAGGGCTTTGAGTATAAAAGGGATTCAGCCTTATTCTTTTATAATTTTTCTGCTGATGCTTGCCCCGTTGCTGTGTGTCATTTTCACAAAGTAGAGGCCTGATTCAAGCCCCGAAACAGGTATTTCAATGGTTGACTGACCCACTGAAATGTTGTGGTTCGCTTCGGAAATCATCCTTCCTGAAAGGTCATACAACTGCACATTGACAGTACTATGTTGCAAAACATTCAATTCGATGCGTGCATAATCGGTTGCCGGATTCGGGAAAATATTTTCAACAGTCAACGTAGCTTCATTTTCGATGGTCCCCAGGAAATTATTGCCGGTAAATGTCATGTTGATTGTCATTTCATTTTGTCCTTCGGTCAGGTCAACGCGCAAATAGTCGCTGGTAACACCTGCCAGTTCGGGTTTGACATAATAGGTTCCGTAGGATAGTTCAGTAAATTGAAAACTACCATCAGAGGCCACTTCCGTGAATCCAAGGGGCTGGTGATCGGCATTCATCAGGAAGACGATGATCTGACCGATGAAATCAGCCCTGACACCGGTTTGATTGATTTGACCAAAGATGGTTCCGTTGCCGGGATTTAAAGGTGCATTTGTGCTGACAAGACTAATATTGTATGGATTTTCAGTTTCACCCGGAATCACTTGCGTGGCTTCTTCCCAAAACAAAGTGCTTTCGTAATAGGTTGGAAGATAGCCATTTCCGTCCATTGGAATAGCAAACAGATTAAATGAACCGTTTGGCACGAATGGGAATGCATAAACACCCATCGAGTCAACTGGTGTGAGATTGAAATAAGGGTAATAATTTGTGTCTGATTCCATCGAGAAAATCATCACATAACCGTTATTCATCGGCCAGTTGCCTTCGAAAACCTGTCCATAAACCTGATTGAATGCCATGCTGTCACCAACAACGATGCTTTGTCCGGATGTCGCTGAGCATTGGTTATCATCCCAGGTGGTAAGTGTAACAAAATAGATTCCGGGATTACTGTAAGTATGCGTGATTGGATTGCCTAAGATGGTAACGCCATCGCCAAGATCCCAGCTATAACTAGCAGGAATATCAGTAGAATGGAATCCTTGGAATTGTACACTGTTTCCGGCAGTATTGTAGGTGAAGTAGTTGAAACAATCAGGAACGACTGTGCCAACGTATACCTGCTCGCACCATGTGCTCTGGCAGTTTTCAGCACCAACTACAGTCAGGCAGACTTCATAAACGCCTTCAGTCGCAAAGAGATGGATAGGATTTTGCTCGTTTGAGCTTGATCCGTCGCCGAAACTCCAGCTCCAGCTGATAAGGTTACCATACGACAAATCAACAAATTGTATACCCGGCAGGTTTGCTGTTGAATCAGGATAATATGTAAACTGAGCCAGACAGGATGAAGATGCTCCAACCGATATTGTTTGGCAGGCAATGTCATAACAGCTACTATCGTTGGAAGTTACGGTCAGACAAACCGGATAAATACCCGGCAGGTCATAAATGTGCATCGGCGATACTTCTGTTGAAGTGGATCCGTCACCGAAATCCCAATTCCAGTATTCAATATTTCCAACCGACATATTTTGAAATCCGACCCTGTATTCATTCAATGTGTCAAAAACTGGCTCAAACCAGGCCATACAAGCCGGCTGGCCTCCCACAACGACTATTTGGCTTACTGTTGAATAACAAGTTGAATCTGCATTCTGTATCGTCAGGCTTACTTCAAATTCACCTGCATAACTAAACATATGGGTTGGATTTTGTTCGTAAGAAAAAGTGTCGTCGCCAAAATGCCAAGTCCATTGGGTGGGATTACCGAAGGAAGTGTCAAAAAATGAAAATTCAAAGGTGTTTGAAGCCGGTATATAGTAATATGATGCCATACATTCGATGTTTGATCCAACGTAAACTATTTGGGTGGTGGTGGAAACACAGCTTGAATCGGCATTCTGAATAGCCAGAGTAACAGCATATTCGCCGGGCTGACTGAAATTATGGATTGGGTTCTGTTCAAAAGAAACAGTTCCATCACCAAAAATCCAAGTCCACATGGTGGGGTAGCCAATGGAGGCATCGAAGAATGAAATTTCATTCGCGATCGGATTTGGTGCATACGTAAATAATGCCTGACAGTTTTCGACAATGGAGTCGCCAACGAAAATATAATTGCTAAAAGAAGATGAACATGTAGAGTCGCCTGAATTGATTGCCAGGGTTACTTCATACATGCCATTTTGCTGGTAATTTTTTATCGGGCTTTCTTCATTGGAATAGGTGCCATCGCCAAAGTTCCAGGAATAGGAAAGATTATCACCTGTCGAACTATTAATAAACTGAAGAGTTTGGATATCAATAGGATAATAAGTAAAAGCAGCCTGACAACCGGTGTTTTGACAGGAAACAACAAAATCGAACACAAATATATTTGGTGTATTTGCGTTGATCTCAACCACATTCGTCTGTATTGTGCCGTCGCAGTTTGAGGTACTGACTTGAAGGACTCCCTGTTCGCCTTCAATGATTCCGGTGAAATCGTAATTTCCCAATGGTCCTGTTAAGATTACCGTAGTAATGCCTGAGGTGGTGTCACTTTGATTGAAAAGCGAAATATACACTTCGTGATTGACAACGGGGGCGCCCGTTTGCTCGTCCGTTACATGGCCCGACACTTGTACCGTTATCTGATACATTTGTGCTGAAGTTGCCAGTGTTGCGAACATGAAAAGAATAAATAGTAGTTTTTTCATGGTTTAATTATTTAATGATTTGAATTAATGCTGTTTACACTTATTGTTGATTCGACGAATTATCTTAGTCCTATCCCCAGCCGCAGGCCGAAACCATAAGGAGGGTTGGTATGATCTGATTTTTGGTACACTGAATTGAAATAGTAAGTGACACGTGGTTCAATTTCGAAAAACAAACGGTTTTTTGAATATCGGGTAAAATTGAATCCGGCTATCAATTGCCAGTTTGTCTGAACCCTTTCGGGTGTAATGCGGTTGATCTGGATGATTTGATTTTGACCAGCATCGTATTGAAAATCAACGGGTTTATTTGTAAGTAAAATGGATAGTATGGGCGAAAACCTGATGCCGAGACTGTAATTTTCCTTTGTAACAAAATCGTAACCCATCAGGAAAGGAATTTGCAGATAAACGAATTGTCGGTAAACCCTTGCATATTCTGTTTGGGTGGCCGTGTCAAATACCTGCGATTCGGAGGTGTGCACTGTTTGAGTCATTTGGAAAATCTGCTCATTGAAATCAAAACTGATTGAATCCAGTTTTTTATAAGTGCCCAAAAACTCATTGTAGTTAATGGCATATTCATAATATCCGTTACTGATCGAAACGCCCAGTCCGGTACCGAGAACATATTTGTTGTTAAACATTTTGTATTGAAATTCAGTACCCAGGCCGTGCATCAGTTTTTCGTTTTCGATGATGTTGAAAATCATCTCAGGACGATAATAAATATTGAACATAGCCGTATGATTTCCGTTTCGAGCAGGTTTTCTTTCCGGAATATCTTTTTCGGTTTGTCCGGGTGCTGATTGGGTTTGAATTTCAGTGGGTATAGACTCACTTTCTAACACTGACTTTTTAACATCAACTTCATTTATTACTTGATTTTCAAACTCATTTTGTGCCTCGACAAGAATGCTATTGTCCGTTAAGATTGGAGTTTCGACTGTTTCTGTACCAGGTTTTTCTTCGACAATTAAATTTGTTTGATTATCAATTTTATTGCTTCTTACCCTGATCTCGGCCATGGAATTTTCAGTGTTGGAACTTCTTTGTTTTTCTTCCGGCTTGTTTATGATTGTTGGAGATTGCACTTGATTGATGACTTCGTGCTGCTGGTTTTCCGGTTTCAGGTTTTCTGCTTCGTGCATTTGCCTGTTCACAAGGGCAGAAGTCGAAGGGATTTCTTCTGTATTTGTGATAAAAACAAACACCATTCCTGTCATAAATACAAGTAACAACAAACCTCCAACGATATATTTGTTCCGCCTGAAATTTCTATTGGTTTGTGGCACAGCGAATGTTGAAGCTTCCTCCAAAAAACGGCTGCGATGCCGATCGTCCGCTTTCGGTGAATAGGATTTAAGGGAATCCTCCAGGATGTTGTCGATTTCGTTGTGCTCGATCATTTTTCAACCTCCTCTGTTTTATTTATGGTGAGGATCTTTTTTCTGAGTAGTGAGCGCGCTTTTGATAATTGTGATTTTGAAGTGTTTTCACTGATATTCAGTGTAGAGGCAATTTCTTTGTGCGACATTTTTTCAAATACAAACAGATTGATCACAGTGCGGTATCCTACAGGCAAGGTTTGAATCATCTCAATGGCAAGCTGCGGTTCGAGGGAGGTTACAAGTGAGCCCGATTCTTCATCATCCGTCATTTCATCTTTCAAATTTTCACTTCCCTGAAGCCGCACCAAATTCATTTTATTTCGCAATGCCCCCAAACAATTATTTACGGTAATTCGTTTCATCCAGGCTTCAAATGATCCTTGAAAAGTCTCCTGAAAATCCTGAATTCCGCGTAATATTTTGATTAGTGATTCGTGCAGCATATCTTCAGCATCTTCACGGCGATCGCAGTATCGCATCGAAATGCCAAGTAAAACCGGTGAATATGTATCGTATAACTCCTCCATTGCTTTTCTTTCGCCTTTTTTGAGCCGTGTAACCAAAGTTTCGTTCTTTCGCTGCATATGATAACTCCTAAACACCGAATTTAATAAAGGTTGCCTGATACAATGATTTATTTTCTTTTTTCTTAAATTCTCCCGAAAATATCAGCAATTCTTGCAATGCTATTCAGTAAATTACTGAGTGAATGATCCACTGCAAAAGTACTTAATAATCAAATAAATGGAGTAAAAACCATCCTGATACGCTTGTTTGTACTACGCTTTCAGCGAATTAGCCTTCACGATTATTTAGATTTAAAATAAATTGCCCAAAGTCAGCGATTCATCATCGGTTTCATCGACTATTTTTCTACTTTAGTTGCATGTAGGTGTGAGCCTGAAAACAATAAAAGACATGCGAATCCATAGAATTCCGAGTGAAAAAGTGAAGCAGGAGCAACCATCGGTTGATTTGAGCCCGCTTGCACATTTATTTGAAAAATACCGAAATAAAAGTGGCAGTTTGATCCCCTTGTTACAGGGAACCCAACATCTGTACGGATTTATTCCGGCTCCGGCTTTCGATCTGATATCGAAGGAAACGGGTATCGAAACGGCTGATATATACGGCGTTGCTACTTTTTATGCTCAATTCAGATTGAATCCTGTTGGAAAAGTTATCATTAAAGTTTGTCATGGTACCGCTTGTCATGTGCAGAATGCCAATGCCATTACCGATGCGGTGCAGGATGAACTCGAAGTGAAAGATGGCGAAACAACCCCTGATGGTTTGTTTACCCTCGAATCGGTTGCTTGTCTGGGCTGTTGCTCACTTGCTCCGGTGCTGATGATTGGTGACAACAGCTATGGCAAACTTACCGGCAAATCGGCCGTGAAAGTGGTTCGTGACATTAAGGAAACAATGAAAAATGAAAACTAACACTGCAACCATGGAAACGAGTATAAAACCCAAAATAATCGTCGGGCTTGGAAGCTGTGGAATCGCTGCCGGTGCCGCCAAGACATACGACAAACTGCTTGCGCTGTCACAAAGTGGAAAATACGATTTCGAGTTGGCCAAAACGAGTTGCATTGGCATGTGTTACAAAGAACCACTTGTTGAGGTACAGGACAAGGCCGGATCAGTGATCTATGGCGATATGACGGATGATAAGGTGATTGCTGTGATAGAGGAACATTTTGCAACCGATAAAATTGTTGCCGGAATGGCTGTACATTCCTCTTACAGTGAGGCTTCCGAAGACGCCTATTTCAACGGTCAGGTGAAAATAGCCTTGAGAAATTGCGGGTATATCGATCCTGAATCGATTGAGGAAGCGGAAAATCGTGAAGCCTACAAAGCCATACGTCATATCCTGAAAAGTGAAATGAAGCAAATGGATGTGATTCAGACTATACTCGACTCGGGATTACGTGGCCGTGGTGGTGGTGGGTTTCCAACCGGAATGAAATGGAAGTTTGCTTTCCAGAATGAAAACAAGCAAAAATATATCATTTGCAATGCAGATGAAGGCGATCCGGGTGCCTTTATGGACAGGTCGCTGCTCGAGGGCGATCCGCACGCGGTGCTCGAAGGGATGATCATTGGTGGTTATGCCATCAGCGCATCAACCGGCATTATTTATTGCCGTGCCGAATATCCACTGGCCATCAAGCGATTGAATATTGCCATCAAGCAGGCCTTCGACAAGGGTTATCTCGGGCAAAATGTGATGGGGAAGGAAAATTTCAGTTTCGATATTTACGTGAAGGAAGGGGCTGGTGCCTTTGTCTGTGGCGAAGAAACAGCCCTGATTGCTTCCATTGAAGGACAGCGCGGCATGCCGCGCAAACGTCCGCCTTTCCCTGCTGTTTCAGGTTTATGGAAGAAACCGACCAACATCAATAATGTTGAAACCTGGGGAAATGTACCCTGGATCATTAACCATGGCGCACCAGCCTACGCCGCTTACGGTACAACCAAAAGTAAGGGAACCAAGGTATTCGCGCTGACCGGAAAAATTAAACATGGCGGCCTGGTGGAAGTTCCGATGGGAATTACCATCAACGATATTATCTACAAATTGGGTGGTGGAATCCAAAATGACAAGAAGTTCAAAGCAGTTCAATTGGGTGGGCCATCGGGAGGTTGCATTCCTGCCGAACTTGGTCATACCATTGTCGATTACGATTCAGTAAACGCAACCGGCGCCATTATGGGATCGGGCGGGATGGTCGTCATGGACGAGACTACCTGTATGATCGATCTGGCCAAGTTTTTTCTGCATTTCACCCAGGATGAATCCTGCGGAAAATGTACTTTCTGTCGCATCGGAACCAAACGCATGCTCGAAATATTGGAGCGCATCACTGAAGGAAAAGGCGAACCAGCCGACATGGAGAAACTTGAAACATTGGCTGATCAGATTAAGAATAATTCACTATGCGGCCTCGGACAAACAGCGCCAAATCCTGTGCTCACTACACTGAAATATTTCAGACATGAATACGAAGCCCATATTTTTCATAAAAAATGTCCGGCAAAGGTGTGTAAACCCTTATTAACGTATACGATCGATGCTGAAAAATGCACCGGATGCACAGTTTGTGGCAAAAAATGTCCTTCTTCCGCGATTGAAGGCGGACGCAAAACCACCCATTCCATACATCAGGATAAGTGTATTAAATGCGGTGAATGTTTCACGGTTTGTAAGTTCGATGCAGTTTTGGTTGAGTAAGATTTGAAAAATTCAAAATGCAAGTTGAAAAATGCAAACCGCAAGAGTTGAGTTGAAAAAATAAGACAAAAAATGATCGAAAAAATAAAAATACAGTTAAACGGCAAAACAGTAGATGGCATTGTAGGAGAAACCATTTACGAATGTGCCACACGATATGGCTACGACATTCCGACATTATGCCACGACCCACGGATTGAACCCTATTCGTCCTGTTATGTCTGCGTGGTGGAAGTGGCCGGCATGCGCGGGCATCAGCCAAGTTGTTCGACCAAGATTACCCCTGGAATGGAGATCGTCACCGAAAGTGATGCGTTGAAAAAATCACGTAAAACCGCGCTGGACCTGCTGTTGAGTAACCACTATGCCGATTGCATGGCGCCCTGCAAACAAACCTGTCCGGCAGGTGTGGATGTTCAGGGTTATATTTCGCTCATCGACAAAGGACGGTATTCGGATGCTATTGCCCTGATCAAAGAAACGAATCCGCTACCGGCCATTTGCGGGCGCGTTTGTGTGCGACCCTGTGAGGCCGCCTGCCGCCGTAACCTGCTGGACGAAGGCGCTGCTGTGGGGATTGATTACCTGAAACGTTTTGCTGCTGATGCCGATCTCGCTTCAAATGAACAATTTGTTCCTGTAATTAAACCCGAAACGGGCAAAAAAATTGCTGTGATCGGTGCCGGTCCCGGCGGTTTGTCAACAGCCTGGTTCCTTCGTCTGGAAGGGCATCATGTTGAGATTTTTGAAAATGCCCCCAAACCGGGTGGCTGGCTGAGATATGGTATTCCTGAATATCGATTGCCCAACGATTTGCTCGACAAGGAAGTGAAAAACATTACCGATCTGGGTGTGAAGATACATTACAACCAAAAACTTGGCGATAACCTGAGTTATGAAACTGTGCAGAAAGATTTTGACGCCACCATTCTCACCATTGGATCACAAAAAGGTACCTCAGTTGGTTGCCCGGGCGATGATGCAGAAAATGTGTTTTCGGGTATCGATTTTCTGAAAAATATGGAAATGACCGGCCAGCGTTACGATTTTAGCGGAAAGACTGTCGTGGTGGTCGGTGGTGGAAATACCGCCATGGATTGTTGTCGCACTTCGATCCGCTGCAAAGCCGAAAAAGTATATGTTGTTTATCGCCGAACTGAAAAGGAAATGCCGGCCAACCCGATCGAAATACACGAATCGAAACTGGAAGGTGTTGAATATTTGTTTCTTACCAATCCAAACCAGATTAACAAAGACGAAAAAGGACGACTGAAATCGCTTACACTCAGCCGCATGACCTTAGGCGAGCCGGATGCTTCAGGAAGACGTCGCCCGATGCCACTTGCTGATTCCGATTTTGAGTTGAAAGCCGATTTTGTGTTGGCTGCGATCGGACAAAAAACCGACGTGAATTTCATCGATAATATCAATGCTTTTGCTGAGAATGGCAAGCTGGCAGTTACACGCTGGGGCGATATCGAAGCCGGTAAACTGACGTTGCAAACGGGCATTCCATCCGTATTCGCTGCCGGCGATGGTGTTACAGGTCCGGCCACCATTATCGAAGCCATCGCACAGGCAAAAATCGCGGCACGCTCATGCCATCAGTTTCTGAATGGTGAGGCCCTTTCGCTTCCCGGCAAGGAATTTCTGAGCAAACGCGATAATTTCAAAACACAGATTGCCGAAGAATACAAGCATAAATATACCCATCAGCATAGTCATGAAATGCCGGTGCTCGATCCTGCAAAACGCAACAATTTCTCGGAAGTTGAGCTTGGTTACGAAAACGCTATAGTTGCCCATGAGGAAGCACAACGTTGTCTGGAATGCGGTTGTTCAGAATATTATACCTGCGATCTGAAAAAGCATTCAACAGCTTATGAGGCTGAGCAAAAAGCATTTGCAGGAGATTTTGGGGAGTTCGATATCGATTTCCGGCATCCTTTTATCGAGATCGACAACAACAAATGTATCCTATGTTCGCGTTGTATCCGTATCTGTGCCGAAGTAGTGGGCGCCAGCGCGCTTGGGTTGGTAAACCGCGGTTTTAAAAGTTATGTTTCGCCCGCCATGGGATTGCCACTGCACGAAACAAGTTGCGAAAGCTGTGGCATGTGTATTACCACCTGTCCGACAGCGGCGATTACTGAAAACTTCAGCTTCAAACCCGGACCTCTCAAACTCGAAATGATCGAAACCATCGATCCTTTCGGATCGGAAGGTTTTGAAATCGGGCTTCTGCATCATAAAGGGCTGTTTTATAAGGCCTCACCAGTTGAAGGAAACGTAAACAGTTTCAACTACATCAACCGGAACGCGATGTTTGGCTACAAACAACTGAATGTTCCGGGAAGAATCACCCAGCCTTTGCTGAAACAGGACGGGAAATTTGTACCGATTTCTTTTGAAGTAGCCCTGAATATCATCACCGACAGAATAAGGCTGGTGGAAGCCGATGAAAACACATTCTTTGGCGGCGCCCGCCTGAGCAACGAGGAATTGTATCTGGTGCAAAAACTTGCCCGTGCCGGTGCCGGAACCAATAATGTGAGTAGTTTCCATTATATGGGACGCGGCGATGGTTATTTCCACAATTCGCTGGCCAATGCCGGATTTGATGAAATCGGCGGTGCATCGAAGATTTATGTAATCGGAGCCGATTTTCATTTCGATCATCCTGTCGTAAATCATTTGATATTCAACGCAAAACACCGTAAGAATATCGAAGTGGTGCATATCACCACCAAAGAAAATACGCTTTTCAGCGAAAAAGCCGACCGCGTCATCCGTTGTGCGAATTATTTCTGGTTTGCACAGGCGGTGAATCATTATGTGGTGACCAACGGTCTGCAAAACAGTCTCTTTATCAATGACCGTACATCCGGTTATGAAGCCTGGTCGGCAGGTATGCTGAAACATGATTTCTGTCAGCTTTGCCATAAAGCAGGTGTAACTCCTGAATTAGTCACAGCTTTTGCCACAGAATACAACGAAGAAATGAACGCGATGTTGGTCTTCCAGGAAAAGGAAGTTTCGGCCAATGCTTCGGTTGGTCTGCATCAGCTGGCAATGGTCACCGGTAAACTCGGAAAAACATCCAATGGCCTGATCGCTTTGAAAGAAACAAACAATGCCCATGGAATTTTTGATATGGGAGTTTGTCATAAAATCGGACCCGGAACCGTTCCGGTGCTCGACGAGGCGTTGCAGAAAAAAATGAGTAACATCTGGGGAGTGAACGATCTTCCATTCACGGTGAACAGCGTTTACAAGCATTTCACGGGCGGAAGAATCAAAAACGCCTTCATTTTTGGTGAAGACCCGATTGGCTGCGCCCTTGATCCGGTGGAAGTGAAACAGTGGATCAACCGGCTGAATTTCCTTGTGGTTCAGGATTTCACCCTGACCGAAACGGCTAAGAAAGCCGATCTGGTAATGCCGGCATCCTTCCTGTGGGAAAGTGGCGGAAGCTATACCAACACACTGAAACAGATTGGCTGGGTGGATGCACAGATGGCTTGTCCGGCTGAGATGTCTGGCTTCGATCAGCTGAGCGCTTTGCTCCGGAATTTCGGATTAAATACCGCTTCAAATCCTGCTGAAATCATGAGCGAAATTGCTTCTCTGCTGCCAAAACCTGATGAAACTTTAATTTATCCGTTTGTTGTGAAAGACAACGACAATTATAACAGGCAGTTTAACTTTGGCTGCGATGCGCTGGTGAAGGGGATTGAGGAGGAGTTTGCTAATTTGCTAATTTGAGAATTTGGGAATTTGAGAATTTGAGAATTTGAGAATTTGAACTTTTCTCATAACAAAAGGTGTAAAATTAGCGAGACACCCCTGTTTTGCTAAACAAATCTCAGCGTTTTTTACTAACAATGGGAATTGATCTGTTTTTTGTAATGAAATAATGCAGGTACATTCGATGGCAATTTGAATGCGCTCGCCGGCATCGTAAACCTAATCCGGACAATACAACACTATAAGCTCGCCGGTATAATTGTTATTAATGCATTAGCGACTATTTTATTACCCGTAACCAAAATACCGGTAGCCGTGTATGTACCAGCATTTAGTCCGTTAAAATTTGAGATCATGATATGTCCATAATCCTGCGTGGCAGGTCGTTCATAAAATGTTTCCACGCCTGTACTGTTATTAATAAAGGAAATTTTAACCGTAGAACCAGCCATATCCGATTCACTTTCCAACCGGAAATAAATAGTTGTCCCCGATTGAAATGAATTACTTGTACCGGTCAGGGTAAAATTACTGGCGTTGACACCTGTGCCAAAAGTCAGTGAATTGGTGAATGAGGCTTCATCTTTTTTGGTGCATGCTACGGCTAGCATCATCGTAAGCATAATGAAAATCATACGTTTATTCATAGTTGTATTATTTAGGTTGTTTAACAATGAACAAAGAAATTGAACCAACATAGTATAGTAACCATTGTGTTCATTTTTAAGAGGATAAGGCTGTGTCAGTAAACAGGATTGCCTGAAATAGTAATAGCAAATATAAAACAAGTTCCACAATGAACAAAATAAATTTGTTTAGGTAAGAATTGAATGATTTACAATAAAAACGGGAATTCTATCTTGCGATCGTCAATTTGGCTGTTTAGTTGGTAAAAAATTATTTGAATTTTTTTCTGAAAATTGTGAATTTCGACTTATCGCATCCTTGTCTTCCATGTGGGGATATAGCATCGAAGCCCCCTTAAAATGCACAATCGGAGACATTTATACGATGTGCATTTTTTCCGGAACTTCCGAAATTGGGGGTATTACCAGATAAAATTGCAGTTATTAGCCATGATATTGAATATCAGACAGATAAAATTGAAATTTACTCTCATGACGGAAAAGTACTTTTGGAATTGAAGACTCTTGAGGGTTTCAAAACAGAACTAAATCTGAAAGACTTAAGAAACGGTGTTTATTTGCTGAAAGCCTATTGTAAGGGCAAAGTAATCAGCCGGAAATTCATCAAAATGAACTGATTCCATTTCAATTTGGTTTCACTTTTCCAAAATACCTCTGATCACCACCGAAGCGCAGATGCAGCCAAATATCGCAGGCATATACGAAATTGTACCGACAGATGATTTTTTATTGAATTCTCCCGATTCCAATTGCACGGCCCCGCGCGAAACCACTTCGGGTGAATACACAGTGGTGATCCCGGTCCAGACATCCATCGTGTGCAGCTTTTTACGGATGTAATAGGCAAGCCGGCAGCTGTTGGTTTCGGCAATATCAACCACCAGAATCTGAGACGGATCGAATTTTCCTCCGGCGCCCATCGAACTCACCACCTGTTGCCCGAACCTGTGAGCATAATACAACAGCATTACTTTCGGTGCCAGCGTATCGATGGCATCGACGACAAAATCGTAGGGTTGCTGCATCAATTCAATCAGACTGTCATCTTTCACATACTGGTTGACAATAGTTAGTTCAATGGCAGGATTAATATCCCTGAGCCTGTGGGCGATCACTTCCGTTTTTGGTGTGCCTTCGGTGCTTATTAAAGCTGCTAATTGCCTGTTTCGGTTGCTTTTATGCACGGTATCACCATCTACAATAGTTAGTTTTCCAATGCCGGCGCGGCAAAGCTGTTCAACAGTATACGACCCGACACCACCCAAACCGGCAACGAGCACATGGCTGTTTGCCAGTTTGTTACTATTTTCTTTACCGATCAGTAATTCGGTGCGTATCTGCCAGTTGTCGTCCATGTAAGGGATTTTGGAAATTGTGTGCAAAAATAGCAAAGCACCTTATGCCGGGCATTGAACAGAAATATAAAAGTTGCCTTTCAATAAAAGGATATCTGGTGCGAAGAAATGATTCAGTAAGTACGAATGTTGTCATGCGTCAAATGTAAATCATTTGCCCGATGAGGAGAATATTTCCTGTTTCATGATCGCATCGGCTTGTTGATTCTTACCTGACAGATGGTTTGTTTCTGTATCAGGTTGTGTGTGAGTTCCGGCCCCTGTTGTATGCATTTTGTATAGGGTTGAGATTGAAATTACGTAGCTTTGCAGTCCGGATATTGAAATGCCGCATTAAAATATCCTAAACTACACCTAATACATAATCCATGGGCACCATTTTAACTTCGCTTAAGCTATCAAAAAACATCTCAAATACCGGAAATATCGTTTATTTCATTTCCGAAAACAGTACACTGACTCAGTTTGATTTTTCGAAAGAAGAGGAACAATTCGTACACTATCAGATAACTGAATTGAAGCATGAATTAATCATACTCAACCGCTATTCGCATTGGATTTATCTGTTGTTGCCAAAAAGTGCAAAGACAGAAACAGCCCTGTTGGAGCGCTTACGCATATTGGGCGCAAAAGTATCAAACCATGCCAATGCCAACCATATTGGGTCAGTTCATATTGATGGAACTAAAGCAGCGGCAGCGCGGGTGCTGGCTGTTGCTGAAGGGATGCTGCTGAACAATTATCAGTTCATACAATACAAAAGTGATGCGAAAGAGAAAGCCAATCGACTTAAAGAAATTGTGATTGTCTCGAATAGCATCGACGAACTGGAAATACATCGTCTTTCAGTGATTACGGAAGCCACATTATGGGCGCGTGATCTTGTGAACGAACCTGTAAACAAGCTGAATGCCATTGGATTGGCCGAAAACATCAGTGCCAAAATCCGTGCTGTGGGTGGCAAAGCCGAAGTGTTGAATCTTCAGAAAATTGAAGCACTCAAGATGGGCGGACTGCTTGCGGTGAATAAAGGAAGCGTCGATCCGCCAACTTTCACTGTGCTGGAATGGAAACCTGAAAATGCGGTAAACGCAAAACCCATTGTGTTGGTTGGTAAAGGTGTAGTATATGATTCGGGAGGTTATAGCCTGAAACCCGGTTCATCCATGGAAACCATGAAATGCGATATGGCCGGCGGAGCAGCTGTTTCGGCCCTGGTTTATGCAGTGGCAAGCCTCAAATTGCCGGTACATCTGATTGCACTGATTCCGGCAACCGACAATCGCGTGGTCGGAAACGCGTATGTGCCCGGTGATATCATCACCATGATGGACGGAACAACGGTGGAAGTGCTCAATACTGACGCTGAAGGAAGATTAATATTGGCCGATGCCTTGACCTACGCCAAAAAGTTTGATCCCATGCTTGTGCTCAATTTTGCTACTTTAACCGGCTCAGCCGGGCGTGCCATCGGTTCACAAGGAATCGTCGCCATGCAATCGGACGCCCGTGGTTTTTTTGATAGTCTTTCAGAAAGCGGTTTTGTTGTTCACGAGCGTTTGGTTGAGTTTCCGATGTGGGACGAATACAAAGAACAGATCTTTTCGAAAATTGCCGATTTAAAAAATATTGGTGGTGCCGAAGCCGGTGCCATCACTGCGGGTAAGTTCCTCGAACATTTTACTGCCTATCCGTTTATTCATTTCGACATTGCTGCACCTGCTTTCCTCGAAAAAGCCGACAGCTATCGGGGTTTGGGTGGAACCGGTATCGGTGTGAGGCTGGTATTCGATTTTCTGAAGAAATTAACATCTGTGTGATAAAATGCGGATTACACCGATAGGCCGATTTAACCAGATTATAACGCTGCAGTAACCGGCAATATCAGCCTTATCAATCTACCATTTAAAACCTATATCTTGGGATTTATACTTCAAAAAAATCCTAATTTTGTTATCAAAGATTTGATATTATGAGTTCATTAATCGATTTTCAAAGGGCTGTTTTGCAAGGTATTCCGGATAGTTTACCCCAACAAAAATCCTATGACCCGGCCATCAATCATGCCCCTAAACGCAAAAGTATTTTAAGGGCTGATGAGAAACGTCTTGCGCTGCGCAACGCCCTCCGATATTTCCCGGCCAGACTTCATGCAGAGCTGGCACCTGAATTTGCCCGTGAACTGGAAACCTATGGTCGTATTTATATGCATCGGTTACGTCCGGATTATAAGATCCACGCACGCAAAATCAGCGATTTTCCGCATCATTCACTTCAGGCGGCTGCTATCATGTTGATGCTCAGTAACAATCTCGACGAAGCGGTCGCCCAGCATCCGCATGAGTTGATCACTTATGGCGGAAATGGAGCCGTTTTTCAGAACTGGGCCCAGTATCTGCTCACGATGCAGTATCTGGCTACCATGACCGACGAGCAGACATTGGTACTGTATTCGGGTCATCCGATGGGACTTTTTCCTTCGCACAAAGAGGCACCGCGCGTGGTTGTTACCAATGGAATGGTGATCCCAAACTATTCAAAACCAGATGACTGGGAACGAATGAATGCGCTGGGAGTTTCACAATACGGACAAATGACGGCCGGATCTTTTATGTACATTGGTCCGCAGGGAATTGTGCACGGAACCACCATCACTGTTTTAAACGCTGCCCGTCTGCAGAAACATCCGAATTATACAGCTGGAATCAAATTGTTTGTTACTTCCGGACTTGGCGGTATGAGCGGTGCGCAGCCAAAAGCCGGAAATATTGCGGGTGTTGTGAGTATTACCGCCGAAGTAAATCCCAAAGCAGCCTGGAAACGCCACAGTCAGGGCTGGGTGGATGAGGTGATCGACCAAACCGATCTCGCCATTGATGCAGCACTTGCATGGAAAGCAAAAAACACACCCCACTCCATTGCCTATCTCGGAAACATTGTTGATTTGTGGGAACGCCTTGCTGAACGCGGAATTGACGTGGATATGGGTTCTGACCAGACTTCGCTTCACAATCCGTGGGCTGGCGGTTATTATCCTGCCGGAATCGCATTCGAAGAAGCCAATGAAATAATGGCTTCTGATCCGGCACTTTTCAAACTGAAAGTGCATGAATCATTAAAAAGACAGGTTGCAGCCATCAACAAACTCACCACGAAAGGCATGTATTTCTTCGATTACGGCAATGCCTTCCTGCTCGAAAGCAGTCGTGCCGGTGCAGATATTATGAATGGCTTGAAGTTCCGTTATCCTTCGTATGTGCAGGATATCATGGGGCCACTCTGTTTCGATTATGGTTTTGGGCCGTTCCGCTGGGTTTGTACGTCTTCCGATCCGGCTGATTTGCAAAAGACCGATGATATAGCAGCCAGAGTACTGGAAGAAATTGCCAAAACTGCACCTAAAGAAATTGTTCAGCAACTCAACGATAATATTCACTGGATTCGTGAAGCCGGAAAAAACAGGATGGTGGTGGGTTCACAGGCCCGCATCCTATACGCAGATGCCGAAGGACGAATGAAGATCGCTGCCGCATTTAACGACGCTATCCGGGAAGGAATTATTTCTGGACCGGTTGTGTTG
>CAITDJ010000151.1 GCA_903891085.1 uncultured Bacteroidota bacterium | reverse complement strand
TCTGATTCGCGAAATAATTCGGTTCCGTTTATTCCTCGATTGTAAATGTGGTAATAATTTCCCTGTTTAATTGGGGTCTACTGAAAAACGTTCTAACCCTTGCTACATAAGGGAATAATCATAATATTTGCATTAGTAAGTGCACATATTTATGATAAAACGATCAAAAAGGCTTGCACCCAAGCCAACTTATACAAGTCCCAAACAGCTAACATTAGCCGGATTTGAGACACCCTTCGAACAACATTTAGATGACTCAAACCGATGGATTCAATTAGCAAAACTGATTCCATGGGATGAAATATGCAGTGAATACCTTAAAAATGTTGGTACTGGAGATACTGGACGCAAACCCATAAACCCTCGCATAATCATTGGTGCGGTAATCATCAAACATCTGTGTAAACTTGATGATGAAGAAACCGTTCAGCAGATTTCAGAGAACGTGTACATGCAATACTTTTTAGGATATTCGACTTTTAGTACGAGTCAACCTTTTGATTCATCACTGTTTGTATTGATTCGCAAACGTTTGAGTATGGATACGGTCAATGCAATAAATGAACGCATCATTGCCCTCAAAACACAAATGGGAGAACTTCCAAAAGAAGATAAAGAAGAAGATAAACCAGAAAATGGTAAGTCAGAAAATGGTGAACCAAATCATACTGTTGATTTGCCACAAGAAACCATTGCCAACAAAGGTCGCATATTGATGGATGCAAGTGTCTGTCCTCAAGATATTGCATTTCCAACCGATTTAGATTTACTGTCGAATGCCCGAGAAAAATCGGAGCAATTGATTGATAGTCTCTTCGAAGAAAGTGGACTGACAAAGAAACCAAGAACCTATCGTGAAAAAGCAAGGAAAAATTATTTGAACACAGCTCAAAACAGAAATAAATCGAGAAAAAAAATTAAGAAAGCGGTACGCAAGCAATTGGGATATTTGAAAAGGAATTTAAAATCAATAGACAAATTATTGGATTGCTATCCAAGCATTCCGCTTTCAAAAACAGATTACAAGCACTTGTTGGTAATCCATACTGTTTTTGAACAACAAAAAGAAATGTTTGATCAAGAAAAACACCGCATAGAACATAGAATTGTCAGCATTCATCAGCCACATGTACGTCCGATTGTACGAGGGAAAAGTAAAGCTAAGGTTGAATTTGGATCTAAAATACACATCTCTGTTATCGATGGCATAACCTTTTTAGATGAGCTCAGTTGGGATGCTTTTAATGAAGGCAGTCACTTGATGGAGTATGTTGAAAAATTCAAAAAACGCTTTGGTTGCTACCCTCGTGAACTTATGGCTGATCAGATTTACTGCACTCGAGCAAATCGAATGGATCTCAAAGCATTAGGCATCAAACTCATTGCTAAGCCACTTGGCAGACCATCGGCAGTGAAAGAACATATAAGACCGGGCGAAAGAAATCCTGTTGAAGGAAAGTTTGGACAAGCAAAAACGGCTTACGGACTCGACAAAATCAGGGCTCGACTCAAAAATACTAGTGAGTCGTGGATTGCAAGTATAATTCTAGTGCTAAACCTAGTCAAATTGACTGGGCTTGCACTTTATTGTCTTGTCGCTACT
>CAITDJ010000150.1 GCA_903891085.1 uncultured Bacteroidota bacterium | reverse complement strand
GATTTTCCTGAATAAAATCGGTGATGTTTTTAAAGATGTGGACGTTGACCAGTTGAGTAATTTAAAAGACGTATAATCATACAAATTCGCAGAATCCAATGACACTGATATACTTCATAGGCGCGCTGATCATCGCAATGGCAATTCTGGTAAACAGGAACAAAACGGTCAATTACAGTCTGGTGGTTTTGTTCCTCATCCTGCAATGGGGCTTCACTATTTATGCCTGCCTGCATTATAAAGAAACGGTTTTGTCCTATTTCACCTTCGACTCGCTTGGGATATTGCTGCTGATCACCTTGAGCATTATCGCCATTCCGGCCATGATTCACAGCAGGATTTATGTGGAACTGCATCAGGAAACCGGTCAGGTGAGGGCCATTTATTTCATGGCGATGATCGGACTGATTACCGCGATTGGTGCTGGTTATCTTGCCAATCATATTGCTGTTACCTGGATCTTTACCGAAATCACGACCTTAAGTGCTTCTGCGCTCATATATCATCACCGCAATAAACTGGCGCTCGAAGGCACTTGGAAATATGTTTTCATTTGTGCCATCAGCATCACTTTTGTGTTCATTGGAATCCTGTTTTTGAGTCTGTCTTTTGGACAGGCGGAGACAGATGATCTTTCTTTCAGAAGTTTGCTTGAAAACGCTTCGCGCTTAAATCCGTTTTGGTTAAGACTGGCTTTCCTGTTCATTTTTACAGGTTTCACGGCCAAACTGGGTCTGGTTCCTATGTTTACAGCTGGCATCGATGCCAAAGACAAGGCTCCGGCTCCGGCAGGCGCCCTGCTTTCGAGCGTGCTGATGAATCTGGGTTTTGTGGGAATTTTCCGCACTTATATTATTGTGGCTCACACCCCACTTCATCACTGGGCAAACCTGGTGATTTCCATTGCCGCATTTTTATCCGTTTTTGTAGCCACAGTGTATATGATCAAAGTGAAAAACATCAAACGGATGTTTGCCTATTCAGGTGTTGAACATATGGGGCTGGTGATGCTTGGAATTGCAGCCGGTGGTATTGGATATTATGCAGCTGTGCTTCATATTGTGCTTCATGCCTTTGTAAAATCGAGCCTTTTCTTTCAGTTTAACCAGTTATACCGGGTGTTTCAGAGTAAAAGCATTTATTATGTGGGCAATTATTTCAAATACAATACAACCGGTGCCATCGTTCTTTTACTTGGATTTATCAGCGCAACGGCGATGCCTCCATCCGGTTTATTTGTGAGTGAGTTTCTGATTTTCAGATCGTTGTTCGAAGCACAGCAACTCCTGTTGCTCATCGCGGTCTTGTTGCTGCTTACGATGATTATCTGGGCTTTTGGAAAGAATATTTTCAAAATCCTGTTTATTCCGCCTGTTGGTTTTGATGACAGCCATGTGGAAAAGATAAGTCCATGGGAATCGGTTACACAATTCATTTTGCTGGCCACGGCAGTTTATCTGGGGCTGAATCCGCCTGCCGAATTTGTGCAGCTAATCAACGACAGTATCACCTTATTACCCAAATAAGTATGAAATATATCAGCATAAAAAACCATCAGACGATTCCTGTTGCGGATATTCCGGTTTTGGCCTATGAGGCATTTTCTGATGTAAACATTGGATTTGTTACTGATCATCCTGAACGGCATTGCGTGAACTATTTTGGTTATTTGATTGATAATCAGGTGAAATTGATTTGTTGCATTGCCGATGATGACAGCCACGAGATATTTGTTTCGGCTTGTTTGGTCAGAGCGGATGAAAAACTGAAATCATTTTCTTCGAGATTGCTTTGTTTCGAGAAATATGAGCGTGAAATTCATGAGAATTTCGGGATCGATTACATCGATCATCCCTGGCTGAAACCTGTCAGGTATGCCCAAAACCGCGTTGATAAATCAGAAATAATGGCCAATTATCCCTTTTTTGCCATTGAAAGTGAGGAGTTGCACGAAGTAGGTGTTGGACCTATCCATGCCGGCGTTATCGAACCCGGACATTTCAGGTTTATCTGCAATGGCGAACAGATTTTGCATCTCGAAATTCAGTTGGGCTATCAGCACCGCGGCATTGAGCAACTTTTTCTCGAAAAGAAAAGTATGCTTCAGCGTGCTACACTGGCCGAAAACATTGCCGGTGACACCGTAGTGGGGCACACATCGGCCTTTTCCTATCTCTGGGAAAGTCTTTGCGGCTTCGAAGCCACAGAAGACATTCATTTTTCGCGTCTGCTTGCACTTGAGCTGGAACGCATGGCCATTCACACAGGCGATTTAAGTGCTGTTTGCACCGATATCGCCTATCAGTTGGGCAGTTCAGTTTATGGACGACTTCGAACTCCTATCATTAATTATATGCAGGAATGGTGTGGAAATCGGTTGGCGAAAGGTTTTGTCCGGCCCGGCCGGAACCAGTTTCCTTTTACCCCGGAACTTGCCAAAAGGCTCAAGGAAGTTTTCGATGCCTTTGAGCCTGATTTTGATGAGATGAGCGATGAAATATCGAAATTACCCAGCGTTCTATCACGATTGGAGCGAACGGGTGTCGTATCGATGGAAGATATTCTGAAAATCGGGGCGGTTGGTATGGCGGCACGTATGGGTGGCTTGAACCGAGATATCCGTGCTTCTCATCCTTATGGCATTTATCCGGAAATCCAGCATGAGCCCATCATCAAACACCATGGCGATGTGTATTCGAGGGTGCGGATCAGAAAGCAGGAAGTGAAACAAAGCATGAAGTATCTGCGGCAGTTGATCGATAGACTTCCACAGCAGATTGCACCTGATACCCGTTTGGAGAATCCAAAGCCTGATTCTTTTACCCTTTCGCTGGTTGAAGGCTGGCGTGGCGAAATCTGTCATTGCGCCATTACAAACGCAAAAAGCGAACTGATACTGTACAAGATCAAAGATCCGTCATTTCATAACTGGCTTGCGCTGGCAATGGCGGTCAGAAACAACGAGATTTCTGATTTCCCGGTTTGTAATAAGAGTTTTAATTTGTCGTATTGCGGACATGATCTTTAGAGAAGACATATTATGAATTTGAAACTTATATTGAAAAAATTCAAAATGGAAAATGCAAAGTTTAAATGCAATGGTTATAAATTTAATACTGGCTTTGAATATGAAATATATACTGAAAAAATTCAAAATGGAAAATGCAAAGTCAAAGTGCAATTAGTATTAACGTGATAATTAATGGATTATGAGTGAATTTTCAGACATCTTATCGGAACGGTTTCTGAATTTTGCGGTCAATATTATGAAACTTGATTCTCAACTTTGCAAAACTTATTCTGGACGCCATATTTATGGTCAGCTTTTTCGTGCCGGAACTTCTGCCGGAGCTAATTATGAAGAAGCAAGGGCTGGAGAAAGTCG
>CAITDJ010000149.1 GCA_903891085.1 uncultured Bacteroidota bacterium | reverse complement strand
TTTGGATCAATCTTTGTAATATTGCAAAGAAGATATCACAATTTGTCATCATTGAAATTTAATTCACAACTCAATTATCCTAATTAATTACAAACTATGAAAACACGTATTTTTTTGTTCAGCACCATGCTGATCGCCGCTTTCGCATTCTTCGCTTTCAGCGTTCCACAAGACCAAAAAAAACCAGCACCCTGGAAAATTGATGCAAAATTCAAAGCAATGAAAAATGCTGCGCCCGGTGATGCTGAAAGCATTAAGCTCGGAAAAGCACTGTATGCAAAGCATTGCAAATCGTGCCACGGTAACCTGGGTTTGGGCGATGGTCCTAAAGCTGCAAACATGGAAACTTTCCCCGGAGATTTTTCTGATGCAAAATTTCAATCGGCCTATGCTGATGGCGAATTGTATTTTATGATAACTGCCGGTCGTGATGAAATGCCAAAATTCGACAGCAAAATTCCTGACGAAGAAGGCAGATGGGCTGTTGTAAACTATGTTCGTTCATTAAAAAAATAGTTAATCGCAGGGATTGCCGTAAATTTTTACGGTAGTTTTAAAAGGTTTGCAGTAAGACGGTGGTTTCACCGTCGAAACTGCAAACCTTTTTTAATTTCTGATATTGAAATCGCCTGAATAGTTTTCATCTTAAGACAGATGTAAACTTTTTTACGACCCCAATGAATAAGAAAATTGGTACCTGTTTGTGAAACGATGTGCCCGGTTCGCAAAAAACCCGAGTCAAGCAGATGGATGTTATTTTTATTTAGGATTTTTTAACAATTAAGAAGCATCATGCTTTTTATGTATAAAATTCCTGAATCGATGTAAATAATTGTAATTCAATTACCTATAATATTATTAGTGACAGAAAGTGATCTATATCAATAAATTCACAGGATTAAATCGCCTAAGAAGCAAAAAAATGTCAATTTGGAGCAAAGTGTGGGTATGGAAAAGCTTGGTATCATTGTAATGGAAATAAAACTAAAGTTTTGAGAATATTTTAGAGAACTGAAAATTATTAATAAACCAAAAAAAATCACATTATGAAAAAATTAAGTTTTTTACACTTTATGTTAGCTATCCTGGTTATGGCTTCCTTTGCGATGACATCATGTACAAAAGAAGGTCCAGCTGGTGCTGCCGGAAAAGATGGCGTTGATGGTACCAATGGTGCCGATGGTGAAGATGGAATTGACGGTTTGGATGGCTCTGCCACCTGTACTCAATGTCATGATAATTCACAAGCGTTAGAAGCTAGGGTGATGCAATGGGAAGAATCATTCCACGCCACAGGCGATGCTTTTGCCCGTAATACAGCTGAATGCGCAACTTGCCACACAAGTCAGGGTTTCAGAGGCAATTTAGATGGTACTTATGATTGGACTGCTGAAGGCGCCAAGATTACAAACCCTAATCCGCCTAACTGCTACACCTGCCACAGTATTCACAGTACATATACTACCGATGACTGGGGATTAACAGTTACCGGAGCAATTGCTTTGCGTAATACAACCGAAACCTATGATTTTGGTAAAGGAAGCAATTGCGTCAGTTGTCACCAGGGTAGAACTGTAGCACCTTGGCCAACTGTAGGTGGTGCTGATATTACAATAACCAATACCCGTTATGGTGTTCACCACGGCCCACAAGGCAACGTATTTAGTGGAATCGGACTTTTTGTTGTTGGAACCGTATCGACCAGTTTACACGCAACTATGGTAACCGAATCATGCGTAACCTGTCACATGGCAAGTGGTTATGGTGCTGAATCAGGTGGTCACACCATGTGGATGCGCAATATCAGTGGAGCCTTAAATACTGCAGGTTGTATTGAATGCCATACAGATAACACAGCGCTATTGGCAGAAGTAACTGCTTTGCAGACTGAAGTTGCAGATTTATTAGCACAATTGAAAACCAAATTGGATGCCTCAGGTGCAACTGCTCCCGGAAGCGACAATTCAGTTGCCGGAACATATTCTCCTTTGGTTGCAGGTGCATTGCTTGATTACAAAGCACTTACCGAAGACAAAAGTTTGGGTGTTCACAATCCAACTTATGTTAAACAATTACTTACGAATTTGATTAATGCATTACCATAATCTAATTCAATAAAGAAATCGAAGAGGCTGTCTCATAATCGAGGCAGCCTCTTTTTTTTAAGGATGTTTCTTAGTTTGGTAAAAATCAGAATCTTTTCATTGGCTTCATGTTAACAAAATGCAACTGTAAAATTCGCCCTTTGGTGAAATACGTGCTTTAGAATCTACCTTTGAAATGCTGTGTGGAAGTGTTAAAATGAAATGATTTCCATGGTTCCAGAAATAGAATAGCTTTATAAAATCAAGGTTTCAGTTTGCATTTTTCAGTCTATCGATATCGAAAAAAATTCGAAATTTAATGAAGTGTAAAAGTTTTGGATGTTTTGAATATGAACTTCGAAATTAATTGACCTGAATACAGTTGTTTTTTTTGAAATTTTAACAATTTGAGTTTAGACTAATAAATCGAAACAATTGTAAATACTATTTTTAATCCTTTGACAAACAATATAGTATGATGTTTCCTGCCAATCAAAGATGATCTATATCAATTAATAGTTAAGATTAAATCGCCTGAGAAACAAAAATATGTCAATTTGGAGCAAAGTGTGGGTACGGAAAAGCTTGGTAACATTGTGGTGAAAATAAAACCAATTATTTGAAAGATAAATAAGAGAATTAAAATTAGTTAACAACCAAAAAAATCACATTATGAAACAGTTTAATTTTTTACGATTTATGTTAGCCCTTTTGGTGATGGCTTCGTTTGCGTTGACATCATGTACAAAAGAAGGACCAGCCGGACCAGCCGGTAAAGATGGCGTTGATGGTACTGATGGATTAAATGGTTCCGATGGTACTGACGGTGTAGCTGGTACCGCTTCATGTTTAGTATGTCATACCAAGGTGAATATGGATGCCAAACAGGCTGAATACCAGCTTTCAAAGCATTTTACCGGTAACACAAGTGCCCGATTTGGTAAATATTGTGCAAGATGCCACACCAGCGAAGGTTACCTTGAAGTAACAGGTAATGGCGCATTAGGCGTTATGAACGACATTCCAAATGCAACCAGAGTTAATTGCACCACCTGCCACAAACATACAGGTTTCGATTTTGAGAATTCAGCAGACACTGTTTCTCTGATCATGAGAGTTACTGATCCGGTAACATTGGTTTATAATAGTGAATCAGTTGATTTCGGAGCTTTGAATAACACTTGCGTTACCTGTCACCAGATTCGTGGTATGACAACACCTAAAGTGAGTGACACAACCGGTACTCCCGATCCAACCTTCGTACAACTTCCTTATTTCCCTCTCGACAATGCATTGGAAAATACAGCTGTACAATTCAAAGTTGGTCAAAGTTTTTCGGTACATGATGGAAATCAGGCAAACCTTTTCAAAGGTATTTATGGCTATGAATTTGCAGGAAAATCCTATACCAGCACCTGGACACATTCTGATAATAACTGCGTTACCTGCCACATGAATGAATTATCAGCCGATGGTACAAGAGGCGGACACACTTTGCTTGTGAATGAAGAAAAATGTGCAGAATGCCATGGTGCAGATATCATTGCTCAGATTCAGGATGAAGTTGATTTCCTGAGAGTTCAGTTGGGTGAAGCCCTTGTTGCTAAAAAACTTTTCAAGAAAGCTACCAATAATGAAGGTATTGTTTCTTACAGTGCTGTTCAGTCACATGATTATTACGGAAATCTTTTCCCAACAACAGCAACATCGACACGTTTTGGTGTTTCTCTCACCAACTCAAATACTGTTGATCCAAAAACCGGATTAGTTGTTTACAATAGCATCGTAAAAGCTGATGTTGACGCTGCCTGGGCTACACGTATCGGTCGTGATTGGACATATGGTGAATTAGGAGCTGCATATAACTATGGATACATCAACAGTGAATTATCAAAAGGTATTCACAATCCTACTTATGCAAAACAACTTCTGCAAACATCAATCGAATATTTGAACGCGCACTAATTTGTAATTAGGCCTGGAAATTAAATATTAGATAATGACGAAATAAATCATTGTTGATCGAAATAAAGTTGATTGGAGGAAGATGAAAGTCTTCCTCCTTTTTTTATGCCGTGGATGCATATATTAGAGAATGATCAAAGGTGTTTAGCGATGACATGATTATGGTGTCAGGATTGGTTTTAAAACTTGATTTGTATTTTTCGGGGAAAGTTCGACTAATGACAATAAAGTAATATAGACCATTGATATGCTGTATAATAGAGTTTAGTACATCTGTTTAAGTTGATCTACATCAATAAATAGTTACGATTAAATCGCTTTAGAAACAAAAAAATGTCAATTGAAACCAAATTGCTCATTGCAAAAAGCATGGTAACATTGTACTGAGATTGAACCAAAAGGGAAATCGTTTACCGGACTTTACAAAACACATGAAAAGCCGGGCAATTCAACAACTTGGTTTATTGAGTTAATTTTTTTACAATAGTTTGATACTGCATTGAAGTTATTTTTATCAGGCTATCAAAAAGTGTAAATATTTTGATATTTTTGAAGAATAAAACCTAAAAACTATGTTTAAAACCAAACGTTACTTAAATTTTTTGATGTTTGCATCCTTAATCGGGATTCTCGCATCCTGCTCGTATGATTTTATCGAGTACCCGGCGCCACCGCCACCACCTGATCCAGAAGATACGATCTCGTTTTCGTTGCAAATAGAACCTATCTTCAATAACAATGATAAATGCACGGCCTGCCACAAGGAAGGTTTTGCAAAAGGTAATTTTACAACTGGAGCAGCCTATAATGCGATTGTACCATCTTTGATAAACTTAACGGTACCTGAAGAAAGTATTATTTATTGGCACGCCCACCCAAGCTCTGATGTTCATACACAAAAGAAACTTAGTCTTGCGGAGGCAGATTTGATTTTATTCTGGATCCAAAAAGGTGCTTTGAATAACTAATATAAAAAAGGAACAAAAGATGAAAAAAATACTATTCTCAATATTTCTGACCGCTGCTTTTTCTATCAGTATGCTCGCTCAGGATACAATCACACCCGAAGTAAAAGTAAAGGATAAACCAATCCGCCCTCCGTTTCAAAGCGGTTGGATGATTGACAACCAAACTGCCTATGTTTCAAGTCCAAAAACACTTGAACTGGATATTCAACACAAATTTGGCAAAATGGATAATGGCTTCTCCGATTTATTCGGTATTTATGCGCCAGCAGCCAATATCCGAATTGGCTTTAGTTATACCCCTATCAAAAACCTTCAGGTAGGATATGGCATTGCAAAACAGAATATGTACAGCGATTTTTCAGCTAAATATGTCATATTTGAGCAAACACGCAATAACACTTTTCCTGTTACATTAGCTGCTTTTGGAAACATAGCTATTAACGGAAACGACACGACGGGTACTGGTATGCTAAATTTTTATGGAGCCAAAAGATTGTCCTTTTACGGACAGTTAATTGCCAGTCGTAAATTTGCTGATTGGTGCGTTATTCAGATAAATGGTAGCATGTCGCATTTCAATGCAGTTGATTCATTATATGACCATGATAAAATTTCGGTAGGAATCAGCGGAAAATTTCAGTTTTCGCCCCAATCATCAATTTTGGTTTCGTATGATCAACCATTGAAGATTCAAAGTATTGCTGAGCATCTGGAGTTTCATAATCCTTCAAAACCTAATCTGACAGTGGCATGGGAGATTTCGACAAGCACCCATACATTTCAGATTTATATTGCCTCAGCCGATGGCTTCTTGCCACAACAAAATGCCATGTATAACCAAAATGATTTCACAACAGGTGATTTGATGTTTGGATTTACAATAACCAGACTATGGAGTTTCTAGTTTTATTAAATGAATAATCAAAAATTAAATAAGAATTACACTATGAAAACAAGAATCTTTTTTCTCAGCTCATTATTGATAGTTGCTTTTGCCTTTTTCGCTTTTCACACACCACAGGAACAAAAGAAACCAGCTCCCTGGAAAGTTGATGCTAAATATAAGGCCATGAAAAATCCTTCAGTTGGTGATGCAGAAAGCATTAAACTTGGAAAAACATTGTATGCAAAACATTGCAAATCATGTCATGGTAATGCCGGTTTAGGTGATGGACCAAAAGCGGCTAACCTTGAGGTTTTCCCTGGTAATTTTTCTGACGCAAAATTCCATACTACCTATAATGATGGTGAAATGTATGCGATTTCAATTATTGGTCGTGATGAAATGCCAAATTTCGAAAGTAAAATTCCGGATGAAGAAGGCAGATGGGCAGTTGTAAATTATGTCCGTTCATTGAAAAAATAAATGTTTTTCTTTGCTACAGCAAATTAATCTAACAATAGAGGGTTTACAACATGACAGTGTAAAAGCTGCCAGTGTTGTAAACCTTTTTACTTAAAATAAATACTGATGTTTAACAAAAGTTTTTTATCCATAACGTTACTTATTACACTGTGCTGCGTTTTCAACGTAATGGTGGCGTCAGAAACTGCTGAAAAAGTCCCCGCGAAATTTGAGGAAAACAAGCATTGTTTTCAATGCCATTCACAACAGTTTTACACTTTCGATAATCCGGTCTCCGAAAAGAAAGAACGTAAAGCCATGAATCCTAATTTTGTTTACAATCCGCAGGAGTTTTACAAGGGCGTACACAGGAATTTCGCTTGTACTGACTGTCATGCGCCTGAATATGAATCATTTCCACATAATGCAGAGCTTCGTTTGGAACCTAAGTATGCTTGTATTGATTGTCATGGTGGTGATCCTGAGTATGAAAAATATCATTTTGAAGCTGTTGAGGAGGATTTTAATAAAAGTGTTCACGCTACCCGACACAGTGAAGATTTTACTTGCTGGATGTGTCATGATCCGCATTCTTATCGACCCATGACCCATGGTGATCATACAATTACTGAGATTGTTACCTATCACAATAACACATGTAAGCGCTGTCATAACAACAGTTATAATTTTCAGCTTATTTCTGATTCACTCAAGCCAGCCCTTGAATCGATACACGAATTTCTGCCTAATTTTGAACTTCATTTTGCATCTGTTCGTTGCATCGAATGCCATACTTCGGAATTAGATACACTTTGGGTGCATCATAATATTTTGCCAAAAGAAGAGGCACGTCGCAATTGTGTTGAATGTCATTCTTCCAATACAGTATTGTTAGGATCTCTTTATAAATACCAGAATCTTGAAGTGCGAAAATCACGGGGTTTTGTGAATTCGGCCATCCTGAATGAAGCCTATCTGATTGGAGCCAACCGAAATGAATATGTCAATTTGTTGAGTTTCATCATCTTTGGACTTACCCTGGCCGGAATTGCATTTCACATTATTTTACGAATTTTAAAGAAATAAACGATGTCTGAGAAATTATATTTATACCCCATTTGGTTAAGAGTCTGGCATGCTATCAACGCACTCGTTATTCTCATACTCATCGCTACCGGCATTAGTTTGCAATATAGTGATGCTAATTTTGAACTTTTGAAATTTGATATTTCAGTTACTTTTCACAATATTGCAGGTTATATTATGGCGATTAACTATTTGTTTTTTGTAATTGCTAATTTCAAAACGGGAAACGTCAGATTCTATCGGATCAAGTTGAAAGGACTTATTAAAAAGCTGATCAAACAAGCCAATTATTATGCTTTTGGCATGTTCAAAGGTGAGAAAACTCCTTACCCGATTACGAAAGACCGCAAATTTAACCCGCTTCAAAAAGTGACGTATGTCTTTTTTATGTTTGTAATAGTGCCATTTCTGATTGTTTCCGGATTGGCATTGTTATTCCCCGAATTTATTATACCCCGTGTTGCTGGTTTCAGTGGAATCCAGTTAACGGCAATGCTACATGCTGCCACCGGCTTTTTAATTTCGCTTTTTTTGGTCATACATATTTATATCAGTACAACAGGAAAACCGATCTCAGCAAACTTTAAGAGCATCGTTAATGGTTATCACGAATAGATAATATTTCATTTTCACTATAAAAGCAAAACCATGAATATTCCGAAACATTATTACAGATGGCCTACCTTCATTGGAGGATTAATCGCTATACTATCATTATTCCTAATTTTCATCCTGTTCCTTATTTCTACTTTTTTTGGATTAGGTGATAATTATTCAGGGCTTTTTACTTTCATTATATTACCCGGAATAATGTTCTCAGGTTTGGCTATTATTTTGATTGGAAAAATTGTTCGAATGAGGAAAAAGCAACAGGATACTGTTGAAGAAGAGATAAAATTTCCAATTGTAAATTTCAATGACCCGAAACAAAGGAATGTGTTTTTCATCGTTTTGAGCGGACTCTCTGTTTTTATTGTGTTGTCGGCTTTAGGTAGCTATCAGGCGTTTCATTATACAGAGTCCAATGTATTTTGTGGCACTTTGTGCCACAATGTTATGGAACCTGAATACACAGCATATCAGGGTTCGGCACACGAAAGGGTCAATTGCGTCGAGTGTCATGTTGGATCAGGCGCAGGATGGTATGTGAAATCGAAGATGTCGGGCTTGTATCAGGTTTATTCAGTGATGGCCAAGGCTTATCCGCAACCCATTCCAACACCATTACACAATCTGCGTCCTGCACAGGAAACCTGTGAAAAATGTCACTGGCCTGAAAAATTTTATGATCGCAAATATGTCTCGCATAAGCATTATATCGCTGACGAGCAAAATTCGGAATGGGATATCACAATGGTAATGAAAACGGGTCCAGCCTACCGTGGCATGGGATTAGAGCACGGTATTCACTGGCACATTAACAAGGATGTTAAAATTGAGTATGCCTCAACAAGCATTAAAAGAGATACCATAGTATATGTGAAATACACCAACCTGAAGACAGGTATTGTGAAAGTGTATCAGGATGAACAGGTGCCGGTAGACGCATCACAGGTTGCTAAACTTGAATTTCGCACAATGGATTGCCTTGATTGTCACAACAGACCTTCCCATAATTACAAATCACCACAGCATTTCTTTGATAATGCGATGACAGCAGGCAATATCTCAAAAGATTTACCTGATATTAAGATTGCTGCCATGGATATTCTGAAGAACGAATTTCCTGACAAGGACAGCGCATTCCGTGCGATTGAGAATGGTATTTACGATTATTATGAAATGATGTATCCCGAACTCCTTGAAAGTGATAAAGACAAGATAGATCAGGCAATTGCTTCTATTAAGGAAGGTTATTCGAAAAATGTATTTCCTTTTATGAAGGTAACCTGGAATAAATATCCAAATTATTTGGGACACATCGAGAATAATGGTTGCTATCGTTGTCATAACGATTCGTTTAAAAACCAGGATGATGAAGTAATTTCGCGTGATTGTAATCTTTGTCACCTTATTAAGGAACAAGGTGCTCCCGGGGCAATTCAGTTTGCTAATGATCAGGAATATCTCGAGTTTGAACACCCTGTTGATATCAAGGGTAAATGGAAAACAAAGCTTTGTGCAGAATGTCATAAAGAGCTTTATTAGGCACTTAATCAATCCTAAGCCAATAACGTGAAGTTGTTGGCTGATTTTGTTTTATACAGACCATATACGATTAATCCATCCACAGTATATGAACGACTGTCAGCCGGTGGTTGAATAAACTAATTCATTTTCTGATCGAATTTGTTGAAAAGAGATTTTATTGGTTTACCGAGGATTTATTATTTGAACAGTATTTGCTATGTCATTGCAATTTTATTATTGTTATTTAAATAACAATAGTAATAAATATACATTCTAAATAATGCCATTTTAAGAGTATAGAAAATGAGTATTATTTAACAGTGTAACAGATAAATAGGATTATTATTCTGACTTGTGGCATTATTGGTATTTTCATGTATTATTTAGTATAATAGGGTTCATTTAGAAGAATTTATGTGAGGTTTAATGAATACTAACACTTATTTTGTATTTTTCTAACCTTATTGTGGTCAACTATTAATTTCAATACACTATATACACTAATTTTTTAATACACTTACTATGCCACAACAGATCAAACGCCTTATTAGTGCATTTGCAATTGTAATCCTGTTATTTCTGGTTATGCAGCAAGTTTTGAAACCCAGCTCTTTTGGAGTTTCCGGACATTATCGCTTTCTGGCTATACAAGAGAATAAATTAAAAGAATTGCAGTATGCCGGGTCCGAAAGCTGCATTAAATGTCATGAAGACATACACATCGAAAAATCTGACGGGTATCATGCACAACTTAAGTGTGAAGTTTGTCATGGGCCGGCATTACGACATGTGATGTACGCAGATAAGTTCGAAAATGAAGAATTACCCGATTCTTTGAAACTTAATAAACCTGATGAGCGAAAAGATTGTGCGGTGTGCCACAGGATAAATGCTGCCCGGATCAAGATTACTTTCGATACAATTGATAATTCGATGATCAAGCAGGTCGATCCCATGAAACATAATCTGGTACATAAAAAAACCAAGGTAGAATTAAAGTGTATTGAATGTCATTATCCTCATCAACCATGAAACAACATAAATCAAACATTTCGCGAAGAGATTTCTTCAAAGCCGGAACTTTCATTGTTGGCGGAATTGCTGTAACTTCAGTGTTTACTCCGTTTAACGGGATTTTATTTGCTTCGGAAGCACCAAAAGGAAAAGGCAAATGGTATGGAATCGGCATTGATATAAGTAAGTGCATCGGCTGTGGAAAATGCGCCAACGCATGTAAACTTGAGAATAATGTGCCTCAGGAACCATTCTATTTCCGGTCCTGGGTTGAGCAATATACGATCAAAAATGATGGATCAATACTTGTCGAATCACCAAACGGAGGCATTGACGGCTTCATGCAATCGGTTCCAGACGAGGAGATTTTTAAATCATTCTTCGTTCCCAAAATGTGCAATCACTGCGCCAAATCACCCTGTGTACAGGTTTGTCCAGTAGGGGCAACATTTGAAACAGATGATGGTATCGTTTTGGTGGATGAAACATATTGTATTGGGTGTAGGTATTGTGTTCAGGCATGTCCGTACGGTTGTCGTTATATTCATCCTGAAAAGGGAACAGTTGATAAGTGCAGTTTGTGCATTCATCGTCTGGAAAAAGGTCTTCAGCCCGCCTGTTTTGAAATTTGTCCAACAGAGGCAAGAATCCTGGGAGATTTAAACGATCCTGATAGCAATATCAATTCGTTCCTTAAAAACCATACCTGCATGGTTGTAAAACCACACCTGAATACTGGCTCAAAATTATTTTATAACGCATTAAGTCCGGAGGTTAGATAATATGGAAAATCATTTACAAGATTTACATGAAGTTCTTTCAAAGGTTCAGGGTTATGTTTATCCGAATGAAATCGAACTTAATTGGAGTATTCTTATTGTGCTTTATCCATATATCACAGGCTTGGTTGCCGGAGCTTTTATTCTGGCTTCGCTTGAAAGGATATTTAAATTGCATATTCTTAAACCCACCTATGGTCTTGCCTTATTGACCGCACTTTCTTTTATGTTGGTTGCCACCATGCCGCTGGTTAGCCATCTTGGCAAACCATTGAGAGCATACGAAATTATGGTTACCCCACATTTAAGTTCTGCCATGGCAATTTTCGGTTTTGTTTATTTGTGGTACCTTATGGTCGTGTTATTGCTGGAAATCTGGTTTGATTATCGACGTGATATGGTGATATGGGCCAATGAAACGAAAGGTATTAAACGATTCCTCTATAAGGCTCTCTCCCTTTGGACAACAGATATTTCCCCTAAGGCAGTTGCGCTGGATAAAAAGTTGGGTTATATAGTTACCGTTATTGGTGTGCCATCAGCCTTTCTATTGCATGGATATGTTGGATTTATTTTCGGTTCGATAAAGGCAAACCCATGGTGGTCAACTGTTTTGATGCCGGTGATTTTTCTGTTTTCGGCAATTGTTTCAGGTATTGCCCTGGTTATGCTAATTTATATCTTATTAAGCAAAATTCGCAAACAGAAAATTGATATGGCATGTTTGGATTTGATAGCACGATATTTATTCTACATTCTGCTTATCGATTTTGTACTTGAAGGTCTTGATCAGATACATAGGATTTATGAAGCAGAAGAATCGTTTGAAGTATTACATATGCTGGTATTTGGGAAGCTTTTCTATACTATGTTTATTTTGCAGGGATTATTAGGGACGATCGTACCATTATTAACACTCGGTACATTTCAGTTTGTCCAACCCAAAGAAAAAATCAGAAAAGCAGTATACCTCGTTACATCTGCACTGATACTGATTGGAGTGTTTTTTATGCGGTGGAATGTTGTAATTGGTGGACAATTATTCTCGAAAAGTTTTTATGGTTATACAAGTTTCAAAATCGGAATGATTGGTACTGAAGGCTATTTGATGGCTGCCGTTTGGATCATTGTACCATTTATAATCCTTTCGTTCCTGTTGTGGCTTTTACCACCATGGAAAAAAAAGGATGAGGATGCTGATATTCAGGAAGTTTAATAATTAGAATATCTGAAAGTTAAACCGGATTGCACATGTAAACCGATATTCTAACTGCGATTCGCAGTCAATATGATTGGGTTTTCATCGAATTGATCTCCCATAAAAAACTTTGTTTGGAAATAATTTTAAAGCAAGGAGGAATGTAAGATGAATCCCGATGATTTAAAACAATTATTAAACCATATTGATTTACTTGAAAAACGAATTACATTATTGGAATCCAGAACGTTACATGATGTAAAGGTACAACCCATATTAAAAGTGGAAACGGAATCTGAAAATATGGAATTTTCCGATCTGAACATCTCAATCAGTAATCCGTTTGAAACAAATTTCGGTGAATATGGATTGGCCTGGCTAGGTAATATTGTGTTGTTTTTTGCCATCGCTTTTCTTTGGAAATATTTTAATGATGCAGGTAAGCCCCTGATATCAGCGATTGTTGGTGTAATAAGTGTGGCAGGTTTTTTTACCTTGTCACATTACTTCAGAAGAAACTTTTCCTTTTTATCATTTATGTTTAACCTATTCGGGTTCGTTATTTTATTTTATATCGGGCTTAAATTGCATTACTACAACGACAAACCGCTAATAACAAATCAGGTAATTGCAACCAGTATAATTCTTTTAATAATTGTGGGTCAACTTTTTTTTGCCTTTAAAAATAAATCGCAAATTTTGGCAGGAATGGCTTTCATATTCGCATCGATTACTGCGTTTGCATCAGGTAGCACACACTCATTTTACCTGATTTCGTTACTAACTACTGTTTTGGTCATGTATTCTTTTTGGAAATACAACTGGTGGAAAGCACTTGTTATTGTTTTGTGCATTGGTTTTCTGACTAATGTAATCTGGATGTTGAAAAATCCGGTATCATTGATTAAATCGCCTGACGATCTTACTTACCAATTTGCTTTTGTATATTATTCAATTATTACTGCGATTTATTCATTGGTAGTATTCAGAAAACCAGAGAAAGCATTCTCTTCAGATCTCATATTGTCAGTTATTATGCTTGCAGGGATTTCATATTCGGCGTTCTTGCTTATACTGGTGGTGAAGCATTTTCCTGACAATTTTGTGCCGTTTTTCACGCTGATTTCTATATACTGCATCACTTTTTCAGTTATTCTTAAGTTGTACTCACCCTGGAAATATACGCCAGCATTGTTTGCATTGTTTGGATTTGTAGCCATAAGTGTCACAGTTTTTGGCATCTATCATTTGCCCGATTCATTCTTATTACTTACCATACAAAGTATTATGGTTCTGGCTATGGCATTATGGTACCGATCACAGATCATCGCAGTAATGAATACTTTTCTATTAATATCTCTAATTTTAGCATATTACAAAATCTCAGGAACACTTCAGGCGGTTAATTTTTCAATACCAATTGTCGCATTTATATCGGCCCGGATAATTAACTGGCAGAAAAAGAGAATGAATATTAAAACAGATTTTCTAAGAAACATGAATTTATTCATTCTGTTCTTCTCTTTGCTATATGCAACGTATAAGGGATTGCCCGGTCAATATATTGCTCTTTCATGGTTGGGTATAACCGGAATGTATTTCATCTTTAGTATTGTCTTAAGGAGCATCAAGTATCGTTGGTTGGCCATGTCGAATCTGATGGTCACGGCCTTTTATTTGTTTCTGATCGATCTGGCAAAAATCGATCTGATATTCAGAATTTTGGCTTTTTTGGTTTTTGCTGTTATTTCGATTATCATTTCGACTTATTATGTAAAGAAATTGAAGAAAAACAGTAATGATCAATATGCGGAAGAGACCGTCAATCCCAATTCAAATTGAATTTTGCCGCGAATTGAAGTAGATTTCACTTAACTATTTTTTCTTATTGGCGGATTGTTTCAGTTCACCCAAAAAAACTACTTTTGCGGTTCATTTAAAAAACTACTTATTATGAGAATATTGACCATTGCGATTGTCTCGCTCTTTTTATTGGCAGCATGCGATTCAGGCGGAACCAAGGTGAGTTATAAAGTTGACCCGAATAATCACGAAGTGAAAGTGAAGGAAGTGTTGCAGGCAAGTGCATATACTTATCTTTTAGTAAAGGAAAATGGTGATGAATACTGGATTGCAGTGTCAAGAATGGAAGCTGCTGAAGGCAACGTCTTCCATTATAACCGATCGATGGAAATGAAAAATTTCACTAGTAAGGATCTGAGCCGCACCTTTGATAAGGTTCTGTTTATCGATAATCTGAGTAATGCGCCAATACCCGCATCATCTGAAGAAGCAGCTATGACGCAGCAGCCACATCAAAATATTAAACCGGTACTCGAAAAGAAAGAAGTAAAAGTCGGACAGCATGAAGGAACCATCTCAATTGCCGAATTGTATAATAATAGGGCAAAGTATGAAAATCAGGTGGTGAAAGTGGTTGGTGAAGTGACAAAATTCAACACTGGTATTATGAAAAAGAATTGGGCTCATATACAGGACGGAACTGTTTCAGGTGAGAATTTTGATCTGACGGTGACCACCCTTGATGTAGTCCCAATTGGTGAAGTGGTTATTTTTGAAGGTAAAATTTCATTGAAGAAAGATTTTGGCGCAGGTTACTTTTATGAGGTTATTATGGAAGACGCCAAGGCATCCAGAACTTCGATGCATTGATTCAATTGAATTACAGTATAATAACTTAATAGCGGTTATAAATTAAAGAGCATATTGAAACTAGTTCCAATATGCTCTTTTTATTGACTTTGGTACGAAAGGCATAATCAATATATTTTTGCAATATCTGAGCACATTGCCTATTTTATCAACGCCAGTCCTTCCAAGGCACTTGCATCAGAAGGTCTGATAAACAATGTTTTCTGAAACATTATCTTTGCTTCGCGTAGCTTCCCTAGCTTCAATTCAGTCCAGGCAACCATGATGGAAGTATCGTAATCAAAAGGAAATTGGTTCATGGTCTTGGTAAAATATTTCAATGCAGAGGTATAATCAAGCCTGTTATAACAAATAAGGCCCATCCGGTAATTGGCCGTGGTATTCATAGCATCTGTTTTCAATATCTCCATATATTGCGTTTCAACCTGGGTCCAGTTTCCCAGTTCGGCGGCGGCATTGGCGAAACCTAAGCGTGCTTCAATCGACAATGGAAACAGCTGAAAGCTTTTCTGATAATAATTGCAGGCTTCGTTGTAATTCTTTGAGGCATAATAGAGCCAGGCCAACCGAAGGTTCATTTCATAGCTTTCAGCTTTATATACAGCAGTAATTGATTTAATGGCATCACCGTAGGCACCACTATACTCAGAAGCATATGAGTTTTCAAATGCTTTCAGCTGTTTCTCAAATTCCTGTGAATTGGCAGCCATTGTAAAAAATAGCAATGAAATAGCCAATATTTTCTTTAAAAAATCCATTTTATACCTCCTATTATTGAATTCGATTGTGTTTCGATTGTGTTTTTAATGAGTTGATTTCCAACTGATGCTGAAGTATAGTAATATGACTCTGATTGTTGGTATTTATATCTGAGGTGCAATTGCAGGTGTTTCGACAAGACAACATACAACGTAGGTTCGAGCCGGAAGCGAACCAGCTCAGGAACATTGTAAACAATATAGGCTGACTGATCGCTGTAATATTCGAGATTTCCCACGAGCAGCCGGGCCTCGAACCACAGTGGCGATAAAATCTTTACACCGACGACTTCTTTATAAATTATATTGGTTACTGATGAGTTATCCAATGCTATCACTTCTGTTTGACTATAAACATCACCGTTGCCGAAAGGAAGGTAATTTATGCCTGCCGAAAGTTGTCTGATGCGGTTGCCATTTAAACTGGACAAATTTGTTCTGATGAGTGTCGTAATTTTCCCGAAAGTGTAAGTGGCACCTAAAGAGATTGCCCAATCAGTATGGAGTGTTGTATCTTGTTGAAAATTAATTTTAGATAAACTGGTCGAAAACAAAGAATCCTCAAGAGTTGTGTCATTATATTCGGCCGCGATACCTGAAGCCGAAAAACTACTCATTGTAGCATTGGTGTTTGTTTGCCTGATGCGTATAAGTTGACCGCCTGCTGTCAGACTTAACCTGCTTCCGGGAGACCATTGTGCCTGCATATATGTAGATTGCTGCCTGATTTGGTGCTCGAAATCGATGGCTTTATGTGTGGTATCAATGCTATAATAATAACCTGTACCCCATAACGGATTAACCACCGTTGAATCGAGAATCAGGCTGTTTTCAACGTAGGCAAAACGATCGGTTACTTTGGTTTGTATCCACTGCGATCCAATATAGCAGATGAGATTTGGCCGAATTTGAATATGAGTTCCCGCATCGTAAATCCGACTCTCCCGATAAATACGCTGCTGACCGTACAGGGCGGCTTCACCTGCCAGTTCATTAAAACCAAGTTCATCATTACCTTGCCTTACAGTCATGCCAATATCGGAATGGAGCGATTTAAGGTCGAATCCCTTATGAACGGGTATATACTGTTTTGCGGTTGGTAATGAATGGTTAAAAACACTACCCGCCTCAGTTGTCCGAAAAGTTTCAAGAATTGATCCTGTTAAGTAAGATTGGGCGATTGGATCATAATTATTGAATTTCAGAGCTTTGCGAAAATGACGCTCTGCACTGGTAAAATTTCTTTGTTCGTAAGAAGCGATTCCTAAACGCATTCTTAAATAATAATAATCCACATCAGACCGTAGGGCAGATTTACCAGCTTTTTGGAGTGCAGTCCAGTCTTTTTTAGTATATAAATCAAGAGATATACTATCTGCTTTTCGGAAATCAAGCGATTGTGCGTTCACCATTGTCGTGAATGACAAGTAAACAAATGAAGAAAAGAAAACGATTAGAAACCTACTACAGCACACGATTCAATTCAATTTTTTGTTCGTTTACAATCATAGTCATCCGTTGAAACTGACTGTTTTTAAATTCTAATTCGTAACTTCTACGGGATTGTAACTTGCCAAATATAGTAAATCTAACCTCCGATTGTACCTGAACAATTTCTGCCTCGATACTGTTTTTCGTTTTCTTATATTCAATTCGATAGGTTGCCTGAAGAAATCGGTAAAAAGGAGCAACAAAATCCTGTAAAATCTTCATCACCGGGTTCGGAAACAGCGAGAGTGGGAAATGGTCCGTAACGACTAATCCGGGATGAACCCCGATAATGATTTGATAGGCACTCAGATAGAAATCATACAATATACTTGATTTATCTCCCTCATATTGTGTGAAATAGAAGCTATCAGCTGTGCGCGTAAAATAGGCTTTGGCTCCGGTTTCCTGACAAACAAAATAGGTGAAATTGTAAATATCTGTTTCCGACAACCAACTTAATTTACTCACCTTACCGTTTTCATTCATTTCAAACAATAATTCCTGACCCGGAATAAAATGTAATGCTTTATCAAGGGTTTCATTGATTTGGTTATTGCTTACAAATTCATCCTGAATAGGTTGTGCCAGGCTGTGAAAAGAAAGCACTCCATTTTTCGACAAATAAGAAGTGAAAGCGTAGCGAAGGGTGTGCGCGCCTATTTCCGGTGAATTCTGAAATTGAAAATGCAGGTGTGGATAAGGAGAACGACCTGAATTTCCGCAGCTTGCAATCTGCTCACCTTTTCTGACAAATTGTCCCTTCTGGACGCAAATACTTTCTTTTTTCAAATGGCTTAACTGTGAAAACAAGCCCGTGGCATGACTCATCACCACCGTATTTCCCCAGTTATTCTTGAGGTTGAATCCACCTATATCATTATCTTCAATGGTATTTTCTATTTCATAGATATACCCATCGGCAGGTGCCAAAATGGGTTTATTGAAGCAATAATAGTCTTCGAGGGCGTTTCCTTCATTTGTAAAGGTTTTGCCTTCGGCATCCACCAATTCAAAATCCCAGGCAAATCGCCAGCCTTTCTGGTGTGTGTAGGCTCCGTCAATGCCCTGCGTCACCTTCCAAAATCCCTGAAAAGGCAACTTGATAGGAATTTTATCGAGTTGGGCCAGTCGGGTTTGGTTGATTAGCCTGGCATAAAGATTCTTTTCGGGATTGAATTGCTGAATGTAAACAAGTGCAGGCCGGTCGGTATATCTTTCTCTCAATTTAAAAGTGTAAATCAACAATATAACGACCAGATTGAAAGGCAGTGAGAAAACCGACAACTGAAAAGGTTGCAGCCACGAAGATCCTGCAGTAATTAAAAATGCAAGAATGGGTATCGTAATGATCGTCCACATGAGCGAAAGTGCGGATGGAACGACAAAAAAACCACCAATAGCAATCGAGGTGAGTATGAAATTAAATCCTATATAGCTGTAATTCAATTCACCAATATTGGCGCCTACTGAATCATAAAAAATATACGCACCTGCAAAACCAACGACTGAAAACAAAAACGCCTGCCGCGACCAGATGATGATTCCAATGGCAATGAGTAAGCCAGCAAACAAATGATACTGAAAAAAGATGGCTCCCAACGAACGGAAATAGATCTTTATGGGCAATGCCCATTCAAGCGCATTAAACCATTCATAGGTGTGTAACATGGGCAATCCGCCAAGAGTATACATCTCATTCAATGTGTAAATACCTCTTTGGCTCAATTCGAGATGATCAAATTGCCGTGCACTGAGTGTGATCACCCAAATACCAAGCAAAAAGGGTAAGCTCAGGTAAGGAAGGCCATATTTAAAGAGAATTCCTTCAAGGGTAACTGTAAATATAAGCGTAAGGATTGAAATAAAAATCAGGATAATAAAAAAACTCAGGTTCAATTGAAAATAAACACCCAATCCAAGCCCCACAAGCAACGCATTAAAACCATATAATCCATTGATAATCTGTTGTCTGTTGAAACCAATGAGGTATGCAGCAGTGTTGGCAGTCAACACAGCCAGCATACCACTGATTCCGGCATGAAAATCCAACAGTGTCACCAGCATGATCATCACCCCCATTACCTTGTTTTTGGCAAAGAAAATCTGGGTATAACTGTTAATCAGGCTTTGCCAGAACAGTGGGAATAATACGCTCAGACTTTTTTGTTTCATAGGTCGAAGGTAGCAAGATGTGTTGGAACAGCCTCAAGTTCCATCAGATTTTGTAGTGTTTCATTGTTTCTGATCACATGTACCTTGCTGTTTTGATCGATGAGCACCACTTTTGGGCGCAAAGTGATAAACTGCATCCATTGGGTCATATTGTATGCGCCAACGTGATGGGCCACTATTTGATCGCCTTTGTTTAGCAATGGCAGCGTAATATTATCTCTTATTATATCAATATTCATACATAAAGGTCCATAAATTACTGTCTCTTCGGTGTAGGAAGTGAATTTCTGAGCCGGTGTTATCTTATGTGCATACCAGAAGGCTGTGAATAAAATGTTTACTCCAATATCTATAATAGTACTTCTTCTGCCATCGGCGAGCCGCTTGTTGGCAATCACCGAGCCCAATAACCAGGCAGCATCATCAATGAGCGCCCTGCCGGTTTCGAGGATAAGTAAAGGCGGGTTTTTTGGGCGGAAATCACTGTTTATTAAGGCTGATGTAATTGCTTCGGCAAATTCATCAATGCTGGGATTGGTATCAGTTCCCGGTAGGTAAGCGCCTTTCAGTGTATTGCGTGAAGCAAATCCACCGCCCATATCAATGTATTTTATTTCATGGTCATATTTCTGTTGCAACCGCTGGGCAAGATTGGCAAGTTTGGTTGCTGCCACAGCGTAGGCATTTGGCGAAAGCATGAAGGTGCCGATATGTGTGTGTAAACCAACCAATTCCATCGTGCCCGAAAACATGATTTTATTGAGTGCATCCCAGGCTTGTCCATTTTCGAAATTGAAGCCAAACCGGTCCCATATGGGGTATATGCCTGTATCCATATTCACTCGGATAGCTACCCTGGGCTTTTGTTTGGTCGATTTGGCAATTTCCTGAAGCATATACAATTCATCGAGGTGATCGATATGAATCAGTGAGTTGTTGGTGATCGCTTTGCGAAGATCCTGTTCAGTTTTATCAGGACCGTTAAAAATGATGTTATTACCCGGAACGCCGTTGTTGATGGCTTTGTCATATTCGAAACCCGAAACAACCTCGGCCCAGGAACCTTCCTGGTGGAAAATATTGCAGACGGCATTTAAATAGTTTGTCTTATAAGACCAGGCAAACTGAACCCGCGGATAACGTGTTTCAAAGGCCTGTTTGGCAGCCTGATAGTTTTTGCGGATTTTTCGTTCTGATACAACAAACAAGGGTGATCCGTATTTCGAAATCAGGTCTTTCACGGGCACGTCATCCAAATGTAACACAGGCTCATACTCGGTACGTGTACCGAATTTATTGGGCATATTACTTTCAAGTTTTTTAATAACCGGTCTTTCGTATCTTTTTTTGGTAATCATAATCATTGATATTTAAATTGTTACAGTTCGCCAAGTGTGGAAATTTTTTCAAATTCGGATAAGTCCACGATCATATCCCAGGCATAACGGATAAACATTTTTCCCACTTCATAAGTGGTAAACGGTTCAGTAGGCCAACCCATTGCCAGGCGGGTGAGTGCCTCAGGAATATTTTGACCAACGCCGACAGCCAGGTAAATCCATGCCGGAATTCGTGGGTTTATTTCGAGAAGGTAGTAATCGCCTGCTTTGTCTTTCATCAATTCGAGTTCAAAAGCACCACGCCATTTTGTTTCGCTTAGGAATTTTTGGGTTAGTTTGAGTATCTTTTTATCGTCGATCGATATGCCTCCCCAGGCTTTTCCCTTGTCGGTGATATACTGTTTGCGCATCGGAACCGCAGCAATGGTATTTCCGTTACCATCACCAAGGCCTGTTACGTTATATTCAGTGCCATGAATGAATTCCTGAATGATGATTGGTAATCCCCATTTTGCTGAGATTTTGTTGAATGCCGATTTCACCTGGTCAAAATTGTAGGCTAGGGTGGCATCATAGTATTTTCCTTTTACCACCAAGGGCCAGTCATAATCTTTTTCGAGTGAGATGGCTTCATTAGCAGTATAAACAGCTTTACTTCGCGGAACATGCAGATTATATTTAACACCAAAATCGGGAAGATTTACCTTGTGTCGTTCTTCAAACTGTTCGAGTGTTGGAAGAAAAGTATGGATTCCTTTTGCTTTGAGTTTGGGAGCAAGTTTAATAAATGAATAGAGTTCAGCGTCAAAATTAGGAATGATTACATCTAATTTTTCAATTTCATGTATATAATCTAGTCTGTCCGACAGAATTTCTGTTCCGGTTGATGGATAGGGGATATGGTAGGTTTTATCAACGATATCATGCATATAGATGCCTGGTTCGAGGGATTCGTAGGATAAGCCGATAATGCGGCAATCGAAAGAAGCTGCTTCGCGCAGCCCTCTGATTACGGCCACGCCTGGTCCCGGACTGTCAATAGCATTCAGGCCAGTAACAGCAATCGTTAATAGTGGTTTATTCTTCTTCATTTTGTATCAGGTGGTATTGGCTCATCATATCAATGAAATCGTGTAAATCCCGTTCGATAACCGACTTTTCAACCTGAAAGTCTTTTTCTATGGAGTTTACAATCTCTTCAATGGATTGTCCTTGTCTGATATGATTCAGCATTTCGAGGCCAATCGGGTTTACCGAAAAAGATTCGCCGGAAGCAGGATTGAAAACAAATCCACTGTCGCTTATCGCAATGTTATTCTTTAAATTCATGGTGATAGTTAATTATGATGCAAGATTAATATGATTTTACTGAATGAATTGTACAAATTTCCGTTTAAGTTGTATAAAATTTATGTTTTTCAGTGTACATATTGAGTACAACTTTTACCATTGTATCAAAGACGCTTCTTAAAACCCTCCTCACCTGAACCCGTCAACCCATTCAAATTCCCACACCTTTCCTCTCTTTTTCAGGCAGCACCTTATATTCGGTTACCGAATAACCGGTTATCTGCTTGAATTGCGTTGAAAGGTATTGCACGCTGCTGTATCCCATCATAAAAGCAATTTCACTCAGACTCTGTTCATCAGCCTGAATGAGTTCCTTCACTTTTTCGATGCGCTGCAGAATGATATATTTTTCGAGTGTAATGTTTTCGTGTTTCGAAAAAACCGTCGAAAGATGCTGGTAACTTTTGTCGAAACGGCTCACCAAAAAGTCGGAGTTGCGCACCATGGCATTATAGGTGGAGTGATGCACCAATTCAACAACAGTATGTTTGATCTGTTCAACGAGGGCAGTGTCCTTGTCAACAATAATCTCGAAGCCATTTGATGTGAATAATTCTTCTATGGTTGAAATGGAAATCTTTGAGGGTTCATAGGCAATACACATATCGCCAAGTTTTGCTTTAACTACGTCAACACCAATACGTTCAAATTCAAGCTTCATGAGTTTTAGGCAACAATCACAAAGCATATTACGTAATATAAACCGATGTTGAATTTTTGTCGACAAATAGCGTTTGGTTTAAGGGTGTCAAAGGTAATTAAATTGATAAACTTTCATTTGAAGTCATTTTTGATAGATAGATTAGCGGGGTTCATGTGTTGCAGGCGTGAATCATAAATGGAGTATAGATTGATTAGACTACCCGCAAAACGCAATCTTATTGTCAATGCATAAATAACTTATATCTTTGCACTTAAAATCGCAGATCTTCATGGTTATAATGTGTAAATATGGATTAACCCATTTATGAAACACTATAAAAACTTTCTTTTTTATGTTGTGGTGATAGGTGTGTTTTCATTTTTCATGTTTTGGATTTTTGAGGCAGGTCGGGGTTTAGAGATAAACCGCCATATAGCCATTCGCGAAATTGTAAGCGATCAATGGCAGGAGTTCGTCAAATCAATGGTCTACAATTTGAAACATCCGTTGGCGTTGCTTCTCGCGCAGATCATTACTATCATTATTGCTGCCCGTTTTTTTGGATTCCTTTTTAAGAGTATCGGACAACCCACTGTAATAGGTGAGATTATCGCTGGCATAGTGCTCGGTCCAACGGTTGTTGGTTATTATTTCCCTGGATTTTCAGAGAATCTATTCCCCTCGAACTCCCTTGGTAACTTGCAGTTACTTAGTCAGGTAGGGCTTATTCTTTTCATGTTTATTGTCGGGATGGAACTCGATTTAAAAATACTGAAAAACAAAGCGGACGATGCAGTGGTGATTAGCGGAACAAGTATCATCATACCTTTTACTTTGGGGATAGGTTTGGCATATTTTATTTATGAAACATTTGCCCCCAGTGGTATTCAGTTTTCCTCCTTCAGTTTGTTTATTGGCATCGCGATGAGTATTACGGCTTTTCCTGTGTTGGCGCGTATTGTGCAGGAAAGGGGCATACACCGCACACGACTGGGAGCCATTGTAATAACCTGTGCAGCTGTTGATGATATTTCAGCCTGGTTTATTTTAGCGATTGTGATTGCCATTGTAAAAGCTGGATCATTCCTTAGCGCGCTTTATATTATCGCCCTGGCTTTGGTTTATTTGGTGATCATGGTCAAAGTTGTCCGCCCGTTTTTACAACGAATTGGCGAGTTGCACGCTTCGCGTGAAAACCTGACCAAACCCATTATTGCCATATTCTTTATGGTGTTGATCGCTTCTGCCTATGCTACCGAAGTTATAGGCATTCATGCGTTGTTTGGCGCATTTGTGGCCGGTGTAATCATGCCGGATAATGTGAAATTCAGAAGCATCTTTATCGAAAAAGTGGAAGATGTTTCGCTGGTATTGTTGTTGCCATTGTTCTTTGTTTATACAGGATTGCGCACCGAAATCGGATTGCTGAACGATTTGTTTCTTTGGAGGATTACCGGTCTCATCGTGGTGGTGGCCATCGTTGGGAAATTTCTGGGTAGTGCTTTAGCGGCACGTTTTGTAGGGCAAAACTGGAAAGATAGTCTCACCATCGGTGCCTTGATGAATACACGTGGTTTGATGGAACTGGTAGTGTTGAATATTGGATTTGATTTAGGTGTATTGACGCCGGAAGTGTTTGCTATGATGGTGATTATGGCACTGGTTACCACTTTCATGACAGGCCCTGCCTTGACCCTGATAAACAGAATGTTTAAAGATAAAGCAGCTGAGAAACCTATCACTGAACCAATACTTATCGGGCAGGTGATGCGGGTATTAATCTCCTTTGGAAACCCTGAAACAGGAAGGGTTTTGTTTCGATTGGCGAGTAACTTCATGAAAAAGCAGGATTTGTCAGAAGTAACTGCTGTTCATTTTAGCCCTTCCACCGAAATGAATCAATACAATATCGTTCAATATGAAAAAGAGAGTTTTGGACCTGTAAGTAGTGAAGCAGCTATTTTGAACCAAAAGCTTCAGACTATTTTCAGGGTGTCCAACGATTTTTATAAAGACATTATTGAAGAAACAAATAATGGTAAATATAATTTATTATTAATCGGCATCGGACAATCGATTTATGAAGGTAGCGGTCTCGGACGTGCACTTGGTTTCATCAATGCATTGGTGCAACGCGATAGAATTATAAAAAAAGTCACGGGTAAAGAAAGACTCTTCGAATACTCGGCTTTTGAAGAAAGGAACAGGTTTCTGTTCGAAGGAAGTGATATTCCGGTGGGGATTTTTGTGAATAAGAAATTCACAAAATGTGAGCAACTTCTGATTTCAATCACAACAAAAGCTGACATATTTATCATTGATTACGCCTTGTTGATATTCGAAAATACTGCCTGTCAGATAACTATTTATGATCCTGAAAAAATAATATTTAGCCGGCAACAGCAGATACAATCATTACAAAGAATTATCAGGTTAGATACCTCAAAAGTGAATATTATTACGGCTGTTACTATGAGAAAGGAACAGCTGCAAAAGCATGACTTGCTGTTTGTGAGTGTAGTTGGGTGGAAAGATATGCTTGAATCGGAGGAGGCCTGGTTCAAATATGCTCCATCCACTTTGATTTTAAAAGATAGGAACTGAGTTTACTATTGAATCAAAGCTGTTGATGTATTATGTGGTAATCTCGTTTTGATGTCTTTTTTTTTTTGAAAATAAACTTCCCCCAATTATTAACTGCAATCGACGATTTCAAGGAAGAATGAGGGTTTTGAAATGGAAATTGGCCTCCGACGCCTGAACAATTATGGGTAGTATGTTGTTTGAGATTACAAACCCAATAAGAATTATATGTACTTTTGCAAACTTTTTAATCATTTAACTGACAAGAAATAACTATGAATCAAAGTGTTATTGTAAATGATCTCCAATACAAAGTAGCTGATATTAAATTGGCTGACTGGGGTCGCAAAGAAATTGAAGTCGCCGAGATGGAAATGCCCGGTTTGATGTCGTTAAGGACAAAATTTGGTGCAACAAAACCGCTAAAAGGCGCCCGTATTTCTGGTTCGTTGCACATGACAATTCAAACTGCCGTACTCATCGAAACATTGGTCGAGTTGGGTGCTGAAGTGCGTTGGGCAAGTTGCAATATTTTTTCGACCCAGGATCATGCAGCTGCAGCCATTGCTGCTGTTGGCGTACCGGTTTTTGCCTGGAAAGGCGAATCGCTCGAGGAATATTGGTGGTGTACCAAACAGGCACTCACTTTCGAAGGAGGATTAGGCCCTAACCTGATTGTGGACGATGGTGGCGATGCAACCATGATGATTCACAAAGGATTCGATATCGAAAAAAATCCCGCGCTGTTAAAAAGCGTAACAAGCAATGCTGAAGAGGCCGCTTTTATGAAAACGCTTCAGGAAACCTTTATTGAAGATAATAAGCACTGGCACCGTACAGTGGCCGATTGGAAAGGCGTTTCGGAAGAAACAACAACCGGTGTGCACAGGCTTTATCAGATGAAAGAAAGCGGACAATTGTTGGTTCCTGCCATCAATGTGAACGATTCGGTAACAAAATCGAAATTTGATAATTTATATGGCTGTCGTGAATCGCTGGCTGATGGAATCAAACGTGCAACCGATGTGATGTTAGCCGGAAAAGTGTGCGTGGTGTTAGGTTATGGCGATGTGGGCAAAGGCTCGGCAAAATCGCTGAAAGCTTATGGTGCACGTGTATTGATTACTGAAATTGATCCGATCTGCGCCTTACAGGCTGCCATGGAAGGATTTGAGGTAACTACTATCGACGAGGCACTGAAAATTGGTAATATCTATGTAACCACTACCGGCAACAAAGATGTGATTACGTTGGATCATATCCGTAAAATGAAAGATCAGGCGATTGTATGCAATATTGGACATTTCGATAACGAAATTCAGGTTAGCCGGCTTGAAGAAGCGAAAGATGTTACAAAAACTACGATCAAACCACAGGTTGACAAATATGAATTTGCAAACGGAAATTGCATTTATCTGCTTGCCGAAGGCCGATTGGTGAATTTAGGTTGTGCTACCGGTCATCCTAGTTTTGTAATGAGTAATTCATTCACAAACCAGACGCTGGCGCAACTTGATCTTTGGGAAAGACGCGATAATTATCCGGTTGATGTGTATCGTTTGCCAAAATTTCTCGACGAAGAAGTGGCACGATTGCATTTAGCCCAAATTGGCGTGAAACTCACTACCTTAACTGAAGAACAAGCAGCATATATTGGCGTTCCGGTTGGCGGACCTTATAAACCCGATCATTACAGATATTAGTAATATGCCTTATGTGGCATTCATTCTCAATCATTGAGAAAAATATTTGACTAATTAAAAAAGGCATTCTTTTCTGGATGCCTTTTTAATTGGTGTACCATTTTTATTCATTTTCGTCCGTAGTTGAAAATCAACTATTTTTGTATTTGATCAGAATTAAAAACATGCAGAATAAAATCAGGACGATTATTATCGACGATGAGGAGGAAGGCAGGTATATATTACAGTCCATGTTATCAAAATTTCCGGAAATTGAAATAATTGCTGTTTCTGGAGATGCAGAATCCGGACTCGATGTAATTAATAGGTTGAAACCCGATTTGGTTTTTTTAGATATCCGGATGCCTCAGATTTCGGGTATTGATCTGGCAAAACAACTAATTGAAAATCAAATTTATACCTCAATTGTTTTTGTTACAGCCTATGATAAGTTTGGTGTTCAGGCAATCAAACTTGCCGCATTCGATTACTTGCTTAAACCGGTCGATCCTGATGAAATTCAACGTGTTATTAGTCGTTATAAAAAAAGAAAAAAACCTGATAATTTGTAACAGAGCATAATGGTTCATTTTCTCAGACTTGAAGTTGAGTAGAAATATTCTCTAATTATATTATTTCAATTAAAAATCCTCAGGTATTGCCCATTGTAAGTGGCGTTATAACGAATCATCGGCCATTTTCCTTCACCTTGAAAAATACTTCCGTCCAATAATGAGTATAAGGTGCCAGTACAATCATCTTTGGCAAATGGATAATTATCTCCAACCACCAATCGTGTACAATTGGTCGAACTTTCGCAACAACGGTTTGGTTCATTGGGAGGAATACGGTCAAATGCCAAAAACTCGTCCTGTGTGAGTCTGTAAACAATAATACCACGGCTAGGCGGGGTTGATGTAAGGTACATCCACCCTCCCGAGGTGTTCAATTCCTGATATACCGTTGAGTTGGGATCAATTGTTACATTGATATATACATCAGGCACATTGGGATTTTGCTCCTCTTTGGCGCAAGAAGCCATAAAGGAAAAAATCAGAATGAAAAAAACGATTCTTGGTTTCAATTTTTTAAGTTCAAAATTGTATTTGTGATCTAACATCATGGTCTAACAACGTAAAATATTGGTTAAAATTACGTTACATTTGTCAAAAGTTATCTTTTTTACAAAAATGAAACACTTTCATTCCATCATAATCAAAGTTGTTATACTGGTTTTCTGCTTGAGTTTTTCAGGTTGTATTTTCCAAAAGAGGGCTTCAAAGGCTGAAAAACAAGCCTATAAAATGCAGGTCGAATCTGAGAAAGAATCGCAAAAGGAATATCAGCGTGAAATTGATGCTCATTTTGATAAACAATCAGACGAAGCACAAAAGATGATGAAGAAAATGCAAAAGAGAAGCCGTAAAAATATGACATGGCGTCGTCGTTCGTGGTTCAGAGAAAATTTCTGATTATGATACAAAAAACACAACCGATATATGTTTTATGGCTCAAAAGGCCGGTAAATCAAACAAGCCGGCGATTATTGCCATTTATTTACCTTTATTTTTTACTCAGCTTCAACAGCCTCTCTCAGGCAAATAGCAGAGATCCCTATTTTGATCGGATCATGTCAGAGAACATTAAAATTGAACGTGGTATCAGTCAAAACTCTATTGTATCGATTGTTCAGGATGAGATGGGGTTTATGTGGTTTGGAACATTTGATGGCTTGAATCGTTTTGATGGATATGAATTTACAATTTTTAATAAGGAACAGGGCTTAAGTAATGAAACGATCACGTGTTTATTGCAAACAGGCGATTCAATATGGGTTGGTACTGAAAATGGTTTGAATCTTGTCAACCTTTGCAATGATTCAATCGAAAGATTTTTTAATAAAGGAGATGAAAACAATTCGTTGTCCGACAATGTATTAAATTCGATTTACAAAGATCACAATGGAGCGCTATGGGTGTGTACTAATCATGGATTAGATGCATTGGATCGCTCAACCAATAGCTTTAAGCGTTTCACAAATATTGAATCAAAGTACGGATTATCAGCTGTTCAATATAAGATGGTTATTCAGGACAAGGAGAGTAACTATTACATAGCAACCAACCACGGTTTGTTTGTTATTGATCGTATATCCGGATTGATAGAAAGATACATCCATCAGGTGTCAGATAAATTCAGTTTACCTGATAATCAGGTGAATACATTGGCTTTTGATAGCCAGCAGCAGTTGTATGTTGGAACAAAGAAGGGGCTGGTTACGTTTATCGCTACCAGTAAATCATTTCAACAGATTGACTTGAATTCAATCGGGAACAAAGCTTTAAATACAGACGAGATTACATGTCTGACAAATGAAACATCATCCGGTATATGGATAGGCACTTATGCGAACGGACTCTTCTTTATTGATAATGAAACAAATCTGATCAAAGGGTATCAGAGTAATCAGTCATATAACTACAGCCTGACGAATAACAGGGTTTTGAGTGTTTATCAGTCAAAAGATGGGATTGTATGGATTGGTACCTTCAACGGGCTGAACAAATTCGACAGGGATGCTCCAAAATTCAGATCATACCGGACGACATTTGAATACCTGACTGGTTTTTCGAGTAACCAGGTTTGGAGCTTCCTTGCGTATTCAACCAATGAATTTTTGGTGGGCACGGATAACGGCATGAGCATATTCAATAGAATGAATGGTAAATACACCCAAAGTGAGGAGTTTAATGGCAAGGCCGTTGGGCTGAAGAACAAACAGATACGCTGTCTTTTTAAGGATAGAAACAATCATTATTGGATTGGTACCCGACACGATGGATTATACCGCTATGATCCTGTTTCGGGTAAGCGTTGGGTTTACACAAACGATCCATCAGACAAGGGATCTATAAGCAACAACTTTATTCTTGATATTATTGAAGATAAGTTTGGACGTATTTGGATAGCAACAGGGAATGGCTTAAACCGCATGGATAATGACAGAAAAGGGTTTGTTCAATTCTATTACAATGATTCAGATTTTAATTCATTGGCTGATAATAAATTATATGATCTTTATCTGAATAAGGATGGGGAACTATGGATAAGCACTGCCAATGGTCTGGCAATTTTTAATGAAAAGACCGAGGATTTTACTACCTATAAAATACCTGATAACGGGACCAGTGAAAATAACAGTAGCAGCAATAGTTTTTATTCAGTGATTGAAGATGGAGAAGGTATTATATGGCTTGGGACGAGGGGCGGGGGTCTGGTTCGTTTCGATAGAAAAGAAAACCAGTTCAAAATACTGACTATGAATGATGGACTGCCTGATAATGTTGTGTATCTTGTGATAGAGGATCGATTTAAGGATATCTGGGTTACAACCAACTGGGGAATATCGCGCTATAACAGGCTTCTTCAAAGCTTCACCAACTTCGACGTCACAGATGGATTGCAGTGCAATGAGTTTAATTGGAATGCGGGTTATGTTGCGCAGGATGGTGAAATATTTATTGGAGGGATGAATGGTTTCAATGCTTTTTATCCGGAAGAAATTATAGCTAATCCGGGAAAACAAAATATACAGATTACTGCTTTTAAAAAATTTAATATACTTCAAAACAAAGCACTTCATGATCAGGATACCCTTTGGCTGAACCATGAAGATAATTTCTTTTCATTCGGATTTTCAGCGCTTGATTTTACAAATCCATCGAAAAATGTTTACCGCTTCATGCTAAAAGGGTATGATTCGAAATGGATCGAAAAAAAAGCAGACAACCGAATTGCCGAGTATACAAGGGTTCCTCCGGGAACTTATCGTTTCTTGTTGATGGCATCCAATGTGTATGGGCAATGGCCTGAAAAAGGAATGGAAATCACTATCATCATAAAACCTCCCTGGTATTCGACATGGGTTTTCAGGATAATGGTGGTCATCATCATCAGTATTTTATTTTACACGCTTATTGTAATTAGGATGCGTTTTTTGAGAAAGAAACATGATGCTGAGAAACAGTATTATGCAATCGAGAAAAAACTCTACCAACTCGAGCAAAAAGCACTGCAATTACAGATGAATCCTCATTTTTTATTTAACTCACTCAATAGTATACAGGGATTGATTCTGGGCAATGACATTGATGGAGCCATTCATTATCTTTCAAAATTTTCGCAGTTAATGCGCAAAACCTTGAGCAATTCTGGAGAGAGTTTTATACCATTGATCGATGAGTTGAATGCACTCACTTTGTTTATCGAAATTGAATCGTTCAGATTTGGTGACAGGTTTGATTTTACAATCAATATTGATCCAAAAATTGATCAGGAATTCATTGAGATACCTCCAATGATATTGCAGCCATACGTCGAAAATGCTATTGTGCATGGGTTATTGAACAGTAAACATAAAGGGAATTTACTGATCGAATTGGTGTTGGATGGTAAAAACCTTCTTTGCCTTATTCAGGATGATGGAGTTGGAAGGAAAAGAGCAACTGAGATCAGAAATGCATCAGGTATTGAACAAAAACCTAAGGGAATGTCTATAACCAGTGAACGATTGTCAATCCTGAATCAGTTTAGTGATGACTCATATTCCGTTAAAATTACTGACCTTTTTGATGAAAATGGCAATGCATCAGGCACACGTGTTGAATTAAACATAGTAATGAAGCAATAAATGCGTATGTGAAGAAAACGAATCACTGGTTGAAATTTTAATGAATGGTATTTTGAAATGAAATCAGGTCTTACATTAATTCAGGATGGTATTTTGGCCAGTAGATCAATGTGATTTTACTTCAATTATGCATGATTAAACTTTTTTATTTAATAAGTACGCCTGAAAAATTAACATTATTTAAAATAAAAAATTGATAAAATAGTAGAATTAATTTCAGAATAGTGTAATTTTACCTTCTGTTAATTGTAAAAAGACAACCAATTAAAATTCTGGCTCATATGGTTCGATGCGTGATAGTTGAAGACGAGCTTAAATCCCGCGAAGCTTTAAAAGCATTGCTCAGCCGGTTTTGTCCGGGCGTAATGATTTGTGCCGAAGCCGGCGGAGTTGAGTCGGGCAAGGCTATGATTGAGCAGCATCATCCTGATCTTGTTTTTTTAGATATTGAAATGCCTGATGGCAGTGGCTTTCGTTTACTTGAAAAGTTCGATAAAATTGATTTTGAAGTGGTTTTTACAACAGCTTTTGAGCAATTTGCCATCAAAGCCATTCGATATCAGGCCCTTGATTATCTGTTAAAGCCAATTGTGCCCGAGGAACTTATGGCTGCTGTTGAAAAAGTGAAGCAATTAAAATCAAAAAAGAACAGTTTCAAAAACATTGAAACCCTCCTGAGTGATGTTGGTTCGAGACCACCGGAAAAAAGAAGAATAAATCTTGCGACTGCCGATAAAATTCATATCGTAAACACTGATACAATCGTGCGGTGTGAGTCAGATAATTACTATACACATTTTTATTTCGATAATGGCAGCCACCTGCTCATTAGCAAAACACTAAAAGAGGTGGAGGGAATGCTTGAAGAATTCGATTTTATTCGGCCTCACAAATCTCATCTGATCAATATCCATTGTATTCAGAATTTTAACCGTGATGAGGGCGGGTTCATAACACTTACCGATGGAAGTAAGATTCCTGTATCACGTCGCAAGAAAGAAAAAGTTCTTGAAATAATCCATAACATTTGATCATCTTCTTTTCTAAATTAGGTTTTAGACTGTCATAAGCCTGGTGTATTTTCTGATAAACAGGCACATTCATATTTTTTAGTAAGTTTTTTGTAATTGGTGTTCCAATCGAAAATTTTCGATTTTTGAACATATGGTTTTATAATTACTAATGCGTATCTTTACACTTTAAATCTGTAAACTGATGCATTATGGAAGACATCATCTACATTCTGATTGCTGTGTTCTGGGTTGCCTTTACAATATTTCGAAAGACCCGAAAAGAGCAGCAGACTGTTCTTCCCGAAGGGAGTGAACCCCGAAAGAAACCGGCAACTACTTTCGATGAGGTTTTACAGGAACTTTTACGTCCACGCGAAATGATGCAGGTTGACACAATCGAAGAAACGACGGAAATTGGCGCGAATGAAAGTTTGAACGAACAGTTTACATTGGAAGCAATCGAGTCAGAGGTAAACTCACTGGATAATTTGTCTTCTCTAGAATCGGCAGAGGAAGTAAGCGGATATTCTTCTATTGAGTTTGATGATGAACCGGACATTGATAGGGAAGAAAATACCGAATCAATTTTATTTGGTTTTGATGCAAGACGTGCAGTCATCTATTCAATTATTCTCAACCGTCCATATGCCTGAAATTTTGATCCGAAACTTTTTTTTAAAAGCATGCTATTACTTTGGTAAATAAAACGAATTGTTTTTTACCTTTACCCACTTTTAACGCACAAATTTGAAATAGTATAACATAAATTTACGCTGGTATGTTAAAAAATTTACTGCTTACCTTGGGTATAGTGCTGATGTCGTGTACGTTGGCGTTTTCCCAGCAGGGACGACTACAAGGAAAAGTTATTGAAAAAGATAGCCGCGAACCTGTAGCATTTGCCAATATCGTGCTCGAGAATGGAGGAACAATCGTTGGAGGGGCAACTTCCGACTTTGACGGGAACTATGTAATCAACCCAATCCCCCCGGGAAAATACGATTTAAAGGCAACTTTTATAGGTTTTAATGCCGTTACCGTTAGAGGTGTTAATATTTCCGGTAACCAGATTACTTTCTACGACATTGTGATGGTAAGTTCATCAATCGATCTGGCAACAGTTGAGATTATTGATTATGCTGTTCCATTGATCTCAAAAGACCAGACAACAAGCGGTGCTTCTGTAACCGCTGAAGAAATTAAGAAAATGCCAAACCGTTCAGCTGAAGCAGTTGCAGCAACAGTCGGCGGTGTGTTTTCGGCCGATGGTGAACGAGGTAACGTCCGAGGTGCACGTTCCGATGCTACGGCTACCTACATTGATGGTGTTCGTGTCATCGGTTCAAGCAGTATACCACAGTCTGCAATTGAGCAGGTTGATGTTATTTTGGGAGGAACTCCTGCACAATATGGTGATGCAACCGGTGGTATCATCAATGTTACAACCAAAGGACCATCACGTACCTTTGGTGCCGGCGTTGAAATGGAATCTTCCGAATTTTTGGATGCCTTTGGTCATAATCGTGTTGGATTCAACATTCAGGGGCCACTTATTAAGGGTAAAAACGCTACAACTGCATTACTTGGATTTTTTATCGCCGGTGATGTTAATTTCGATAAAGAGGGAGCTCCTTCTGCTATTGGTTGGCAGCACGCCAACAGTACTGTGCTGGGTTCGATTGAACAAAACCCACTCCGTCCTTCAGGAACAGGAACAGGGACTTATATGAATGGTGAATTTGTTCGTGGCAGCGACCTTGTTACCAGCAAACGGTCGATGAATACCGAGAATTATGACATAAACGTTTCGGGAAACATCAATATCCGCACAACAGAAACAATCAATCTTACATTGGGCGGAACTTATAACAAGTCGGCAGGAACAGCGTTCAATTATGCAAGTTCTTTCTACAATTACGATAAAAATGCCCAATATGACAACAATACCTGGCGTGTTTTTGGGCGGTTTACACAACGATTCCCAACCTCAAGCGAAAGTTCATCGTTAGTGAAGAACATATATTATTCAATCCAGGCAGACTATACCCAACAAAAAAATGATTTCGGCGATCCATTTCATGGTTCCGATCTGTTTAAATATGGCTATATCGGGAAATTCTCAACCTATACAACGCCTACCTATGAGTTGGGAAGCGATACTGTAAATGGTCATTTTTATGATAATGTATGGGTGCTTAACTCATGGGATTATGATACATTGGTTACCTGGACACCTTCTGATATCAATCAGTTGGTTGCCAATCATACGACGAGTTATTATGACACCTATGCAGGTTTGGTCGATGGTCATTATAACAACCTCGACCAGATTCAACTTGGCGGTGGTTTGCTAAACGGAAGTACTCCGGATCCTTTTTATGGTTTGTATGCAGCACCCGGAACGAATCAGTCCGGATACAATGTTACGGATAATACCCAGTTCAGTATTAATGTTGCCGGATCAATGGATATTGGTAATCACGAAATTAAACTTGGTTTTCAGTACGAACAACGCACCAACCGTGGTGTTGGATATGCTCCTACAGGATTGTGGAACCTGATGCGTGGGTTGACCAATTTCCACCTCATTGAGTTGGATAAAGACAATCCATATGTGGTTAATTATGACGGAATCGTCGATACCATTATGTATAACCGTAAATATGACGGTAATTCACAACGTATTTTTGACCAAAATCTGCGTACAAAACTTGGCCTGTCAGTGGATGGCCTTGATTATATAAATATCGATTCTTACGATTTCAACAACAATAGCGTCGAGTATTATGACTTAAATGGTCAGCGTCATACCATCAACCTCAATGAAGAATTATTTGACATAAGCATGTTCAGCCCTGATGAATTATTGAACGACGGAAATTCTTATGTAAATTATCTTGGATATGATTATACCGGTAAAAAACTTACCTCTACACCAAGTTTTGATGATTTCTTCACTGCACAGGATGAAAACGGGATGTATCTTCGTCCGATAGGCGCATTCCAGCCCATTTATATGGCAGGCTATATTCAGGATAAATTTGCGTTTAAAGATTTGATTTTCAATATTGGAGTCCGTGTTGACCGTTTCGATGCCAACCAAAAAGTGTTGAAAGATAATTATTTGCTCTTTAATGCTTACACCGCAAGTGAAGTAACAACAATCAAAGGCCAAACAGTTACCCACCCAAGTGGTATCGGTGATGATTTTACAGTATATGTTGATAAAGTGAACGATCCCTCACGCATTGTAGGTTATCGGTCAGCGAATACATGGTTTAATGCCGAGGGCGCCGAAATCCAGGATCCTATTGTGTTGGATGTTGGTTCTGGTATCTCTCCGTATTTAGTAAATGCGAACCAGAATAGGGTTGATATCACATCCTTTCAGGATTATGAGCCACAACTTAGTGTGATGCCCCGTATTTCCTTCTCATTCCCTATTTCAGATGAAGCCTTGTTTTTTGCACATTACGATGTGTTGACCCAACGCCCTACGAGTAATTTGTTTTCAAATCCATCGACATACTATTTCTTCGAAAGTATCAATGGTTTTTTAAACAACCCTTCGTTAAAGCCTTCGCAAACTATTGATTACGAACTTGGATTTACGCAGAAGTTGACTAACTCGTCCTCCATCACATTTACAACTTTTTATCGTGAAATGCGTGATATGATTCAGGTTTATCGTTTCAATGGTGCGTATCCTAAATCTTACACATCATATAATAATCTTGACTTTGGTACTGTAAAAGGTTTGACGATGGAATATGACTTGCGCCGCACAGGGAATACCCGTGTGAGAGCCAGTTATACCCTGCAGTTTGCCAATGCAACAGGAGCAACCACTACCACAGCTGCAGCGCTTGTTGCTGCCGGTTTGCCAAACCTCCGTTCAACTATCCCTATGCCATGGGACCGTCGGCATCAGTTTAACCTCTTGTTAGATTACAGGTACACTGGCGGTAAAGAATACAACGGACCAGTTATTCGTCGTGAGAAAAAGGACAAAGCACCAGTACAATTGCTTGCCAATACTGGTTTTTCATTAACAGTGGCTGGTGGATCAGGAACTCCTTATACAGCATCACGCAATGTTATCTCTCCGATTAGTACTGGTAGCAATTTGTTGAAAGGAAGCTATTTTGGCTCACGCCTGCCATGGCAATTTCGTTTAGACTTACGTGTTGACAAAGACATTAACCTCAAATTTGGAGGTAGTGAGGAAAAAGATAAACGTGCTGCCTACCTGAATGTATACCTTCAGGTGCTTAATTTGCTTGATACAAAGAATATTATGGGTGTTTATTCCGCAACTGGTAATCCTGATGATGACGGCTATCTGGCAGCACCCGAATGGCAACGTCAGATTAATAATCAAACCGATCCGGAAGCTTTCAGGGAATTGTATGATGTATATGTAAACAGTCCGGGTAACTATAGTTCACCGCGTCAGATTCGATTGGGTGTTTTGTTTAACTTCTAAAAAATATTTCGGTTATGGAACACCACTTAATCACGAAAAAAATCAATGAGAAAATGAAGAATATTTTACAAAAAGTTATAGTAGCATTATTCATTTTACTGCTTTATAATCAAGGATGGGCCCGCGAACTTCAGCTTCCGGACGGTCAGAAATCTTCCTACACACTTAAAGAAACAACTGCAGGGTGTTCTCCATCATCTGCCTTTGAGTGGCTCAACATTAATAATGTAAATGCCCGTATCAATGCCGGAGGTGATATGTGGTGGGATTTGGATGGAACAGGAAAATATTTTATTCCTAAGAACGGTTCGGCAACCTCCGTATTTGCCGGATCACTTTGGATCGGTGGATTGGATATAAACAATCAGTTGAAGCTGGCTGCTATCCGTTTTCGTCAGGTTGGTAACGATTATTTTACAGGTCCATTGACGATTGATGGTACAGCAGCTATTGACAATGAAGTTTGTGCCCAATATGACAAACATTTCAAAATTACCCGCGCGGTGGTTGATGAATACCTGTCGCATGTCGATGCGGTTACCGGTGCTTTCATCCCTTCAGATGGTTATGTAATCCCAAACGAAATTTTGCAATGGCCAGCACATGGTGATGTTTCAAAGAATCAAAGTTATTATCTTGCTCCTTTTTATGATGTGGACGGGGATGGTGAATATTCACCCACTACCGGAGACTATCCTTACTATGATATTGACAACAGCCTCTGTCGTACAAAAACCCCAACAATGGACGAATCCATTGAAGGAACTATAAATGGATCAATCCTCGCTGACCAGGTAATAAAAGGTGACCAAACAATCTGGTGGGTGTTTAACGATAAAGGCAATTTCCATTCTGAAACTAGTGGTGCTGCTATTGGACTGGAAATCAGGGCGCAGGCTTTTGCTTTTGCTACGAACGATGAGGTAAACAATATGTCCTTTTATAGCTACGAAATTATCAACAGATCTACTTTTGAACTTACTGAGACCTATTTCTCGCCCTGGATTGATACTGACCTTGGTTATGCGGCCGATGATTTTGTTGGTTGTGATGTTGATCGTGGGCTGGGTTATTGTTATAATGGTAAAGCCGTTGATGGTAGTGGTACCCCGGAGTCTTATGGTGCTCAGCCACCGGCTATCGGAGTGGACTTTTTCCAGGGACCCTATATGGATCCTGATTATAGCAGTGATGGCTCCCCACGTGATAATCCTAAATTCACGGGTGATTGCTCAATATTAAATAGCGAATATAACCTTGACCAAATGGCCATCAATGGGGTGAATTTTGGTGATGGTATTCCTAACAATGAACGATTTGGAATGCGTCGCTTTGTTTACCATAACAACTCATCTGGTGTGACTGGTGACCCTGACATTGCTTCAGCCTATTACAATTACCTGCGTGGTATTTGGAAAGATGGAACAAAGATGCAATATGGTGGTGACGGGCACTGGAATGGCGCTGGTACTGTAGGTCCTGAAACGGATTTTATGTTTCCTGGTGATTCTGATCCATGTAATTGGGCCACAGGTGGTACACCTCCCAATGGTGGTTTTAATCAAAATGGAGTCTATTGGACTGAAGAAACCGGTAATGCCGGCTCGCCAAATCCCCCCGGTGACCGCCGATTTATGCAGTCGGCCGGACCATTTACACTGAGACCGGGTGCAGTAAATTATATTACTGTTGGTCTTCCTTGGGCACGCGCTACTTCAGGCGGAGCCTTTGCTTCTGTTACATTATTACGTGTGGTAGACGATAAAGCCCAATCATTGTTTGATAACTGTTTTAAAGTAATTGACGGGCCAAATGCTCCGGATCTTACTTTTCAGGAACTTGATCGCGAGATTATACTCTATATCTCAAACTCACCTGTTTCTAACAATTTTGGCGAAAGATATCAGGAATATGACCCGAATATAACACAACCTCATCCTATTGACAATTCGATACGCAGCGATTCATTGTATCGTTTTGAAGGGTATCAGATTTTCCAGTTAAAAAATGCAACTGTAGGAGTGGAAAGTTTGCACGATGCTGATTTGGTTCGACTTGTGGCTCAATTTGATAAAAAAAATGGTGTGGGTAAGCTTGTTAATTTCAAATTTGATGAATACATTGGAGCTGGTGTCCCGGTAGTTGAAGTGGACGGAGGTGATAATGGTATCCTACACTCAGTTACCCTCACCCAGGATGCTTTTGCCACCGATGATGTGCGACTGATTAACCACAAACAGTATTATTATCTCGCCATTGCCTATGCCTATAATGAATACATGCCATATTCATTGGAACCAGCAATCATCAACGGTCTTATGGGTCAGAAGAAACCTTATCTGGCAGGTAGAAAAAACATCAGACTTTACACTGCAATACCACATAAAACTATCAATGGCTTATTGTTTAATTCTGACTATGGAGATGGCCCCGAAATTACACGGTTGGCAGGTAATGGAAACGGTGGCATGACACTTGAATTGAAACAGGAGACGATTGACGAAATTATGAGCAAAGAACCTGCCGGCCCGAATAATAAATACGGAAGCCCGACTTATCCTATTGCTTACAATCCTGTATATGAAGCTGGTAAAGGACCAGTAAACATTCGTGTTGTTGATCCTTTGAATGTGAAATCAGCAAACTATGAACTCTGGTTCGATACGCTGCAATTCGTCAGGTTGTATGGGGTTACCGGTGAGCCTGAAATTAAGGGTGACACAGCAAGTAAGTATATTTCACACTGGTACCTGAAAGATATGGAAACAGGTGAAGTGTTTAAATCTGATACAACAACTCTGGCAAATGATGAACAACTTTTCCTTAGCAGGGGAATCGCTATCCAGATTGAACAGCCATTTGTGCCCGGACCATACAAAGTTGGGCAAAATGCTGCCAGTAAAGCTATGTTCCGTGTGTTGGCCGATAACAATGGCTTTATTGAATCAAGTATTGTTTATGCAGATAGCTCGCGTCAATGGCTCGATGGTATCCGTGACGAGGATATTCCTGGTTGGCCTACGAACTGGATTCGTTCAGGAACTTACAAGGATCAGGAAAATGGTGGGAATGATGACTGGAATATGTCAGTTGATCCTGACAGACCTTCAGATCCAGATGAGTCGTATGAAAAAATAGTGAACAGAACCTGGGCTCCTTATTCATTGGTAAGTTTTGGTAATAATTTTGGACAAGGTTCCATCCAAAGTGCTGTTGGACCTGCCTTTAGTTCTGATTCGAAACCTAACAGTGCATTTGAAAACATCTCCAGTGTTGATATCGTATTTACACCGGATAGAACGAAATGGTCACGCTGTCCTGTTCTTGAGATGCAGTCTGATTTGGCCCTGGCTGAAGGAAATGCATACCGTTTCAGTTTACGCAAGTCGGCCTCTGTAGATAAGGATGGAAATCCAGCAGCTGATATGACTGCTCCTCCAAGTGATAATCCAAATGACGCAAACTATATTGGTAGTATGGGTATGGGTTGGTTCCCTGGTTATGCCATTAATATCGAAACCGGTGAAAGGCTCAATTTGATGTTTGGTGAAGATTCCTATCTGTCCGCACAAAATGGACGCGATATGAAATTCAATCCAACCGAAAAGGATATGGATGCCATAAGTCAGGTATTAGACCCGAATATTTTCTCGCAGGTAGGTTTCGATCCGTTGATGGGGGGTAAACATTATGTATACGTTATGCGCCATGATAATAATGTGTTTAACGTTGGAAATATCATTTTCAATTTTCCTTCACCGGCGTATGATGCGGGCCATTATGCTTATAGTATGTTGGATACAATATTCCAGTCAATTATACCTCAGACTGTTTCTTATTTCTTTTCACAGGTGATGTATGTTGGTATGCCAATGGGGATAAAGGGACAAGATTGGTTGTCGAATGATGCGAAAATAAAAATTCGTGTCGCAAAACAATACCAGCAATATTTCTCAATTTTGCCACTCGATACTGTTCCGGCAGGAATGGATGTAAATAAGTATTTGCCAAAATATGCCTTCTCAACCAAAGGAATTGCCTCAGAAATGGCAAATCCTGATAAGTTGCAAACGGATCTGGATCTGATTAATATTGTTCCTAATCCTTATTATGCCTATTCCTCGTACGAACGGAATGCCTTGGATAACAGGGTTAAAATAACCAATTTACCCGAGCGATGTGTAGTTACTATTTACAATATGAGCGGAGTTAAAGTAAGGCAATTTAAGAAGGATGAGCCCAAAACATCAATTGATTGGGATTTGAAAAATTTTGCCGGCGTTCCAATTGCAAGTGGAATCTATCTTATCCATATAAAATCTGAGGATGGTGAAAGAATCATCAAGTGGTTTGGAACGATGCGTCCGATTGACCTTAATACATTCTAATCCACGAATTGCGAAAAAAAAAAATAATCTACAATATGAATACTTTTTATAGATATCTGATCGCAACGAGCCTGCTGCTAACGATAAGTTCTTTCGGACTGAAGTCTTTTGCAGGTAATAAAGACCGTTCCGGCCAGGCTGGAGCCTCTGAGCTTTTGATCAATCCCTGGGCGAGAAGTACAGGTTGGGGAAATGCCGGCATGTCTAATATTAAAGGATTGGAAGCAATCTGGAGTAATGTGGGAGGTACCGCATTTACAAAAAAGACAGAACTGATTTTTTCACACACGACCTGGCTCAAAGGCTCAGGCGTGAATGTATTCTCGTTTGGTTTATCCCAGCGCGTTGGCGAATCAGGTGCATTTGGTTTGGCTGTGATGTCGATGAATTATGGTGATATTCCAATTACGACCAACGATGATCCTGATGGTGGCCTTGGAAATTTTACGCCTAGTTTGATGAATATCGGTTTGTCCTATGCAAAATCATTTTCAAACAGTATCCATGCAGGCTTTGTGTTGAAAATCATTTCAGAAAGCATTTCCGATATAAGTGCGCAAGGTGTAGCCATTGATGCAGGTATCCAGTATGTTACGGGAAATACTGAAAATATTCACTTTGGTATATCGATGAAGAATATCGGACCTACCATGAAATTTTCGGGTGATGGTTTATCTCTTCGTGCTTTCATTCCTGGTCAGGAAACGCAGTTCACTGCAGAACAGCGCTCTGAAGCGTTCGAATTGCCTACCCAATTGGTTATCGGAACGGCCTATGATTTCAATTTTGAGAAAGAAAGCAGATTAACATTGGCTGCTAACTTTACTTCAAATTCATTTACGAAGGACCAGATAACCCTTGGTGGTGAATTCAGTCTGCGTGAATATCTTCTATTACGTGCAGGTTATACCTACGAAAATGGTATTTGGAGCGATATTGAAACCACCGATCGCACCAATGTATCAAAAGGCTTAAGTGCTGGTATTTCGATACAGGTGCCATTAAACAAGGAAACAGGCTCAGTTTTTTCAATAGATTATTCGTATCGCGATACGGATCATTTTAACGGAAATCATACTATTGGAGCACGTATAAGTTTCTAGTACGGTTGTAGCTTAAAAAAAATTGTAATTTTACTGCGGTAAAGGCCCTTAATACATTAAGGGCTTTTATCTTATTTAATACACTAACACATGTCTGATACAAAGTATTTTACAGAGGAGGGTCTCCAGAAATTGAAGAAAGAGCTGGAAGAACTTATCTCGAAGGAGAGACCAAAGATTTCGCAAATGATAGCGGAGGCACGAGACAAAGGTGATTTGTCTGAAAATGCCGAATATGATGCCGCCAAAGATGCACAGGGTATGCTTGAATTAAAAATATCCAAGTTGCAGGACCTTGTTATCAATGCTAGGGTGATTGATGAATCGAAGATGGATTCAACAAAGGCATTGCTGTTTTCAAAAGTTACCATTAAGAATTTGAATAACGGAACTACCTTGTCTTATACCCTTGTTCCTGAAAAGGAAGCCGAAGTCAGGAATGGAAAAATTTCTGTAAACTCTCCAATCGCCAAAGGATTGCTTGGTAAAAGTGTGGGCGATCAAACCACAATTACCGTTCCTGCCGGAAATATTACCTTTGAGATTATTGAAATATCACGCTAAACTGTAAAGAAATGGCAACTATTTTCACACGTATCATTCAGGGTGAAATTCCTTGTTACAAAATTGCCGAAGACAACGATTATTTCGCCTTTCTCGATATTAATCCCCTGGCCAAAGGCCACACCCTGGTTATCCCTAAGAAAGAGAGTGATTATCTGCTACGTATGGAGGATGCTGAACTATCGGGTCTGATTATTTTTGCTAAAAAAATCGGAAATGCGATCGAAAAGGTGGTATCGTGCAAGCGTATCGGACTCACAGTGATTGGCCTTGAAGTGCCTCACACCCATATTCACCTTATTCCTATCAATGCGATCAGCGATATGGAGTTCAGCCGGCCAAAATTAAAATTGTCGGATGCCGAACTGGCCGAAATCTGTGAATTGATTAAAGCTGCCTTGTAGTAGTTATGATTTCAACGTTTGAAGGTGAACTTTAATGTTCTTATCACTTTAATAAGCGCGTTGGTTTCTGCCTTCAATAAAATTAATAAAGGATTTATTTACAACTTTATTTCCGCCAGGAGTGGGATAGTTACCCGTAAAATACCAGTCACCTGTATGATTTGGGATAGCCAGATGCAGGTTTTCAATTGTTTGGTAAACAATGCTCACCTTAGCACTCACTTCCGGGGTTGTGATTAACTGGGCAATTTTATCTGAGATTTGCTGGGCAGTAAAGGGTTTGTAAATTGCTTTCACACTATTGACAATCTGTTCCTTCGGCAGATGTTCCTGTTCTTTACAGCGCTCATACACTTCAGTAATAACACTGTCCCTGTTAGTTTCCTTCAGTAGAGCCATGGCAGCCCGGAAAGCAACAAAGTCACCCAGTTTGGCCATATCAATACCATAACAATCAGGATAACGTATTTGGGGAGCTGAGGAGGTTATGATGATATGTTTCGGGCCCAGCCGATCGAGAATCCGGATGATGCTGTTACGTAGTGTTGTTCCGCGTACAATTGAGTCATCGAGTACGACCAGCGTATCAACATTTCGGTTTACAACGCCATAAGTGACATCGTAGATATGTGCCACCAGGTCTTCGCGTTGGTTATCCTGTGTGATAAAAGTACGCAGTTTCATGTCCTTCACTGCTATTTCCTCCACCCTGAGCCTGATTTCAAATATTTCGTCCAGTTGCTCTTTTGTGATAGCAGACCCTAGCTCAATAATACGCTCTTTTTTTATCTGCAGGCATTGATTGTTTAACTCCTGAACCAAACCCCTGAAAGCTGCCGAGGCAGTGTTGGGGATATAAGAAAACACTGTTTCTTTCAGGTTGTGATCGATCGCTTCTAAAATCTGGGGTGTGAGCAAACAACCAAGCATTTTACGTTCCTGATAGATATCTGCATCAGTTCCGCGTGAAAAATATATCCGCTCAAAGGAACAGGCTTTTCTTTCTTTAGGCGTTTTAAACTCCATTTCAGAGAAATGACCGTTCTTTTTTATGATTAATGCATGACCGGGTTTTATTTCATGGATATTTTTAGCTTCAATATCAAAAGCAGTCTGTATCGGCGGACGCTCAGAAGTCACCACAACGATTTCATCATCATGGTAATAATAAGCAGGGCGAATCCCTGCCGGGTCGCGCATCACGAATGCATCGCCGTGACCAAACATACCGGTGATCACATATCCACCATCCCAATACTGGGATGCTTCCGTAAGAATGCGCTGAATATCAAGATCATCGGCAATTTTTGAAGTAATTTCTTTTTTCGAAAATCCTGCTTTCTTAAAGTTCCAATATACGCGTTCATTTTCTTCATCCAGAAAATGTCCGATTTTTTCCAACACAGTAACCGTGTCAGATGTTTCAATGGGATACTGTCCCAAATCGACCAGTTTATTGAAAAGTTCATCCACATTAGTCATGTTGAAGTTACCTGCCAATACAAGGTTACGTGTCATCCAGTTGTTAGCCCTGACAAAAGGATGCAGATTGGAGATGCTGTTTTGTCCAAAGGTGCCATAACGTAAATGACCCATGAATAATTCACCCGAAAAGTCGAGGTTTTGCTTCAACCAATGAACATCTTTTAATCCCATGGGCTGTTTTTCGGACACTTCATGTAGTTTGTCGTACACCTGATTAAAAATATCCTTGATAGGTGTCGTGGAGTTCGACCGGATACGATTGATATACTTTGTGCCGGGTTGCATGTCAAATTTAATAGAAGCGATACCAGCACCATCCTGCCCCCTGTTATGCTGTTTCTGCATCAGCAAATGCAGTTTTTGCAGACCATAAAATGCAGTACCGTACTTGTCAAGGTAAAAATCGAGAGGTTTGAGTAAACGAATCAGGGCAATACCACATTCGTGTTTTATTTGGTCGCTCATTCGTGTATGGCTTAATTGAATAAATGATAAATTTGCATGAAGCAAAGTGCAAAATTAATCAAATTCAATTATGATTACGATCAGAGATGCGGTTGAAAAGGATATTCCGGTATTGGTAAGTTTTCAGGAGAGAATGGCCTTTGAAACAGAGGGTGTCGTACTCGATAATCAGATATTGACCGATGGTGTTAAGGCTCTGTTTAAAGATGTTTTAAAAGGTCGGTATTATGTCGCTATCCATAATGATAAATTGATTGCATCTCTGTTGATTACCTATGAATGGAGCGACTGGAGAAATAAAACCATTTACTGGATTCAGTCGGTATTTGTCGATCCGGTACACCGGCGAAAAGGTGTTTACAGGCAGATGTATCTTCATATTCAGGAAATTGCAAAAAAAGATGTTTCTGTGGGTGGTATCCGATTGTATGTCGACCGGACAAATTTGAATGCACAGGTAACATATGCTTCCATGGGGATGAATGGCGAACATTATCAGGTGTACGAATGGATGAAGTAATGTATAATTAATGATATTAGTGAAATCAATGATTATAGAGGTGGAATTCAGAATACTGTATTACATTAATTGAAGAATTTGGAAATGCCAAATGTAGTTCAGGTTTTGACATCCAATAAAAGATTTTGTTTTTTTTCACGCTTAAAATTGAAGATTAAAATAGTATTAATATAGCAATAATCAATTAGTTATGTTTAAAAAGGGCAAAGTACCACACACCTACGTTATTGTTTTCTCAATCATCCTGATGTCCGCAATACTGACCTGGATTATACCTGCCGGAAAGTATATTAAGGAAACAAAATTGGTGAATGGGGTTGAAAAGCAAACGGTAACTTATTACCATGAAAAAGATATACCTGCTGCTTATCAGACTACTGTGAAAAGCCAACCACAAACCTGGCAGATATTTTCGGCTTTATTTAAGGGATTTGTAAAGCAAAGTAATATTATCGCGTTTATCCTGATTATTGGTGGAGCTTTTTGGATCATGAATCAAAGTAAAGCCATTGATGTGGCAATATTCACATTTCTCAGGTTAGTCCGAAAACTAGAACGCAATGCCTTTATGCGATCGGTGGGTGTCGATAATCTGGTTATTGTTTTAATAATGACCCTGTTTAGTTCATTTGGTGCCATTTTTGGTATGAGTGAAGAAACTATTGCCTTTACAATCATATTCATACCACTTGCAATATCAATGGGATATGACTCAATTGTTGGGGTTTGTATGGTATATGTTGGGGCACATCTTGGTTTTGCAGGCGCTATTTTGAACCCATTCACAATAGGAATTGCCCAAGGCTTGGCCGAAATTCCCTTGTTTTCCGGAATTGAATACAGAATCTTTTGTTGGATTTTGATCAATATTGTTGGTTTTACATTCGTTCTAAGGTACGCACATAAAGTAAAAAAGAACCCGACATCTTCATCGATGTATGAAGACGATATGTATTGGAGAAATAAGGAGATGGGAGAAGATAGTAAAATTGAATATTATACCCCCAAAGCAGCATGGTATATTTATGCTGGTGTTTTGGCAGCTCTGATTACTTTTTCGTGGTATTATCCGCTTACAGTGATGAAGATTGGTTTGGTAGAATTCAAATTCAATGTACTACCTGTGTTAACAATCATTTTTGGAATTGCCGGTTTCTTCTCGCTTCTAAAAAGTGTTCATTATTTCATCCTGCTCCTATTAACTTATACTGTTGTTTTATTAATTGTTGGTGTGATGGGGTATAATTGGTATGTAATGGAAATTGCGACTCTGTTTCTTGCTCTTGGTATCACGAGTGGTTTGGCTACCAACAAGACAGCAGATGATATCGCAAAACTGTTTCTTGAAGGTGTAAATGATATTTCTTCTGCAGCCATTATTGTAGGACTTGCAGGAGGTATTATCGTAATACTTGAAAATGGTGGTGTAATTGACTCTATTTTGTTTGGATTGTCAAAGTCGATGCAGGACTTTGGAGATATTGCCTCAGTAAATACCATGTATGTGATTCAAACCATCATCAACCTGGTGTTGCCATCGGGATCTGCAAAAGCTGCAATAACGATGCCCATCATGGCTCCTTTCAGCGATCTGATAGGTATTTCGCGTCAGGCAACGGTGATGGCATATCAGTTCGGCGATGGTTTTACAAACATGATTACTCCAACTTCGGGTGTATTAATTGGCGTTTTAGGCGTGGCCAGAATCCCATATCAGAAATGGTTCAAATGGGTATGGCCATTAATAGTGATTTTGTTTTTGCTCGGTATGTTGATGCTTATCCCGACAGTGACAATGAAGTTAAACGGGTTTTAGCCGATTAATGATTGCAAACGCATAATCTTTGGTGTAAGCCATGAGGATTATTTATAATTTGTTTGAATTTCAACAGATTTCAATCATTGTTCATTATCCGTTTTGTATGTCATCCACTGCTTATTCAACAATTCTGCCAATGGGATACACCATATACTTTTGATCCCACCATGGGGTTTTGCTATAGAACCAATTTAGTTGCTCCCATGCATCTTTGGCAAAAACGGAATCATTCTGTTTTTTCAATTCGAATTCCGACTTCAGACCTGGTATCGAATCGAGCATTTTGCGGGCCATTGGTTCCATTACATAGGATTCTGCGTATTCTTTTTGCTCGAAAATCTGATTAAAAAACCCCCATTCGACCAACGAACCATTTCCCCGAGGCTCCAAAAGATGTGCGATTACTTTGGCAAGTGGTTGATTCATAGGCACTATCATACTACCTTTTGGGAATAAGGTGTTTGTCTTTTTTGTTTCAAACTCCATTTTAGTAAGTCGAAACCGTCCTTCGTATGATGTTTTTTGCCAATCAACGGAAGTAAAAACATAGGTTTCAACTCCCAGGGTTTTTGATTCGGCGAGTGTTGTCATACGAACACCATGGTATTGAAGCCTTTCGATGATGTCATGCCATTCTGCTGGAATAACATAAGCTTCGGGTAGGTTTACGAATAAAGTGGGCTTATTATGATCAAACATTGGAAGTTCCATGTCAACAGGTTTCTGATTGTCGTAAACAAACCATTCACCGCCGGTTAAGTCACTTTTTTTTACTTCATAATCAAAGCCTTTGAAGGTGACGAAAATGCTATCATTCATGTCAACCATATATCGGGTTGCAAAAGGTTTTTTTCTGAACTCTTTTGAGGAAGTGTAAATATCCGCTTCCTCAATCAGATTTGAGAGTTGTTGGTGTTCCTGATTCAGGAGTTGAATCGAAGCAAGGATAATCTCTTTTGTAGCCTCAACACGCTGATTGTAAGGTTTAAGCATATGGGTTTCGATAAGCAGTCCCGGACGGTTACGTGTGCCAGTATATCCTTGTGAAAACATGGGTCCTGCCACACCCGACAGCAAACCACTACGCGGATCATGCCAGTTCCGGAAGTAGACATACGGAAAGATAGGCATGTTTTTTTGTTCCATTTCCCTGTTAACAAAAGGTAGAAAAACTTCAGTTTGCCAGTGATTCAGGTTTTCATCCATATTTTCACCTGTTTCGATGCCATATGTCAAAACGTATTGATAATCAGCTCCATCAGTGGTATGTGTATCAATGAAAAAATCAGGTTGCCAACGATTGAAAAGCTGTAACCACGATTTCATTTCAGGAGCATCGGCTTTCAGAAAATCACGGTTCAGGTTCAGGTTTTGTGCCGTGGTGCGCCATCCCATCTCTACCGGGCCATTCTGATTGATACGGCCAAATTTGCCAAATCGTTCATGACCGTCAACGTTAAAAATGGGAATAAATACCACACTGACGTGGGTGAAAAATGTTTCGTTGGTTTTATTGATAATCAAATCTCTCAATAACAATAACATTGCATCCTTTCCTTCCGATTCTCCTGCATGGATGCATGCTTCCACCATCAGGATAACACGGCCCTTTTTTCTGATTTCTTCAGGGTTGGTGAAGCCATCTCTGTCGTAAACGGCATAAATCAAATCACGTTGTTGCGGGCTTTTGCCAAAAACTTCTACATATAGTTCATTTGATTGGCTATCGAGCCGCCTGACAAAATCGATGGTTTCGTTATAACCCGGGGTGGCAAGACCGCCCGATTTCTCGTAAAATGTTAACCAATCACTGCTTTGACAATAGCTTTGTAAAAACAGAAAGGTCATCAATGACAGGAGCAGACTTCGATATAATTTCATATATTAATAATTATCAGGTAGATAAAGTATATTTTACATTTTTTTCGTTAACAAATGTAAACGATTTCCATATTTCAGGCTTTCCAGAATCCGGCATTTTTCATATATGATTTCGAGATTGCCTTCACTTTTTACTATTTTTGAATAAAAAGTCATGGGAGAATTCAATTTATCGCGCCGAATAATGAACGTAGTATCACCAGCCTTGATGGTTTTATCAATGTTATTGACAATACGTGCAGGCGCTCAGACCATCCCTGCAAAATTAATCGTCCGTGGTGATGATATGGGAAGCAGTCATACAGCAAATCAGGCGATTATTAAAGCGTTTAAGGAAGGAATCGTAACCTCTGCTGAAGTAATGGTGAATGCACCCTGGTTTCCAGAAGCAGTTAAACTTCTGAAACAAAAACCCGGTCTTGATGTTGGGGTGCATCTGACACTTACCAGCGAATGGGAAAACATCAAATGGAGACCATTAACACCCTGTCGTAGTTTGGTAGACAGCAATGGCTATTTCTTTCCAATGCGTTCAGCAAATGAAAATTATCCCAATCAATCGCTGGATGAAATAAATTGGAAATTGAATGATATTGAAAATGAATTTCGCGCGCAGATTGAACTTGCCCAACGAAATATTCCCCAACTGTCGCATGTTTCAGCGCATATGGGTTGCACAGAACTGAGCGAGGAGGTGAGAAATATCACGAAACAACTCGCCAAATATTACCATATAGATATTGAACCTGATGAATTTCAAGTGATTTCGCTGGGGTATGGTGGACCAAGTAATACTTTTGACGAAAAAAAATCGGGATTTATCCGGATGCTTGAAACACTTGAGTCCGGGAAATCCTATTTATTTGTCGATCATCCGGGATTTGATAATGTTGAGTTGCAGGCCATGTTTCATATCGGATATGAAAGTGTTGCGTTTGATCGTCAGGGGGTAACGGATGTTTTTACAGATAAGGACGTCATAAAAATTATTAAAGAAAGTAATATTCAGTTGATCGGATACAATGGCCTGAAATCAGTCGGTGAATAGCGGCTGTTTGTTGTAAACAACAGAATAGTAAAGGTATTTTCTTCTGTTTAATCTGGAATCTATTATTCATCAATCATTTTATAAGAAGTCAATCAATGAAAATAAATGAAAAAGCAGGAACGGTTCAGGATTATGCTGACAAAAGGACAAAAAAGAAAACCATAAAACATAAGAAACCGGCGGCTGTCAGGTTTGATAAGGATGCTTTGTTGCTTGCCTGGGGCATGATGGTTGTTTTTGTGGGATTAGGTACATTGATTATTTGGGCTACCATGACAGTGCCCGAAGGTGCTTCCGGCTCGATGGGTTATACATTGGCACAGCGATTGGCAAGGGTGTTACCTCAATCTGTTCAGGCAAAAATGGCTTTTTTCATGGGCGGACTCATGGTTGCTTTTGGTGTGGTCTGCTTTTTTCTGGGATTGAACAAGATAGTTCAGTTTACGATCAAAAAATACAGCAATAATAGCCGATCCTGAATGAGTAATGGATATTTTGCCTGTTTTTTAGAAAGAGAAAAAATCACTTTCTAACACTTTTCATATTTCCAGTTTCTCGATTTTCCTTCGGCAATCCATTCCAATGCCTGATCAAGCCGTTTTTGTCGGGTTGCTTCGGTTTTTGATTCACTTATCCAAAGGATATATTCCTTTTTTTTACCCGGGCTGAATGAATCAAATACAGTTCTGACCTTTGCATTCTGTGCAATTGCTTTTGCAAGATCTTCAGGAACAGCAATATGCAGCGGTGAAGCAGGTTTCGCTTTTATCAATTTTACACCCTGCTCGTTCAGTTGCATGGCTTCACGGATATACAGAATCAATATTTCATCTGCTGGTAAATCATTCAATGATTTCAACTTCCCGAAATTTCCCATTCCTGTTTTTCCATTTACATCCATCAGTTTAAAGCCGTTAGTCATGTTGCTCCCCAGCCAGAAACCAAAAGCACAATGGTTTTTGAAGGCGGCCATGCTACACAAAATAGCTCCCTTGTAGTCGAAATGCGGGAAACTCCATTTCCAGCTTTCAACAACTTGCGGACAAGCCTGATGTACCAAGGCCCGTAAATGAATAAGTATTTCCCGGGCAAAGGGTGCGGCCCCCGCTATGTATTGATCTATTACAACATTTTTTTCGGTCATATTATGTATTGGTTTTTTGGATATTCGGACATATTAATATGAAAGCCTTATCGATTTGCAGTGAAACTTGACATTTCAACTATTCAAAAATAGCAAAATTAGATTTCCTGAATTGATATACTTACATCAGGCCATTCATATTGCGACAAACAATAACTTTGCATCGTGTTGACATTTTCTTTACTTTAGTGCGGTTACAGTATCAAACAATCTGCAATGACTTTCATTTCAACGGACCAGCTAAAACTTGCCTTCGATTTTGTTAATTTCACTGGTAAACACCTGTTTTTAACCGGTAAAGCAGGAACAGGAAAAACTACTTTTTTGCACCAGTTGCGACTAAAAACTGCCAAACGCATGGTCATTGTTGCTCCAACAGGAGTTGCTGCTATCAATGCAGGCGGTGTAACGATTCATTCTTTCTTTCAATTGCCCTTTGGCCCGCAGATTCCTGAAGAGTTTGCAGCCGATATCGCCCGTTCGGGCCGGTTTCAAATGTCGGCAAACAATGACAAAACCGCAGCTTCGCGGTACCAGAAAATGACCCGCGAGAAAATCAACATCATCAAGAGCCTCGATTTGCTGGTGATTGACGAGATCAGTATGGTGCGCGCCGATTTGCTCGATGCCATCGATAGTGTGTTGCGGCGTTACCGCTATCGTTCGTTACCATTTGGTGGGGTGCAGTTGTTAATGATTGGTGATGTGCAGCAATTGGCGCCCGTTGCCAAAGAAGAGGAGTGGGAAATGTTGCGTCCTTATTATGATTCCGTGTATTTCTTCAGTAGCCTTGCACTCAAAAAAACGGATTATATCAGCCTTGAACTCACCGAAGTTTTCAGGCAGCAGGACAAGGAGTTTATCGCCATGCTCAACAAGGTACGCGAAAATGAACTGGATGATGCTGCCATTGTTGAATTGAACAAACGATATTTACCCGATTTTGATCCGGCGGATGATGAAGGTTATATCAGGCTCACAACACATAATATCCAGAGTCAGAAAATTAATGAGGCAAAGTTAGAAGCCCTGAAAGGGAAACCAAAGCGGTTTGAAGCCACGGTGAGCGGCGATTTTCCGGAATATGCCTACCCAACAGACTATGAACTCGTGCTGAAAACCGGTGCGCAGGTGATGTTCGTTAAAAACGATCCGAATCCGGCAAAGGCTTTTTACAATGGAAAAATCGGTACCTTAGTTCAAATTTCTGATAAATTGCTTAAGGTGCAATGCAAGGACGATGATGAAGAAATTGAGGTGATGCCTTTGGAATGGAATAATTGCAAATATTCATTAAACGAGGTCACCAAAGAGATCAATGAAACTATTATCGGGTCGTTTACGCAATATCCGCTGAAACTCGCCTGGGCCATCACCATCCACAAAAGCCAGGGGCTCACTTTCGAAAAAGCCATCATCGATGCCAACGCATCATTCACCCATGGACAGGTGTATGTAGCACTCAGCCGGTGTAAAACACTCGAAGGTATGGTGTTAAGTTCACCTATCATGAAGCGTTCGATTCGACACGATGCCGGTGTGAATCATTTTGTGCACCAGATTCAGGAAAATCCACCCGATATGCAACAACTTGAAGAGGCAAAAATTGGTTACCAACAATCGCTGCTACACGAACTATTCGACTTTGAACCACAACTGAAACGCATGTATTCGTTGAGTAGGATATTGAGCGAAAACATCGGAGCCATGGATGCCTCTGCCCAGACTTTGATGGATACACTTATCCAAAAATACAAGATGGAAGTGGCTGAAATTGGTGAAAAGTTTCGCCGGCAGATGGTTCAGTTTACTTCACAACAAACGGATATTGAACATAATACAGCCTTGCAGGAGCGCATCGGTAAAGCGGTTGAGTATTTTAGTCCAAAAATGGCTGAAACCATAAAACTTGCACAAATTGAGTTTGTTACCGACAATACCACTGTGCGTAAAACCTTAAATGACGCCCATGACCGGTTGCTTTCGGAACTCTACATCCGCCAGCAATGTCTGCTGGTTTCAAAAAACGGTTTTTCGGTTTCGGCTTTTGTTGAAACCCGTGCCAAGTCGGCTATTGAGATGCCTATGATGAAGAAAAAGGAAATTAAAGATAGCGTTGGTAATCAGAAAAATCCTGGTTTGTACCGACTATTAAAAAAGTGGCGCGACAACCTGGCCGAAGAATTAAATGTCCGTCCCGACCTCATTCTGCCATGGAAAGCCTTAAACGGTATCGGCGAGGAAATGCCGGTCAATCTGATCGAACTGAAGCAGATAAAAGGCATCGGAAAAAAGAAATTGGCGGCCTATGGTGGTGTCATTCTTGAGCTGATTTCGGATTACAACAACAGTAACAACCTTGGTTTGACTATTGATGCCAATGAACAACCCACTGAACAAAAATTACAAAAAGCAGATACCAAACAGGTCAGTTTCGATATGTATAAAGCCGGAAAAACCCTGGAAGAAATTGCCGCAGAGCGAAACTTTGCTGTTACAACCATTATCGGACATCTGGCGGCTTTTGTGAAAACCGGCCAGCTATGGGTGGAAGATTTGCTAACGAAGGCCAAAATTGAGTTGATTTCCGAATATTTCACCGAAACACGCGATCTGAGCCTGGGCAGTGCCAAACATGTGCTGGGAGATGAGGTTTCATACGGAGATATTAAATTGGTGTTGAGTCATTTGGAATACCTTGGACAAATTGATGAATCGTATAATTAATTCGATATTTCATATGCAATTTGGGAATATTTTTTTGAACGATGCACAATCGTGAAAAACATAGATGAAAAAATGTAAATTTCATTTTTTTTACGTGGTTATCAATCCAAAAACTATAAGGTATGAAACCTGAAACGAAAACAGAATTCAAGAAAAGTCTTACTTTGTTCGATTCAACTGCAATCGTGGTTGGTTCAATGATTGGCTCCGGGGTATTTATTGTAGGATCGGATATGGCCCGTGCGCTTGGATCACCCGGTTGGCTGATGATAGCCTGGCTCATCACAGGCGTTCTGACAATTTTCGCCGCACTCAGCTATGGCGAACTGGCTGCCATGATGCCCAAAGCCGGTGGCCAATATGTTTATCTGCGTGAGGCGTATAACCCGCTTTCGGGTTTCCTTTATGGATGGACACTTTTTCTTGTCATACAAACCGGGACAATAGCCGCGGTTGCCATGGCTTTTGCAAAATTCACGAGTGTGCTGATTCCATGGTTTTCCGAACAAAATGTGTTGTTTGATGCCGGTTTCATAAAAATCAATACAACGCAGCTTCTGGCCGTATTTTCCGTTTTCTTCCTAACCTGGATTAATACCCGCGGCATCCGATTGGGAAAATTGGTGCAGAATTCTTTTACCATAACTAAGACAATTGTTCTCATTGGTTTTATCCTGATTGGATTATTCATTGCCAGAAATGAGGAGGCAATAAAAATCAACAGCAGTATTTTTTGGGATGCGTCACAAATGACTGAAGGGGTAACAACATCCTTAGCCGGTTTCGCGCTGATTGCCGCTATTGGCACCGCCATGGTTGGTTCCCTTTTTTCGTCTGATGCCTGGAATAACATCACTTTTACAGCCGGTGAGGTAATCAATCCCAAACGCAACATCCCGCTCAGCCTGTTTCTGGGGACAAGCATTGTTACCGTTTTGTTTATTTTAGCTAACCTGGTTTATATTCAGGTTTTACCCTTACGCGGTAATCCTGAAGGCATTTCTGTTTTTGAGAAAGGTATTCAGTTTGCAACCAACGACAGGCTGGGAACCGCCACTATCGTTAGTTTCCTTGGTGAAAGTGCTGCCGTTATCATGGCAATTTTTATCATGATCTCCACTTTTGGCTGTAACAATGGATTGATCTTATCAGGCGCACGCGTTTATTACGCCATGGCACAGGATAAATTATTCTTTCAAAAAGCCGGTTCACTCAATAAAAATGGCGTGCCGGCAGCTGGTTTGATTTTTCAGGGAATCTGGGCCGGATTGCTTTGTTTATCAGGCACCTATAGCGAATTGCTCGATTATGTAATCTTTGCCGTACTCATTTTCTATGTACTGACTATTGCCGGTATTTTCGTGTTGCGCAAAAAACGCCCCGATGCCGAGCGGCCCTACAAGGCATTTGGTTATCCTGTAATACCTGCGTTGTATATTATTGTCGCCACCTTGATTATGCTCGACCTGCTTTATTACAAACCAAATTATACCTGGCCGGGATTAGGAATTGTGTTGATGGGTGTGCCTGTGTTTTTTATCTGGAAACGAATTAACAGACAGACCCTCTGATTTTGATGTTAAATCAGTGGAAGGCACAATAAAAACATGATAATTGCAAGGGGCGTGAGCAGTTTTTTATCAATTTGGGTGAAATCGTCATGCATTTCAGTGCGAAACAAGCCCATCACCTTGAACTCGCCAACCGCCCTGAAAAGTAACAGCCCGGCAATCAGGTAGATCATATTTTCGCTCACATTGTCCGAATGGGCCTCACTTTTTTGCCAGGTACGGACAATGATAATGAAACTCCCGGCCAGCAGCGCAAACGACTGCATGATAAACCATTTTTTGCCTTTTATCCGTTCATCTTTATCCGTTGCAGGCATGATGAACCATGTGCGAAATTTACCGAGAAGCAACACAACCCACGAAATAATAGCGAGTACCAGCATGCTTCCCGACAACAACAACCCTGCAAACCAAACGATTGACATCTTAATATTTTATTAAAAATAGTTTTGTACGCTCTAAACTTTAGCTCCTCGTCCTGCGTACGAGGCAGGTAGCTCACTCCGAACTTTCACTCACTTTCAATTTCCCCCCATAAAAATATCCAGTGCCCTTGCTTTCTCTATTAATCCTAAATTGGCCGGAACGAGATTCAGTTTGCCACTGACTTCTTTCAGTGGGATACTAATGGTATGACTGTCTTTGATAGCAACCATTTTGCCATAGTCATCGCTGGCGATGAGCCGCGCTGCACTCGATCCGAAACGGGTGGCCAGAATCCTGTCCATGGGCGAAGGGCTGCCGCCGCGCTGCACATAACCAAGAATGGTTTTCCGGGTTTCTATTTTTGTCTCGCTCTCAATGCTGTAAGCAATATAATCGGCTGCCGAGCGGAATTCTTTAGGAAACTCAATGCCTTCAGCTATGACTACAATCGAATAGGATTTCTTTCTGTTATATCTTGACATTAGATATCGGTTCATGTCCTTCAAATCGTGTTTCAGTTCGGGAATCAGGATAACATCACCGCCGCCTGCCATTCCGGCATAAAGCGTTAACCATCCTGCAGCGTGTCCCATCACTTCGATCACCATGATGCGCTGGTGCGAATTGGCGGTCGTGTGCAGCCGGTCGATGGCTTCGGTGGCAATATTCACGGCCGAATCGAAGCCAAAAGTAAAATCTGTTCCCCACACATCGTTGTCGATAGTTTTAGGAATCCCGACAATATTCAACCCGATATCCGACAACATACTGGCGGTTTTTTGTGTGCCGTTGCCACCAATGCAAACCACACAATCGAGTTTCATATCCTTGTAATTCTTCTTGATCAATTCGGGTTTATCGCTCCCCTGATCGTTATTTTTCTTGAAAGGTTTCTCACGTGAAGTGCCCAGTATGGTACCACCAAGCGTCAAAATACCCGATAAATTCGACTCTGTAAGGGAGATAAATTCGTTGTTAATCAGCCCCGAAAACCCGGAGGCGATGCCAAAAACCTCCATCCCATATTGAGAGATAGCAGTTTTGCCAACGCCACGAATAGCTGCATTGATGCCCGGACAATCGCCACCGGCAGTAAGAATTCCAATTCGTTTTGGTTTTGCCATTGCTGTGAATTTGACCGCAAAATAAGCAAAATTAATTGGTAAATCCTCCCATCACATATTAACTTATTGTAAGTTTGTAGAAGGTAAAGGTTTAAAAGGCAGTCAGACAGAAGTCTGAAGACAATTGATTGAAAAAAATATTCAGGAAAGGTGTGATAATAATTTGAATTAAACCCAATGCAGTTTGTTCAAATTTTTTCATCTTTCGACATTTAGTAAAAAATTCACCCATGAAAAATTTTCTATTCATTCTCAGTGTTTTGATATTCAGTAATTTACAAGCTCAATATCAAAATATTGAAATTTCTGACATTAGCAGTCCAAACGAACCTACTATTTATATCAATCCTAAGAATCCATTGCAGCTGATGGGAGGAGCAAATCTCAACCGCTACTACTACTCAGATGATGGTGGGTATTCGTGGCTGCAGGGAACCCTTGTTTCACCCTCTTATGGTGTTTATGGCGATCCAATGACGATTACCGATACAGCAGGCAATTTTTACTATTTCCACCTTGCTGATCCACCTGCAGGTAACTGGATTGACCGTATTGTATGTCAGAAATACAATAAACTTACGGGAACCTGGAACGACGGCAGTTATATGGGACTGAACGGTAACAAAGCGCAGGATAAGCACTGGGCGGTAGTTGACCAAAACACAAATGCAATATATGTTACCTGGACGCAATTTGATTCATACGGCAGTCCGGATGCATTTTGTCAGAGCAATATCATGTTTAGTAAATCGACTGATGGGAGTGTCAGCTGGAGTCAGGTGAAACAAATTAACCATGATGCAGGTGATTGTGTCGACAGCGATAACACCGTTGAAGGTGCTGTGCCTGCAGTTGGTCCAAATGGTGAAATCTACGTTGCATGGTCGGGCCCGAATGGTATTGTTTTCAATAAATCGCTTGATGCAGGCGAAACCTGGCTCGATAATGAAATATTTGTGTGCGAACAGGGTGGTGGCTGGGACATGGCCATACCGGGTATTTACCGTTCAAACGGATTGCCTGTCACTGTTTGTGATTTGAGCAATGGACCGAATCGCGGTGCTATCTATGTTAACTACACCGATCAGATCAACGGATCGAACGATACCGACGTATGGGTGTTGAAATCTAGTGATGGTGGCGAAACATGGTCGGCTCCCATACGTGTGAACGACGATCCTCCGGGGAAACACCAATTCCTTACCTGGATGGCGGTTGATCAATCAAACGGTTATCTGTATTTTGTTTTTTATGACCGCAGGAACTATAGCAACAACCAAACCGATGTTTTTCTGGCGGTTTCGCCCGATGGCGGTCAAACTTTCAATAATTTTGTGATCAGTGACTCGCCATTCAATCCTTATTCAGGTGTGTTTTTTGGCGATTACAACAATATTTCGGTTGTGAACAATATGGTAAGACCCATCTGGACACGCAACGAAAACGGTAATTTATCAATTTACACCGCTATTATTGACATGAGTGTCGGACTTCCTGAAAGGGATATGACACCTTCTTCACTCGAGCAAAACTATCCCAATCCTTTTCGGGAATCAACAGTTTTCTCGTTCAAAATCACCAGACCGGGTGATGTTAAACTTTCAGTGATTGATCAATTGGGAAAAGAAATCATTGTATTAAAAGAGGAATATATGGTTCGTGGTAAATACACCTTCAGTTTCGATACATTTAAATACCACCTCAGTCCAGGTGTGTATTATTTTAATCTCCAAAGTAATAATAAAAACTTCAAGCGTAAAATGGTTATTGCAAATGATTGATTGATAACATTTTGAACCAAAACGATGTGTTTTGGGATTTTTATTTATATTTGCTTATTATTAATTCAATAGGATAGTATGATTCAGGAAGAACTAAAGCCAATACTCGAAACTATCAGACGCCTCGCGCTTAAAGTCGGGGTACGTAATTTATCTCTAGAAAAACTAAAAAAACATCCTGAAGTACAGGATGATATTTTAAAGAAATACATCCATTCAAACGACGAATTGGTCGAAAAGACGCTGGAACTTGAAAGGGAAAAGTTCTCGGTTATTTTCATTGAATTTGATTTTGAAGGCATGAATGCCATTGATATTCTCATGATCGTTTCTAAAGAGATGGCCAAAAAATTCAATGAACTAAGTCCTTCCATCACTTCCGAATTAAGGTGGCTTTTCCCTGATATATACCATGACCATTTTGATAAACGAATACAGTTTATTTCCGACAAAATCAGGATTAACCTTACCAAAGGTATCAGTCAGGGAATGTACCGCAGCGATTTAAGCATCGAACTGATCGCCCGTTTATATATCAGCCGGCTGATCGACATGCATAACCCTGATTTTTTTCCACCAAAAGAGTTTTCCTTTTCAACACTATTCGATCAAATGTTCGAAAGCTTCATCCGCAGCGTCTGCACACCTGAAGGACTGGCCTATTACGATTTAAAAAGGAAAAGTTCCCAATTCTAAACGATTGATTCAGAAATCAGTACACGGATTTCAGACCAGATATTTACAAAAAAAAGGTGATGCAGAATTTTCGGCATCACCTTTTTCAGTTTTATTTTTTCAGTTTATGAAATTCTGACCGATCGGTTTGATTTCCGTCTTTTCAATCTCACTTTCATTTCATAGGCTAACAAATACATCGCTGGCACAAAAACCAGGGTTAGGAAGGTAGCAAAACTCAATCCGAAAATGATTGACCAGGCCAATGGACCCCAAAACATGACATTATCACCACCAATATGTATCTGTGGATCGAAATGTGTAAACAATGTTTCGAAGTTCAGGTTAAAACCAATTGCCAACGGAACCAAGCCGAGAATTGTCGCTGTTGCAGTAAGGATAACAGGTGTGATACGGGTTTTTCCAGCTTCAATGATGGCCTCACGGGTTTTTAATCCGCGTTCTTTCAACACATCAATAAATTCTACAATCAAGATACCGTTTCGAACAACAATACCGCCCAGGGCCACAATACCTAGTCCGGTCATGATGATGGAAATTGACATATTGAAAATGACGATACCGAGTAAAACACCGATGATACTGAATATTACCTCACTCAAAATAATCACCGTTTTACTGATTGAATTGAATTGTGAAATCAGGATAAAAAAGATCAATCCGATGGCAATTAACATCGCTTTTAATAAGAATGATGCAGTCTCTTCCTGATCGACACGTTCGCCGGTCAAACTGATCTGAATACCATCTGGAAGCGGGAATCCTGCTGCAAGCCGTTCGATCTGCGGAACAATCTCGTTGGCTGTATAACCAGTAAGCACATCGCTCGAAATAGTGATAATCCTTTTCAGGTTCTGGCGTTTGATACCGCCATACGAGTCGGTATAATCGATGGTAGCCACAGATGACAATGGGATTGATCTTAGCATTCCGGTCGCCATATCACGGTAAGTGATTTTCATATTAATCAGGTTGTTGATATTCTGACGGGTAGCTTCAGAATAACGCAACTGTATTGGAAATTCATCTTCATCAATTTTATATTTGGAAATCTCTTTTCCAAGCACTGCGGTACGTATTTCCATGGCAATCTGTCCGGTCATTAGGCCTTCTTTGTTGGCACGTTCACGGTCGATATTGATTGCAATTTCGGGTTTATTTTCCTGAAAATCGCTTTTCAGCTCTTCGATACCCGGTATCTGCAACGAATCGAGATAGTTTTTAAAGGCACCTGCCGAAACAATCAACTCTCCAAGGTTTTCGCCCGTAATCTCAATATTGATCGGTTTACCAACTGGAGGTCCCATGGTGTTTTTTCCGGTGAAGATTTCAACACCAGGAATACCTTTCACTTCTTCACGAATTCTATCGAGGTAATCACTTGTATTGGCACCGTTACGGTATTTATATTCAACGAAGTTCACCGTCACTTTTCCTTTCTCAGGGCTTAAAGAGCGGGTAAAATCCATATCATCTCCAGCTCCGAGAGCAACATTACTGATCACCGATTCAACAATCGGATTGTTCTCTCCCAATACTGTTATTACGCTTTTTTCAACGATACGGGTAACGGAATCGGTAACACGCTGATCGGTTCCGACCGGCATTTGTAAGCGAACACTCACGCTATTTGGCATATTATCGGGGAAGAAAACCACCTTTGGGCTCCTTACACCAACAATATAGAAGGTAAAAAACAACAATGCAACAATACCAACTAACAAATACCATGGATTATTCTTTCGAAGGGTAAACCTTAATTGCGTTTCGTACATTTTAATAAACCATGGCCAGCCTTTTTCCTGCCACCATTTGATGTACGGATTGAGTAAAGTATGGAAGAAGAGCACCAGAACAGCGGCTATAACCAGAAAATTCGCGATTCCAATTGCCAGCATGCTGTGGTTGATTGCATAGAAAGTATAACTTGCAATGGCCATGCTCAGCAGAATAAGTATTTCATACGCCATACGTTTCCGAACACGTTTCTTATCAGGTGCTACATATTCGTTTTTCATAAACGAAATGGCAAACACTGGATTGATAACATAAGCAACAAACAATGATGCAAATAGGGTAAGAATCAGTGTTACTGGAATATAGAACATGAATTTGCCGGTGATGCCTGGCCAGAATGCAAGAGGGAAGAATGGTGCCAGGGTGGTGAGAGTGCCTGATAAAATTGGCATAAAAACCTCTCCGGCTGCCCGTTTGGCAGCCAACACAATATTAGGTTCTTCCTGATGAAGTCGGTGAATGTTTTCGATAACAACGATGGCATCGTCAACCACAATTCCAAGTGCAAAAATAAATCCGAACATCACAATCATGTTCATGGTGAATCCCATGGCAGGCATTGCCAGGAAGGCAACAAACATCGAAAGCGGAACAGCCATTGCCACGAAAAATGCGTTGGTAAATCCCATGAAAAACATCAGCACGATGGTTACCAAAAGAAAACCAAAGATGATGGTATTATTGAGTTCCTCAAGTGTATTGCGGGTAAAACGGGATTGATCGCCTGAAATTTGTACTTTCAAATCAGTTGGAAATTGTTTGTTAACCAGTTCCTTGTCAAGAATTTCTTTAATCTTGTCGGATGCTTCAATAAGATTCCGGCCACTCTTTTTCACCACATTCAGGGTGATCACATTTTTGCCAAACAATCGCGAAAAACTTTCCTGTTCTTTATAACTGTCGGTAACATCAGCAACATCCTTTAAATATACTGCGGCCCCGCTACCTGTTTTAATAATGATATTGCGTATCATATCAAGATTGGTAAACTGGCCCTGCACCCGGATGGATCGTTTCATGCCGAATGTGCTGACATTGCCTGCCGAAATAGTAATGTTTTCGGCCGAAACAGCGCGCTCTATATCAGTGAGTGTGACAGCTACGGCCTGGGCCTTATACATATCAACATTTACCTGAATTTCGCGCTCGAGTGCACCCACTATGTCAACGCGGGTGATTTCGCTGAGTCCTTCGATGCGATCTTGCGCCAATTCAGCATATTTCTTTAATTGATCGAGATCATAATCACCCGAAATCTGAATATACATGATGGGAATCTCTGAAAAGTCGATATCCATGACGTTCGGATCGGTGAGCAGGTTATTCGGTAGATTGGTCATGGATCGGTCGACGGCATCCTTTACCCTTTGTTTTGCATCCGGAACATCAATATCAGTATTAAACTCAATGGCAATGGATGAAAAATCCTGTAATGAATTACTGGTTATCTTTTTTACTCCATTGATGCCTTTCAACTGCTTTTCAATTGGGCGTGTCACGAGGTTTTCCATATCCACAGGCGATGTGCCTGGATAAATCGTGTTAACAAGAATCGTAGGAATAACAATTTCGGGAAATTGTTCCTTTGGGATAGTTTGGTAGGCGTTGATGCCCAGTAAGGTGATAAAGATGGCCAATACATAAATACTGGTTTTATTATCAATAGCCCAACTCGTTGCAAAAAACTCCTTGAAATTATTCTTTTTCATTATTTTTCAATTAATTAGATTAGGATGATTTTTTCAACTTTCGATTAGTTGGCAAGTATTAACTGTCCTTCAATCAAGTTATTAAACCCTGTTGTGATTATTTTTTCCCCGGCATTGATTCCGGTTAAAATTTCAGCCAGACCATTGTATGTGCTTCCTATTGTCACAGGAAGTCTGCGGGCAACCATATTTCCACCTTCCTGGCGGGCAACATAAATAAAATTGCCTTTTGGGGAATCCCTGATAAGCGTAATCGGAACCGTAAAAGCAGAGGTATTCTGATAATCATTGATTTTTACAACGGCAATCATATTTGCCCGGTACTCAATCTCTCCGGGAGATAATTTAACCTCTGTGAGAAAGGTGCGGTTCACCGGATTAATGTACTTACTGGTGAAACTAATTTCTGAGGCAACTTCTGATTTATAATCGGGGAAGTAGATGACTACATTATTGCCAGGAGCTATTTTGGATGAGTATGCCTCAGCCATTTCAGCCACAACTTTCACGGTGTTGAAATTGACAACGCGCACTGCTGGCAAGCCGGGTGAAGCCATTTGTCCAACTTTCAGGTTGATTTCCTCAACGCTGCCATTGATGGGCGATTTTATCCTGGTCATTTCAATCTGATCTTTCAGTGCCGCCAGGTTTTTTTCGAGACTTTCTTTATTGTTTTTTGCTGTTAGGAATTGTACTTCGCTGCCAATCTTTTGATCCCAAAGGGTTTTCTGTTTGTTGTACAGATTTGTGACAAACTCCAGCTGTTGTTCCATATTGGAGAGCTGCTGCTGCATTACATTGTTGTCGATCTGGGCCAATACCTGTCCTTTACGTACCGATTGTCCTTCTTTTACAAATACAGCTGTGATGGTGCCTGGCATTTGTGCTGATACAGCGATATTGTCTTCTCCATCAACTTTGCCCTGCACTTCAATATAATGGTTGAATTCGACCTGTTTTGCCTCAGTAATGACAACATTTACAAGGTTTTTTCCCATAACTTCACCGGTAGTTGATAATTCCGATTCCAGCGCCCTGATCTGCACAGCCAATTCGTCATGCTGCTTTTTAAGTTTGGAAAGTTCAGATTTTTTATCGGTAGAATTGCTGCAGGATACAGCCAATGCCATCAAGGCAACGAACATTAAGTTTTTATTCATGATTTTCAAGGTATTTCGTGTTAACATCTGATTACTGATTATTTGTTAATTTATCCAATTTGTTTTTTGCAGTAATCAAGGTATATACTGCGTTAAAATAATTTGACTGTGCTGTAAGATATTGATTTTGAGCATTAGTAAGATCAAGGCTTGATGACATCCCTTCTTTGAATTTGACCAAGGTTTTGTCATAAACCCTTTGTGTGAGATCAATATTCTTTTTGTCGTTCAGGTATTTTTCATAAGCACTCTTTAACTCATTTTGGGAGTTGATAAATTCGAGTTCCAGGCCATTTGCAACATTATTTTTGGTGTTGACTGCTTTTTCCAATTCGAATTTTCGCTGGCTCACTTTCGTGCTTCGTGTTCCACTTGAGAAAATCGGAATGTTCATCGAAATAGCAAATACGTCTTTCGGATTAAAATCGAAAGCAGGAGCATTCACTTTTTCCTGGTGACGGTAAACGGCTGCCAGCGAAGGTAAATAGGTGCTTTTTTCGCGTTTGAGGCTTAATTCTGCCAGTGATTCCTGGGTTGTTAATATTTGATAAGTAATGTTTTTGCTCAGATTGAGTTTTTCGTTTGTGAGCGATTCGAGGCTAATACCGGCCGTTGTCGCTTCGAGGCTATCAGTGAGTATCAATTCCTGATCGTATGACATGCCAATCTGAAACTTAAGTAGCAAATTTGAAGCCTCCATTTGTCGTTGAAGTGAATTTAATCCATTTTCGAGGTTCAGGCTCGTTAACTCAATTTGATCCACATCCGTATTTTCAATAAAACCCTGCTCGTTCATTGCACGCATTTCGGCAAGCGTAGTCATGAGGTTGTTGTACGATTTGTTCAAAATATCGTGTGTTTGCTTTAGTACAAGAACCAGATTGTAAGTGTTAGAAACAGACTCTTTTACATTGAGTTCAGTGAGTTGTTTGCCCTGTTCAGAAATCTGATAAAAAACCCTGGAAGCTTGCAAACCAACAATATATTCACCACTGAAAATGAGCTGCGAAACAGTGATATCGAGTGTTAAATTATCCGGCACCCCCAACTGAATTGGATCCATTGGTTTATATCCAAGAAAAACACTTTGGTTCAGAATGTCGTCTGAAGTAACCGGTGTGCCGGCCGGCAAGGTGGTTCCTAAATAGGTAATCCCTCCGATGCTTAACTCAGGCACCTTAAATAAATGGGTGTAGTTGGCCTGCGCGTTTATCTGGGGTAAGCCAATGGAAGTGATTTCTTTGATTTTCTTTTTAGCAATATCGATATCGAGTATCGAATTTCTGATTTGCATATTGTTGGTGATAGCATATTCCTGTGCTTGTTGCAGACTAAGAAAAACAGAGGTTGGCTTGGTTTCTTGTGCCGATGCGTGTTTTGGCACATTTACCATCAACATGCCCGCTATCAAAGCAGTTAAAATTGATAATTTCATGGATTAGTATTAATTTTTAAATGAATAATTTGATTTTCGTAATAAGCCAATCCGTTGGCATTGGCGATACCTCTTATGTGGTTGTCGAACATCACCTGGAATATTTTATCAAATGCGAAATCGATGGATGAAAGAAATTCAGGATTGTGAACATCAATCAGTTTCTGCACATATAGTCTCGAAACCAATTCAGTATCCAGGTCATTCCTGTAAAGACCTTCGCTGATTCCCTGTTCAAAATTTCGTTTTATTTGTTCAAAAACATGGTCACGCTTGTTTAGGACAAATTCACGGTAGATGACAGGATAAAATTTTTGAAGATCGAAGGCGAGTGAAGGATTGATTTCTTTGATTTCCTCGCTCACTTTTTTACTGACAGCCAATAATACATCGATGGCGTTCAGGCCTGTAATAGAACCTTCCAAACAACTATAATCGCCTTTTTCGAGCATAAACCTCAATAAATGCTCCACCAAAACTGCCTTGTTGTCGACAAATTGGTAAAGTGTTTTCTTTGATATACCAAGCTCTCTGGCGATATCGTCCATCGAAATGCTGCGGATGCCATATTTCTTAAACAGTGCACCTGCGCCTTTCAGAATTAATTCCAAATTTGCTTCCATCGGGAGTATTTTTTTGCAAAAGTACATATTTTTGGAAACGAAAAAAACTATTTTCGTTTCCAAGTTTCTATTGTACTGTTGAAACAATTGTGTAAGAGATTTGTTCGATTAAAAAGAAAGATTTCTAGGAAAATGACAATTCATTGATTACAAGGTATTTAATAAACAAATCGCTTGTTGTGTCAAGATATTAAAAGGCAGCAAATCAACTTTTTAAGAAGCAATATTTTTAGTAATTTTAACTTTTCAAACCGATAGAGGAGATGGTTTAATCCTTGATGTTTGTTTGATTTCTTAAAATATATCAATGCTTATAGTCATTAATTCATAGATCAAAAATGTCATACCAGGCGAAAATCAAACGTTATGCGCAGATTCTTCAATGTATTGAAAAGTCTAAATTTCCAACCAGCACTGAGATGCTTTCCAAAATGAATGAAACAGGAATTATAGTTTCTGACAGGGAGTTAATGCTTGAAAACGAATGTTTATTTGCCTAAATGAGAGACTGATTTGCTATAGTAGTGCATTTTCAAATTTTCAAATTGCCGAATTGTCGAATTGTCGAATTGTCGAATTGTCAAATCGTCGAATTATCCAATTTAGAATTAATCCTGATAGTTGCAAAAATCATAAAATTGTCGTTACTTTGCAGTCGCGTATTTCAAATGCCCTCCTCAAAAAAGGTCTTTTGATTTATAAAGAAGAGTGGAGAGATTAGGCTCAACGAAGCTCTAGCAACCTTCCCGACCCGTTCGGGAGTGGTGCTAATACCTAACCTGACAGGGAAACCTGAAGGGAGATTATAAATTAGACGAATGTTGAATGATTGTTGTAAATTTATGCTAATGTGTTGCTTACGGGTAAGTTAGAGAATTCTATCAAACTTATTATTTAATTTATTGGCTTGATTTCAACGTAAAAACGTAAAATTATGACCTTGCTAAAACCTGCAATAAAGGAATTACTCACCGACCGCGTATTGGTGCTCGATGGTGCCATGGGCACGATGATTCAGCGCTATAACCTTACCGAAAAAGATTATCGTGGTGAACAGTTTAAAAACCATCATTCCGACCTAAAAGGCAACAACGACCTGCTCTGTCTCACACAGCCACATATTATCTCGGCCATTCACCGCGATTACCTCGAGGCGGGCGCAGATATCATTGAAACCAATACCTTCAATGGAACACAAATTTCTCAATCGGATTATCACCTTGAGAACTATGTCACCGAAATTAATATTGCAGCAGCGAAGATTGCATGTGCTGTTGCCAACGAATTTACACTTCAAAACCCAGACAAACCGCGCTATGTGGCTGGTGCTATCGGTCCCACAAACAAAACTGCTTCCATGTCGCCCGACGTGAATGATCCGGGATTTCGTGCTATTTCGTACGATCAGCTTGTCGAAAATTATTACCAGCAAGCCGCAGCCCTTATCGAAGGTGGTGTGGATATTTTGTTGGTAGAGACCATTTTTGACACGCTCAATGCGAAAGCGGCCCTGTTTGCGATTCAGCAATTACAGGAAAAAACTGGTCTCCGGATTCCGGTGATGATATCCGGTACAATCACCGATGCCAGCGGACGGACCCTTTCGGGACAGACCGTGGAGGCGTTTCTGCATTCTGTTTCGCATTTCGATTTACTTAGTATTGGTTTAAACTGCGCCCTCGGTGCAGAGCAAATGCGTCCTTATATTGAAGAACTTTCACAAAAATCGACATTCGCCATCAGCGCTTATCCCAATGCCGGATTGCCCAATCAGTTTGGTGGTTATGATGAATCGCCCGAACAAATGGGCGTTCATATTCATGATTTTGTGAGTCATGGTTTCGTGAATATTGTAGGTGGTTGCTGTGGCACCACGCCCGATCATATACGTGAGTTTGTGAAAGTTGCCAACAAGCAGAAAAGTCATCAACAACCTGCTATTCAACCAACAACTGTTTTTACCGGACTCGAACCATTAAAAGTGCAGCGCGAAACCAATTTTGTCAATATTGGTGAGCGTACCAATGTGAGCGGTTCGATCAAATTCGCCCGGTTGATACGCGATAAAAAATATGAAGAAGCACTCACCATCGCCCGTCATCAGGTGGAAGGTGGTGCCCAGGTGATTGATGTGAATATGGACGACGGGATGTTGGATGCGGAAGTTGAAATGGAAAAATTTCTTCATATCCTGATGTCCGATCCTGAGATTGCCCGCCTCCCGGTGATGATCGACTCTTCAAAATGGTCGGTGATCGAACGGGGGCTGAAATGTCTGCAGGGCAAAGCCATTGTAAACTCCATCAGTCTGAAAGAAGGCGAAGAACAGTTTATCCATCACGCAAAACTAATCCGGAAATACGGTGCGGCAGCGGTAGTGATGGCCTTTGACGAAGAAGGACAAGCATCATCATTGGAACGTAAAATTGAAATCTGTCAGCGTGCCTACCTCATCCTGACCGAAAGAGTGAATTTCCCGCCACAGGACATAATTTTCGATGCGAATATTCTAGCCATTGGAACTGGCATTGAAGAGCATTCCAATTATGCCGTCGATTATATCAATGCGGTCGCCTGGATCAAACAAAATCTGCCATACGCCAAAACAAGCGGAGGCGTGAGTAACCTGTCTTTTTCTTTTCGCGGAAATGATACGGTTCGTGAAGCCATTCATTCGGTTTTTCTGTTTCACACCATCAAGGCAGGTATGGACATGGGCATCGTCAATCCGGGTATGTTGCAGATTTATGATGAAATTGAGCCCGAATTGCTTCAGCTTACCGAAGATCTGGTGTTGAATCGCCGCGCCGATGCCACCGAACGATTGCTTGTTTTTGCCGAGAACATTAAAACCGGCGCAAAAAAAGAAGAAAAACATGATGCATGGCGCGATACTTCTGTGAGTGAAAGATTGAAACATTCATTGATTAAAGGAATCACCGAATTCATCGAAGAAGATACATTGGAGGCCAGAACCCAATATCCACGGGCATTAGATGTGATTGAGCAACCATTAATGGATGGAATGGGTGTAGTTGGTGATTTGTTTGGCGCAGGAAAAATGTTTTTGCCACAAGTGGTGAAAAGTGCCCGTGTGATGAAAAAAGCCGTGGCTGTGCTACTTCCTTATATAGAAGCCGAAAAGGTAACCGAATCAAGTTCGGCCGGAAAGGTGCTGCTTGCCACCGTGAAAGGGGATGTGCACGACATCGGGAAAAATATTGTTGGTGTTGTATTGGCATGTAATAACTTCGAAGTGATTGATTTAGGTGTGATGGTTCCGGCATCAAAAATATTGCAGACAGCACTGGAACAAAATGTAGATATCATTGGCCTCAGTGGATTGATTACGCCATCACTGGAAGAAATGGTGCACGTTGCCGCTGAAATGGAGCGTTTGAACCTGCATTGGCCGTTACTGATTGGTGGAGCCACCACATCGGAGATCCACACTGCCGTGAAGATTGCGCCTGCATATAAAAAACCGGTCGTTCATGTGCGCGATGCGTCAAAAGTGACACAGGTTATTTCAAATTTATTGGGAGACAAAACGAGAACCGCCGACTATATCAGCGACCTGAATGAAAGATACGAAATACTTCGGAAAAAACATCATGACAACCGCAGCGAAGAAACTTATCTGGGAATTGATGAGGCTCGCCGAAACAAATTTGTTGGTCAGTTTGATAAAGACAGCGTTTTTACGCCTTCAAAACAAGGTGTAATACACATTGAAAACCAATCACTTGAAGAGTTGGTTCCATTTATCGATTGGACTTTCTTTTTTCATTCGTGGCGGATCAGCGGAAAATACCCACAGATTTTTGAAGATCCGTTGAAAGGTGAAGAAGCCCGCAAATTGTTCGATGACGCTCAGGTGTTGTTGAAAAGGATCGTGAACGAAAAACTACTGGTGGCAAAAGGTTCGGTCGGAATATTTCCGGCAAATTCAGAAGGCGATTCGGTCCTTATATTTAATCCAGCATCACCCGACAGTCAAATTGCCACATTTGAATTCCTCCGTAACCAGCAAAAAAAGAATGATGACATTCCGAATTTGTGCCTGGCCGATTTTATTGCACCAACCTCAGCAGGTATAAAAGATTTTCTGGGTTGTTTTGTGGTGACAGCGGGAATTGGATTAGACCCGATTGTTCAACAATTTGAATTGGAAAATGACGACTACAATGCCATCATGGCCAAGGTATTAGCTGACCGATTGGCCGAAGCATTTGCCGAATTTTTGCATTATAAAGTCAGGAAGGAATATTGGGGTTATTCACCCGACGAACCATTCGAAATATTCCAGATTCTTGGCGAAGAATACCAGGGTATCCGTCCGGCGCCAGGCTATCCGGCCTGTCCGGAGCATTCCGAAAAACAAATCATTTTCGATTTGCTCGATGCAGAAAAGTTTACCGGTGTTTCATTGACCGAGAATTTTGCGATGACACCTACAGCGGCCGTAAGCGGTTTCTATTTTGCACACCCTGATTCACAATATTTTAATGTCGGAAAAATTGGTCGCGACCAACTTTATGATTATTCGCAACGCAAACAAATCAGTATTACTGAAATGGAACGACTGCTAAATTCTAATTTGAACTACAAATAATACCTTGCTATGCATAGTTTCCTAAAAGTTAACGAAGCCATCGAAAGAGCAGATAAAACACTGTTCTCGTTCGAGTTATTACCCCCTTTGAAAGGGCAGAATATCGAACATATCGAAAGCGCCATCGATCCGTTGATGGAGTTTAATCCTGCTTTTGTGAATGTAACCTATCATCAGGAGGAGTTTCATTATAAACCACTTAGCAACGGATTGCTCGAGAAAAAAACGATAAGAAAACGCCCGGGTACCGTTGGTATTACGGCCGCCATTATGTATCGTTACCGGCTGAATGTGGTACCTCATATCATCTGTGGGGGATTTAACCAGGAAGAAACCGAGAATGCACTTATCGACCTGCATTTTCTGGGTGTAAAAAACCTGTTGGTGGTACGTGGCGATGCACAACCATCCATGAAGTATTTCCGCGCGGAACCTGGCGGACACTCCCATTCTATCGATCTGGTAGACCAGATCATGAAACTGAATAATGGAAAATACATCGAGGAAGATTTATTGAATGCCACTCCAACCAACTTCAGTGTTGGCGTCGCCGGATATCCCGAAAAACATATCGAAGCCCCCAATCTGGAAAGTGATCTGAAGTTCTTAAAAATGAAAATCGAAGCGGGTGCCGAATTTGTTGTTACACAGATGTTTTACGACAATAAAAAGTATTTTGATTTTGTTGACAGGTGCCGTGCTATTGGAATCACTGTTCCCATCATCCCTGGCTTGAAACCTATTTCTACCTTAAATCATCTGAATATACTGCCCCAGACATTCAATATTGATTTGCCCCAGGAATTGGTAAAAGAAGTTCAGAAATGTACGGATAACAAGCAGATTCGCAAACTTGGTATTGAATGGGCGATTGCCCAGTCACGCGAATTAATTGCGAAAGGCGCGCCTGTACTGCACTTTTACACAATGGGAAATTCGGATAATATCAGAAAGATTGCGGAAGCTGTTTTTTAAGTATTCGGTAATTTGACTATTCGGCAATTAGTATTTTCTGTTCACTTGCACGATATTACTATTTCGTTAGCCTTTCACTATTTTTAGTTCTTCAATCTGTTAAATTTCTATTTTTGGGGATCGAATAAAAACAATATGAAGCTCTACGATATATTCACCAGGCCCGGAAAAAAAATTGCAGTGTTGGTTGATCCGGATAAACCAACTAATGAGGAAATTATTCAATTAGCTACTAAGTCGCAGGAATCAGGGGTTGATTTTTTCTTTGTTGGAGGCAGTTTACTCACCAACGACAATCTTGATAGCTGCATTATGTTGCTTAAAAAGCATGCGCAAATTCCGGTTATATTGTTTCCTGGAAACACAAACCAGTTGAGTTATAAAGCGGATGGATTTCTGTTTCTATCCTTGATTTCTGGCCGGAATGCTGAGATGCTGATAGGACGCCATGTCATAGCCGCCCCTTATTTGAAATTAAGCGGGTTGGAAATTTTACCAACCGGTTATATGCTGATCGACAGTGGTAAACCTACATCAGTGAGTTATATGAGTAATACTTTCCCAATCCCCAGCGACAAATTTGATATCGCCATCTCCACCGCCATGGCAGGCGAAATGTTAGGAATGAAACTCATTTTCCTCGAGGGCGGTTCCGGTGCTGAACTTTCTGTTTCCGATGAAATGATACGCATGGTACATGGAAGTATTAATATTCCATTAATCGTTGGTGGTGGCATTCGCACCCCCGAACGCGCTGCCCAATGTGCACTGGCAGGAGCCAATGTAATAGTTATCGGGAATGCCCTTGAAAAAAAACCGGGCTTGCTTAAAGAGTTTGCCGATGCAGTGCATGGGGTGGTTTGAGAAAATACAGTGAGTCAGCAGTCGGCAGTGAATAACCAGACTGAAGGTTATTTGATTATTTCAAAACTAAATTTAAAATCAGAATAAATGATTAAGTTTCTGTTTATTATCAGTCTTTTACTGGTTTTTACAACATCCGATGTTGTTGGTCAGGATAAAATATTTACCCCCGAAGAAGCGGTGGGTATGAACCCTCAGTTAAGCCCAAGCGGATATGGCCAGTTGCAATGGATAAAAGGACAGGACGAATTCACTTTTACCGACAAAAAGTTGGTGAAGAAAACTATTGCCGGATCAAATGTCACTGAAACATTATTTAGTCTGAATGAATTAAACAGTGCTTTGGTAAAAAATGATTGTGACTCACTGTTGAAGATTCCTCAGTTAAACTGGATTGACGCTGCGAAGTTGTATTTCATTGCACAAAACAGACTTTTTGTTTTCAATCTATCGGACAAGCAAATACAAAAGATTTCTGATTTTCCGGAAAAAGCCGGGAATTTTTCAGTGAATCTGCCTTCACTACGTGTTGCTTATACCATCGAAAATAATTTGTATGTTTCAGAAGGACAAATACATACACAAATAACAATCGAGCCTGAAGGAATTGTTTGTGGTCAATCGGTTCATCGCAATGAGTTTGGAATCAACGGAGGAATATTTTGGTCACCTGATGGCAACAGCATCGCCTTTTACAGAATGGATGAACGGATGGTTGCCAATTATCCGATTGTAGATATCGACAAACGGATTGCTGAGGTTAACAATGAAAAATATCCCATGGCTGGAGAGAAAAGTCATGAAGTAATATTGGGCGTATATAATCTGGCAGCAAAAAATACTGTATTCATGAAAACAGGTGAGCCCTCTGAACAATATCTTACTGCAGTTACCTGGAACCCCGATAATAAAACAATTTATATTGGGATTCTAAATCATGATCAAAATCATTTGGCATTGAAGGCTTTTGAAGTTGCATCGGGGGATATTACATCAACGCTGTTTGAAGAAACTGATGAAAAATATGTCGAACCGATGGATCCATTGTATTTTGTCCCCATGCAGAATACGCATTTTATATGGATGAGTCAGCGTGATGGTTTTAATCATTTGTATCTGTATGATACAACGGGAAAATTAATCAGGCAACTTACACAGGGAGAATGGGTTGTGACTGATTTGCATGGCTTTGACAAAGAAAATGATGCTGTATATTTTACAGCCACCAAGGAAAGTCCACTCGAGCAAAATATTTATAAAACAAGCCTTAAATCGGGTAAATTGGAGCGATTAAGTGCTGAAAAAGGAACGCACCGGGCGCTATTAAGTAGTTCGGGAAAATATGTGATCGATGTGTATAGTAACCGCGAAACTCCACGGACTATTTCCCTGATCAATACAAAAAGCAATAAATCTGATCTTATAAAGGCTGAAACGAATCTATTGAAGGAATACAAGATGGGCTTAACGTCGATTTTTTCGCTGAAAGCCAATGATGGTACTGATTTGTATTGCCGTATTATTCAACCGATTGATTTTGATTCCCTGAAGAAATACCCTGTAATTGTATATGTTTATGGTGGTCCACACGCGCAATTGGTTACTGAAAGCTGGCTTGGTGGGGCCAACAATTATCTCAATTATCTTGCCCAATTGGGCTATGTGGTTTTTACAATGGACAATAGAGGTTCGGCAAACCGTGGAAAAAAATTCGAACAGGCAATTTTCCGGAATGTAGGAAAAATAGAGATTGAAGACCAGCTTCTTGGGGTCGATTACCTGAAATCTCTCAGTTATGTAGATTCTGCCCGCATTGGTGTGGATGGATGGAGCTATGGTGGTTTTCTTGCGATGACCTTAAAACTGCAGCACCCTGAAATATTTAAAGTGGCTGTTGCCGGCGGACCGGTTGTTGATTGGAAATTTTACGAAGTGATGTACGGCGAACGTTATATGGATACACCCCAAACCAATCCAGAAGGTTATGCCAATGCCAGTTTGATTGGTCAGGCAAAAAACCTGAAAGGAAAACTAATGATCATTCATGGAACTTCGGACAACACTGTTGTTTGGCAAAACAGCCTTTCCTTCCTGAAAAAGTGTATTGATGAAGGCGTTTTGGTGGATTATTTTGTTTATCCCGGTTATGAACATAACGTTCGAGGCAAGGACAGAGCCCACCTAATAAAGAAAATAGCTACTTATTTCCAGGAAAATCTGTAATATTGTTCCAAAATCTTTGTTATTCCCATATTGAGATTATAAGTCCAATATGGGAATAGTTCATTTGTTTATATAATTTGTAAATAATTGAATATGTGAGTGTTAATTGTTTGGTATGCTTATCGTATAAAGGTAATCAACGTTATTGAATACTTTTTACCATGGAAACAAACAAGAAAACAAACGAGAATTCAGAACAACTGGAGGCTGTTTTTAAGGACAAAACAATTTTGGTTGTGGATGATGTGAAAGTTAATTATTTACTCATCAAAGCAATGCTGATGCGAACAGGTGCGTGCATTGTTTGGGCGGAGGATGGTTTTAAGGCCCTGGATATTCTTTCTTCAGAAATCAACGTCGATGTTGTACTGATGGATTTTAATATGCCTGTTATGGATGGACTTGAAACAACCATCAGGATAAAAAGGATTAAATCAGATTTGCCGGTACTTTCACAGAGCACTTACACTGATTCACCTCTTTTCGACCGGGCACATGCTCCGTTTGATGCCTATATCACAAAACCGATTCTTCCTAAATCACTCATCGAGGAAATCTCGAAATTTGTCTTTTAAATTATTGATTTTGAGTCTTATTATTGTTTTTACTATCTTTGCAATGAAATAGTAACCATCTGTAATAGCCTGAGTTATGCGAAGCAAACTGATGCTTCTGTCCTTTAAATTGATATTGTTGTGCTTTTTGATACCAAAAATGGTTTTGGGAGACAGCAATCATGATAGTGATAGTTTATTCTTACTCCTAGAAACAACAAGCGGCACAGAAAGACTTGAAGTATACAATCAGTTAATTCAGTCGCTTAATAATATAAATCCTGCCCGTGGAATCGATATCGCCCGCGAATCCATAAAATATGCCGACAAACTTGGTAATGAAAAATACAAGGCCATTCTATTAAATGAGGAAGCCGTGTGCTATTGCAAACTTAATATTTACGAAAATTCGTTGATGCTTCATTTCGAGGCACTTAAAATCTTCGAAAAACTTAACGATAGCATGGGAATTGCTTTCACTTATGCCAATATCGGAAATGTTTATTATGGAATAAATGAAATTGAAGATGCGTTGACATACCATTATAAATCACTTGCTATCAAAGAGTATCTTAAAGATGAATCACAGATAGCCTATTCATATAATGCTATTGGTATGGTGCTGATTAAATTGAATGATCAAAATCAGGCAATTAAATATTTTAATAATGCAATCATTTTGCGCCAAAAAAGGAATGAAATAATTGAGGAAGCAAATATATATGGCAATATGGGCGATGCTATGGTTGCACTTAAACGCTATGAGGATGCATTAAACTATTTATTACTTGCCGAAAGAATCTATTTTCAAAAAAATGCTGAATATGGTTTAGCAATAATATATAACCGGGAAGCTGAAGTTTATTATTTGCTCAATGAGCCTGACAAATCATACAACCTGCTGAAAAAGGCAGAAAGTATTGCTTTGAGCCAGCATAACTTAGGTTTTTTACTGACAAATTACAATCTACGAAGTAAAATTTTAGTAAAAAAGAAACTGTTTGAAGAAGCATTACTGTTTACCAATAAGGCGAATGCAATAAAAGACTCATTAATGAATACGCGCAAATTTTATGAGTTGGCCGAAATCAGGGTGAGGTACGAAACAAGCAAATTGGATGCAGATAATGAGATTCTAAGGTTGAGAGTGAAGGAACAGGATATGCAGTTGAGATATTTTGTTATTCTGCTCATCGGTTCAACCTTTATTTTAATTGCGTTGTTTTTTGTTTGGAGATATCTTATCAACCGTAAGATGAATCAGGATCTTGCTCAGGTAAACCTGTCACTTGAAAGAAGGGTGAATGAACGTACAACTGCATTAAGCGAACAAATACGTGCACGTGAAGAAACCTTGATTTCACTGCGAAAGAGCGAAGAAAAATTCAAAACCATATCTGAAACATCTCCTTCAGGGATAGCCGTTACAAACGAAAACGGACAAATTGTTTTCATCAATGAAAGACTGCTTGAATTAACAGCTATTGAAAAAGAGCAGTTTTTTGAAGGTGTCTGGCTCGATAATATCTTTATTGATGACCAGGCCGATGCAATCACCTTCTGGAATACAATTCACCGGATCAACCACCAGGTAGGAGAGATTTCTTTTCGGATGATCAGGAATGAGAATGTTAATTGGTTTCATCTGAAGGTTGCACCCATGTTTAACGACAAATTGTTTATCGGATTTGTCGCGGTAGTTGATAATATTACTTCGCAAAAAGAATTTGAATTCGAATTAATCCGTTCAAAAAATAAGGCGGAAGAATCAGACAAACTGAAATCGGCATTTTTGGCAAATATGTCGCACGAGATCCGAACCCCGATGAATGCCATTCTTGGTTTTTCCGACTTGCTTTCTTCAAACGAATATGATGAAGAAGAAAAAATGGATTTTATAAATATGATCAAATCAAGTGGCAGATTGCTGCTTAATCTGATCAACGATATCATCGATATTTCGAAAATTGAGGCAGGGGAATTGAAAATTCAACCAACTACTTTTGATGTAACGCTTGTGCTTGATGATACTTATAACACCTTCAGGCAACAACTCGACCGTAGTGATAGAAAAGGAGTAAACCTTATACTGAACCATCGGGGAGCAATAGAGAATACCCAAATAACGACCGACAAATTACGCTTACAACAGATATTGACCAATTTATTAAGTAATGCACTCAAATTTACCCATGAGGGCGAAGTAGAGTTTGGCGTGTTACATATTGGCGAATATTTTGAATTTTATGTCCGCGATTCGGGCATAGGTATTCCAAATACAAAGCTTGATGTTGTTTTCGAACGATTCAGACAGGCTGATGATTCCCACACAAGACTCTATGGTGGTACCGGATTGGGACTGGCCATTACCCGGAACCTGACCCAATTGCTTGGTGGTGAAATCTGGGTCGAGTCAAAGGAAGGCCATGGAACTGTATTTTACTTTACACTACCCGCCAACCACGAGAAGAGCAATGCTGATGTTGTTGTTAAGTTTTTACAATCCGATCAAAAAGATGATTTTAGCGAGAAAACAATTCTCATTGCTGAAGATAATGAAACAAACCGACACCTTGCCGGTTTGTTACTCAAGCATTTGAATTGCCATGTTTTGTTTGCAGGAAATGGAATAATTACCGTTGATGTTGCCTCTAAAACCAAGGTTGACCTAATTCTGATGGATATTCAGATGCCGGAAATGGATGGTATTGCAGCCATGAAAAAGATTAAGGAACTCAAACTAACTGTACCCATGATTGCAGTTACGGCCTTTGCTATGCTCGATGAAGTCCAAAAATATCTCGACATGGGTTTCGATGGTTTCATCAGTAAGCCCTTTAATCTTGAGACATTGATCAATACATTCAAAAAAATATTTAATTTTGAAAAACAATAATTCACTTACGTGACAAAATTTTCGAATAAGTTATTTTTATTGATCGCCTTCAATTTGACATTGTTGGGATTAAACGGGCAGGTTTTTACTGAAATAAACAAACAGCCCCAGGGATTAGCAAATGCATCTGCTGTTTGGATTATCAGTGATGGTAAATTGGGCTTGGTTCACAGTGGTGAACTGGTTCATAGTAAGATGCAGCCCAAAACAAGCTTCTATAAACAAACCGGACAGGATCAGTTTACAGCTGCAAATTCAAGTCTTCCTGCTGTCAGCCGGGGTGATATGGATGTGGCCGATTTCAATAAGGACGGACTTCAGGATATTGTAATTACAGGTTTGGGATCTAACAATAAGCCGGTAGCTGGCGTTTTTCTTCAACAAAGCAATGGTACTTTTACCCGACTACCCTCGAATATTAATGGATTAATTGACGGTTCGGTTGAGTTTGGTGATTTTGATAAGGATGAAGACATTGATGTATTGATCGCAGGCAGTGACAACAATAAAATGATCTCTACCAGGATTTATGAAAACGTCGAAGGACGCCTCACAGAAAGCGATATCAGCCTGCCCGGTCTGCAATTTGGCACTGCGCGCTGGGGAGATGCCAACCGGGATGGGAATCTTGATATATTGCTAACCGGCCTTACCTCTGCAGGTCCTGTCACGCGCATCTACATCTATCAAAACGGCGCTTACAAACTGCTTCCGCAAATGTTTCCCGGACTCAAACACAGTGATGGAGCCTGGTTCGATTATAACCTCGACAATAAGATTGATTTTGTAATCAGCGGTTTAAACAGTTCCGGTTTGCCGTATACGCGTGTTTTCAGGGCGTATAAAGATCTTCAGTTTGACGAACAGCGTGAAAATGGTATGCGGCAGTTGATGAACTCGAAAATTGATGTAAGTGATTTTGATGCCGATGGCGACCCCGATTTCATCATTACAGGTGAAAGTTTGGAACGACCCTATACAATTGTTTTCGAAAACCGTAAAGACGTTGGATTCATCGATTATATGGCTGGTTTGACCGGTGTGTCGAACGGTATGGCACGCTGGGGCGATTATGATGGCGATGGTGATTTTGATTTGTTTATCACAGGGATTGATGTTTGTTTCAACCTGATCGGTAATATTTACCGTAACAATCTGAATCCGGAAATTGACCGGCAGGAGGATGAAATGGATATTTTTATCGAATCACCCATTGTTGATTATAGCCGGGGGCCGTACTTTTATTTTGTTTTTTCCTCATGTTTCTGCGATATTGAAGGAAAAGGTGAGAAATCATATAATATGCTCATCAGTAACATACACAAGGAGAAAGATGATTTTAATCTTACCTATAAATTCAACGAGATACTGTTGGATAAATTTCCGGGCTGGCCATGGTCCGACCGCGGACATCGAACCTCGAATGCCTTTACCAGCGTGAAAGATGCCGAGGAAGGCAGGCTACAGGTGATTGGTGGTTATACCAATGACGAGTTTAAGATTCACTATATCAACTGGTAACAAATTTTCCGGTACCGAAGAATTTTCCCGGTCAATGTGATCGTTGTCCCTAAACAGTATTTATCCTGCAGGATTTATTTTTTCGTTGTGGCAAACCAGCACGTTTGCTTTGTCACCATACCAGTTATGCATGCCGTTTCCCTGACAATCAGCGTATTGATTACAGTTGGCACATCGGCCGGTTTTTGTCCACTTCCGGTCGCGGAAAACCTGAAATTTCGTGTTCCACACCTCAAAAAAATTGTCGGTGTAAATATTCCCCTGCACAAAACTTCGGTCGATATTGGGGCAGGCTGAGATGGAACCATCGATCAGTACCGAACCGATATTGATGCCGGCCCTGCAGAAAAATCCTGTATCGCGCACTTTTGATTCATAAGGCCCCACGTAGCCTTCGCAACTGAATTTGATGTCGATCGTTTTCAGTTTTCTTGTGTGGCTGATGAAATCGAGTAAGTATTTGAATTGTTGATTTGTCAACACCAGGTCCGGACTATTTGCGGCCCTTCCTATCGGGACAATCGTAAACAACCGCCAGGCTTTCACGCTTTGCGAAAGTAAATAATTGTAAATCAGCGGAATCTCATCAATATTTCTGGCGTTTACGCAGGTCACTACATCAAAATTCAATCGGGTTGAACCTCTGGCCAGGGCAATGGCACTGTCGGTCCGGGCAAAACTGTTATTATTATTTCGCAGCCAGTTGTGGTTGATTTCGAGGCCGTCGAGACTGATCGTCAATGCACCCATTCCGGCATTAATCAAGGCATTGTGTTTGTCCTGGTTGTATAGATATCCGTTGGTGACCATTCCCCAACGCGCTCCGTGTTTTCTGATTTCGCGTCCGCATTGTTCAATATCTTTCCGCATGAGTGGTTCGCCTCCGGTGAGCACAACCATTAGGTTTTCTGACTTGGGTTCAATCGTGTCGAGCGCCAGCAGAAAGTCGGAGAGAGGCATGTCCTGAGTCGAACTGTCCTTGGAACAATCACTGCCACAATGCAAACAATTCAGGTTGCAGCGTGTGGTGCATTCCCAGAAAAGATAATTCAATTCGTGAATGCTTGCCTCGGTTTTTTTAAATCGCCGGAAGATTCTGTTTTTAAATAGTCCGAACATCTATGGGCGATCCAGTAACATTTCGAAGTACACTGAATTGTTTTCGGGAATGAGCACCGTATCAACGGCCATGAAAACCCCGTTTTGACCACCGTCAGTATCCTCAAAAAGGATAGGATAGCTCCCGGAGAGATCGGTATAAAAGGAAAATTTGCCCATTTCGTCTGTAAATTCATATTGATCTGTGTCGGTAAGTGAAACCTTGATTCCTTGAATCGGCTCGCCGGTTGCACTGGCTTTCACAAGACCCTCGATAAACATATCATATTTCATGTCCTGTGGTGAGCCATAACAAGCCTGAAAGATAAATACCATGGAGGTGACACTCAATCCGCGGAGTATATTTCTGATCCATTTGCTTTTCATCGAAAAGATACTTTAGATGTTAAAGATACGAGCAATTTATGTTTCGATGCAATAAAAACTGAGTTTTGACCGAAGCTATCGCTTAAGTATTTTGTTTTAGCTGTATGACTTTTCTGTTTTTTGCCTTACAGGCTTTTATCATGATATTTTTCAGCCATTCAACTTCCGGATTCACAATGCTGTCAAGCACCTGAAGGCATGTGTCAAAGTTTCCGAGGTTGCGGTGAAGTTCAGCTTTCATGATGAGGTCGTTATTATTACTACTATCGAGCAAACCAAGTAATTTATGGATATTGACTGTCCACAGGATGTTTTCTGATGCATCGGTATTGCTTTCATTTTTGTAACGGTGGGCATTATTAAAGCCCCACCAGATTTGTTGTCTGATGTAAAATTCATCTGCTTTGTTGTTGGCAAGGTTCATTTCGAGGGCCGAAAAATATTCTTCAATAGAGAGAAAACGGGCATAAACGGCATTCTCCCATGCCGGATTGGTTTTTTCGCCCCAATGCCACATCCCTGTTTCGTTGGTTTCATTGAGCCAGAAAATGGTATCGCAATCATGGCAGATGGTGATCTGAGGAAACACCGGCATCATGGGCGCGAAAAAACTTCCATCCGAATAGAAATCGGCGCCAATGGTATTACCACTCATCAGACTTCCTTTTGAAACGAGGGTTTCGCAGTTGGGACATTTATAAATGTAATTGGGACCGGGAAGCATGTTTGAATAAGTTTATCCAAAGGTAAAACTATTGAAGGTGAATGGCATATCTAAACGCAACAATAAAACGGCAATATTCACAATTAAAAATCCTGTTCATGATTACTACTTGTGATCGTGAACAGGATAAAAGCTTCATGCTATAACAATTATTATGGCTACTCTTTAGGGACTTTTTCGGTGAGTGAATCACGAATCAGCTTTCGCAAGTCCAGCTGACTGTTTTTAACTTCTCCCCGTGCAACAGGGCGATATAACTCGGGATACCTGCATTTGGCAGGACGGTATTTCATATCGTCGAGGGTTCCGGTAATGTCGATGCCAAATTTAACAGGCAAAGGACTGTCGACCACCGAAATATGGTAATCGAAACTCATGTCCAGGTTATGCCTTCCGGCCACCACGGCTTTGTATTTGTCCATCACAATCAGGAAAGGATAAACATCAATTTCCTGTTTGAATACAGTAAACTCGGCAGATAAACTATCCACTTTGTTGTGGGTTTGTTTATTGAATTTCAATGTCTTGGCGATTTCCGTGAAGGTTTCACCATCCATCAACACGAGATCCTGACCCCTGATGGATGCGGCTCCGCGTATGGTCGATTTTTTGACATTATACAGCGAATCGAGATAGGTTTCGGCAGCCATATGGTATTCGCCCTTGCCGCTGAATGAACGTAACATTGGCATGATGGAATCAACATCCGGAATAATTTTCAGCAATTCGCTGATCTCTATGTCGAGCATATGAAATTCGAGCCCCATGAAGAGATGGTTCTTTCGGGGTGTGCGGTACATGGCTGTCAGATTCATTTTGGCTGCCGGCGTAACAAAGTTGAAGTCATCCAGCACCATCAGTCCGTCTTTTATACGCATTTTTCCTGTGATATCAGTGGCTATCCCAGAGCCAAAATGCGCCAGCCCAACATTCACGTTGAGCGTGAAATCAACGCCTTTTGGAACCATATAGGGTCCGGTGGATGCTTCTTCTGCGGTTGGCTGCGCACCTTCTTCTTCACCTAGGCCGCTCGTAAGCCCCATGAGCTGCACCAGGTCGGAGGTATTGCTTACGAAATTGAAATCACCCCGCAGCAGCGAGTCGTTTCTGAAATAGGAGGCGATATTACTGAGTTTTCCCTCAAGACTGAAATCGGAATTGTCAATTTTCAGTTTGCTCTCGTGGATGTTAAATACTTCCGGATCGAAATCCATCTGAATAGAAGGGATGTCAATCAAAAACGGAACCGCTTCCAGCGTGATCAGCCCTTTATCCATCTTCAAAAATCCGGTGACCTGCCATTGCTGAAGAATTTCCTTCTGATTCGGGTCGTTCACCAGATCGGCAGACATATCAATCTTATCCATGCTGGCTGAATCGGCGCCCATCGCCATTTTCAGATTTTCTCCATAATACTCAATCTTCATCTTAGGCATAACCGCATTGTCGAGCACATGTGCTTTTAACTTCAACTGTTTCATGCTGCTGCTTCCCGATCCGAACGAAGCCTTCAGCGCATCACCCGTGATATCGACGTTCATTTCAGCCTCAAGGTCTTTTCCTTTCTGTGGCATCATTTCAAACTTACCAACCGGCTGTTGTGCCATCATGGTGATGGTGTCCATGCGTGCCGAAAGCGAATCCATCCTGAACGAACAAATCACATCAGGAATGCGTGTACTATCCATCACATCCGAGGTTTCGAAAGCGATAGAGGCATTTTTCAACTGGGCATTCGTACTGTGCAAGGTGCTCACCTGAAAGTTTTTGGATGATATTTTTGCTGCAATGAACTGCGTTTTTTTCGAAATGGGGTGCAAATTCGGGATCTCAAAATCGATATGAGAATCATCGGTTTGCATCGAAATTGTATCGTACAGGGTGCTGAAATTGGTCAGTTGTACCGAACCGGCAAACTTCATTTTATCGAGCTGCATCTTATCGAGCTCCGACATCGAGAACTGCGACAATACCTCAACCGAAGCTTTTCCGCTTATTTTCATTTTCGGTTGCGCTGGAAGCATCGAAGCAAATTCTTCTAAGGTCAGGTTTCCTCCAAATTTCAGGTCACAATGCATATCGGTGAACATATGGGTAATGCTTCCACTCGTCTGAAAATCTGACTGAGGTGTTTTGGCGTTGAACTGATCGATACGGAAATAAGAGGTTTCATCGTTGGTCAGATCAGAATAAAACACAAACTCGCCATTCAGGGCATTGAGCGGAAGCGGGAATCCTTCGTAGGTCATGGTGCCATCCCGAAGCAGAATGTGCATATCCATCAGGGGATAGACAAAATCGGTATAGGATCCCGAAAATCTGCCATCCGAAGTAACTTTTCCGTCGGCTACCACCCCTTCAAAATAGGATTGGTAGGAGGGAGGTACCAGGGCAAGGACATCCGATAAAGGAAGCTCTTTACTTTGATACGAGATATCAGTAACCACTTCAAAAGGCGTGTCGATATACATGGCCGTGCCGCTGTAGGTAAGGCTCATATTGTTGACCGATGCTTCAGATTTGTCGAAGGTGAATTGCATTTTCGATACAATAACCTTTGCCGTTGTTTGTGTGGTTATTGTTGCATTCGTCAGGTATTGCTCCCCATCGTAATTTACGGATAACACCCCTTTGCTGACATTGATGCGTGTATTGATGGTGTCGGAGATCATCTTACCCGAAATCACGGCTGTCAGATCACGGATATCGGTTACCATGCCGAGCTCGTGGTCGATGTAGGATAAACCAACGTTTTCCAGATTGACTTTGTCGAGCTGAATGAAACTGACCGACGTTTCCGCTTCTGCCGGTGCAGCGACAGTATCGGCTTTCATGATATCAAGATTGGTGCGTCCTGTGCTGTCGATAAACACGTTCAGCACTCCATTACGGAGCTGCATTTCGTTTAAAACCAGTTCATTGCGATTCCAAAATGCCTTCAAGTCAACGGTTCCGACAAATTCTTCGGCCTGAATTAGGGTATCTGATTGTACGCCCTCAATATGATTCATCAGGGCAAATTGCTTCACTTTTAATCCGAAACGGGGGAAAGTACTGAAAAAAGTAAGTTCCACCTCACCAATCTGCGATTTGCAAGTGAGGTAATTGGCCGCCTGGGAACGAATAATGGGCGTAATTTTTTCCGGAGTAAAAATAAACCAGACGGCAATGCCGATCACAATAGCTACCACAGCAACCAGACCCGCAAGGGTGATGCCTATCCATATAAAAACCTTTTTCATCTGTCTTGAATTTGTCAATTACTTACCACAGGAAACAATATTGGCTGCAATATATTGATATTCGCGTAACGCTCTGTTTATCAAGCTTTAACGAAAATCATTTGTATATCAGTTTATTGGGCTACCACTTTTGTGAACGAAAATGTTGTCCCAAAGTCATCCTTATATTTCAGTGAATTGGCGGTAAGTTCGGTCACTGTATACACTTTCGGTATGTTTCCACCCACTTCCATAATGTGAATATGTGTCAGTTGCGACTTCACCAGTGTCCATGTAAATGGCTGCGCTTCTTCTTCGGTAACATCGTCGGCAGTGTCCCAGGTTCCTCCGGTATAATCGTTGATATATTTGTAAAAAACTGTACCCGACACCCATTTTCCGATTAAAAGGGTTTCGTCGAAGGAAGCTTCCTCTTTTGTACAGGAATTGAATACCATCGAAAGGGAAAAACACATTACCAGGCAAACAAGAATTTTTTTCATGCGTATATTTATTTTTTAGTTAATCGTTCAATCGAAATCCATCCAACGAAAATGCCCCTACCCGAAAAATCTTTGCTTCGATTTGCAGGCCCCCATTGGATTTGTTTTTTCACTGACAAAGTTTTTGCCAATCGCTTACAAATTTAAAAATATCCGGTCAATTGCCACAGCTTGAATGTAAATAAATTTTGGAGTGAAAAACAGCGATCGAAATGCAGATATCAGGTAGTAAAAGACAGGAATTTGCCTGCATGCAGGCATGGATGAACTATGTATTCAGCATGTCAGTATGATGGGTCAAATGAAGTCCTGATTATTTACAAGCGTTTTAAAGTTGGCCTTTATGCAAATCTCTTTCAACGTGCATTTGCTATTGGTCACCAACGAACTTCGTTTTGCAATTTACATTTTACATTTTTTCAACTCCGAACTCCGCATTCCACACTCCCCACTTTGCATTACCTCCCCGACCACCTTTTGCCCGAACTGGCTGCTGCCGCGGGTTTCGGTCCCTGGTGACCGGCATTTCTCCTGACAAACTGAACCTTGGGTGTTTTCACCGGATTATGGTCCATCAGCGGAAATGGATGATCATGAATCACCTGGATTCGTTTTGAAATAAGTTTCTCAATGTCTTTCAGATAGGCCTTTTCTTCAGCATCGCAAAACGAAATCGCGGTGCCTTTGGCGCCGGCCCTGCCGGTTCGCCCGATACGGTGCACATAGGTCTCAGCAATATTCGAAATTTCGAAATTGATTACATACTCAAGGTCGTCCACATCAATACCACGGGCGGCAATATCTGTCGCTACAAGCACCCGTGTGATTTGCGCCTTGAAATTTGACAAGGCCCGCTGACGCGCATTCTGTGCCTTGTTGCCATGAATGGCTTCGGCATTGATATTGTGTTTCAGCAGCATTTTCACTACATGATCGGCGCCATGTTTGGTGCGGGTAAAGACAAGCACTGTCTTGATGAATTCATTTTTCAGCAGTTCGACCAGCAAGGCGTTTTTGTTTCCCTTGTCGACAAAATAGATATACTGTTTAATAATGTCAACAGTGGAGGATACTGGCGTCACAGAAACTTCCCTGGGATGGTGCAAAATGGAACCTGCAAGTTTCACTATTTCGGGTGGCATGGTAGCCGAAAAGAAAAGTGATTGTTTCTTTTTTGGTAGTACTTCGAGCAGACGTTTCACATCGTGGATAAAACCCATGTCGAGCATACGGTCGGCTTCGTCCAACACAAATATTTCCACATCGCGCAGCGATAGAAATCCCTGGTTCATCAGGTCAAGCAGCCTTCCCGGCGTAGCAATCAGTATGTCGACACCACGGGTTAATAGTGTGGTTTGCGGATTCTGGTTCACACCGCCGTAAATGACAGTATTGGTTAAATCGGTATGCCGGCCATAGGCATCGAAACTTTCGCCAATCTGAATGGCAAGTTCACGGGTGGGTGTGACGATCAAACTTCTTATCTTTCTTTTTTTGGCAAATATCTTGTCTGCACTCAATAATTGAAGGATTGGAATGGCAAATGCCGCGGTTTTACCGGTTCCTGTCTGGGCACAGCCAAGCAGGTCGGTTCCCTGTAAAATAATTGGAATTGATTCAGCCTGTATGGGTGTAGGTATGGAATAACCCTCTTCCTGCAGTGATCTTAAAATGGGTTCAATAATGTTTAATGATTCGAATTTCATAGTGTATTTAATAAATGTAATGATAGCTGTGAACGCAAAGAATTGCCTTCAAAGGGTTTTGCGTGCAAGGTATTTGCATCAGCAAGGTGGGAATATGTTTTATTCCGGAAAATTGCCTGGGATTTTTCAGGCGATGTATTTGTTTGATCCGTTAAGGATCGTTGATGTCATCATAGGTAAACTGTAAGTGTTTTCGACTAAAAACCTGTTTGGTTCTTCAAAGTATTTATTGTCGAAAACTACATTTCACTTTACGGTTTTATTGCTTTTCGACATGAGCAAAAGTTTCGTAAGCCTCTCAATTACCTTCAGTTTTTCGATAAAAAATTGTCAGCCTTTGCTTGCCAACAATTACAAAATCAAAATTTTGTGAAATTGTCGGGGTGAATGGATTCGAACCATCGGCCTCGTCGTCCCGAACGACGCGCGCTAACCGGGCTGCGCTACACCCCGCGGTAATTGAGACTGCAAAGGTAGTGTTTTATGTGAAACCAACAAATCCGGGTATTTAACCGCAGAAATTTATTAAGATATGCTGATATAGCGCTTCCTGAATGATCAATACAGCACAAATCAATTTTTGAATAGGTTTCAACAGTGGTTTATAACCGGCATTAACAAGTCGTTAACAAAGCATTAACTACCCACTAACAAGATACCAATGGATAAAAACTACTTTTGACAAAATATTTTATCTGCCATATGAAGAAAAGCCTGATTACACTGCTATTACTCTTGATTTTAATTTCCGGATTCTCGCAAAATTCCGGTAATTATTATTTCGGAAGACTAACTCCTCCTGTTAAAAAGGAAAAACTGCCCGAAGCCACCACCATCCATGATATGCTGCCATCATTATGGATTAACCTGGTATTGCCTTACAAAGATCGTGTTGAGCTTGAAAAGCGAAGAAAGATGGAATACGCTGTGGGTTATTATCTTTACCCACTGGATGGTTATGATAATCTTGTCGATTATGTTTCTGTTGAAATTTCAGTCATCTGTAATGGTCAAGTCCTGACGTCTCAAAGTACAAATGAAAAGTTGACTGCCGGACAAAAAAACATTATCAATACTGCCGACATGGGGTCCGATATCAGTATAAAAATTAAATACACTTATAAAAACGGGCAAAAGGACAATCCCGGAAGTGACCGTTCGATTATGGAAGGTGTCGTTGTGGTTACAGTAATTCCGGAGACAGAAGCTGAATTTCCGGGTGGATTTAATCAACTTACGAAATATATGATGGAGAACATTATAAATAAAATTTCCAAAGAAAGTAGTGTTGAGAAAATCCAACGTACAATTGTGAAATTCACGGTTGACGAGCAAGGTCAAATTGTCGATGCTAAAATATCCAATACATCAACCGATCAAAAAATAGACAAACTCATACTTGATGCGATGAATAAAATGCCTGTATGGAGACCTGCTGAAAATTCGAAAGGTATAAAAGTTAAACAGGAATTTACTATTCCGTTTGGGGGTGGTATTGGTTGTTAGAACCTGACAGCATCAGTATAATGCTGAATGTCGTAATAAGGAGATATTAAAAAGTCCGGATTGTAGTCGTTTACACCACAATCCGGACTTTTTAATGAAATCAGAAAACAATTACAGGCTGAGGATTTCGTTGATAACGACTTCAACATTGCTGTGTTTCACGCCTTCCTTGTCTTCCCAGGTGTTGGTGGTGAGTTTGCCCTCGATCACGATTTCCTTGCCTTTTTTGACAAGTTTTTCGACGATTTCGGCTGTTTTCCCCCAGGCGACGAGGTTGTGCCATTGGGTTTCTTCGACGCGTTCACCTTTGTTGTTGACATAAAAGTCGTTGGTGGCAAGGGTGAAACGGGCCATTTTGCGGTCATTGGCGATAGTTTTTACTTCGGGGTCCATGCCCGGACGGCCAATGAGTTGAACGGAGTTGCGGATTGTTGTCATGAGTTTGAAAAGTTTGAAAGTTTGTAAAGTTTGAAAGTTTAACGTTTTGTAATTCGATAGTTACGATGCTTTTTCGATGGCGAGTAATTCATTGATTACTACCTGAACATTGAAGTGTTTCACGCCTTCCTTGTCTTCCCAGGTGTTGGAGGCGAGCTTGCCCTCAATCACGACTTCCTTGCCTTTTTTGACAAGTTTTTCGACGATTTCGGCTGTTTTCCCCCAGGCGACAAGATTGTGCCATTGGGTTTCTTCGACGCGTTCGCCCTTGTGGTTGTAATAGTAATCGTTGGTGGCAAGAGTGAAACGGGCCATCTTGCGGTCATTGGCGATAGTTTTAACTTCTGGGTCCATGCCCGGACGGCCAATGAGTTGAACGGAGTTGCGGATTGTTGTCATGAGTTTGAAAAGTTTGAAAGTTTGTAAAGTTTGAAAGTTTAAAGTTTTGTGAAAGAACGATGGAGCAAAATTATAGTCGTGCTTTCCGGATACTCGTATAACAAACAGTTACATACGTATATAATCGTTTGTAACCGTTTGTCAACGGATATGTTACACAATTACAGTAAATTATGAAATTGTCCTGTTTGGTTGTTTTTTCAATACATGAATCAGAATTCGAAAATCTGATTGCTTCCTCAGGTTTACACTACGCTATTTTTAAACCAAATTGGTTTATGGAGAGTTTGCCATTGTTTGTGAACAAAGGAAGAGCAAGTTATTTTGGGAAACAACCCAATCCGGTTCCTTTTGTGGCAGCTAAAGATTTTGCCGGAATAGTTGCGAAAGTCTATAACGACGAAACCAAACCCAATAAGTCGTTTGCAATTGTTGGCCCTGAGGCAATTACCTTTCAGGATGCCATGACGAAATATTTTCAGGCCAAGGCACCCGAGATAAAAAAGGTGGATTGTACTCCCTATGCTGTGGGCAATATTAATGCGTTTCTAGCGGGAAGCAAAGCCCTAAAAGGAGCGGTGCATTCATGAAATATTTCGAAAATGCCAAAGAGGTTAAGTATAGTGAGGATTCCATATTGGTAGGATCGACTACATTAAAAGCCTGGTTGAAGAAATAATATCACTTTGCAAAGTTATTATCAGGGTTAGCGCAACGATTCGTAATATTCAGCTATTGAAAGATGCTCGAAAGCTATACAATCGGAAATTCCATGTCTGAATTTCAGATTATCGAAAAACTCCATGCAAATAAGTCAGAAATCGGGCAACAGGTATGAGATTTAGCTTAGTATTAATTTCCTGCAAAAACCAGTTTTAGGGTATGATGGTTTTTTCTCGAGATGAGGTGACAGAAATAGATTCCGTTTGGCACGGTGCGACCCTGATTGTCACGTCCATCCCAACTTATTGTATGACTTCCTGAAGAAATGTTACTCTGGAATAAATCCGCTACTTTCTGGTTAGCGACATTATAAATGATGATGGAAAAATTCTCAGGAGCATCATTTTCAAACGTGATTGAGGCTTTTTCTGTAAAAGGATTTGGAAAGGCCGTGATGCTTTTTGCCTGATTTTCCATCATGACCACGCCGAGTGTTCCGGTTTCGCGCACCAGCGCAGTGTCAAGATTGGTGATAATGATATTGTCGAACCAAATTTTTAACCCGTTGAGTGGGGCATGTTCTGCTACTATCTCAAATCGGTCAATGGCAGTCCAGTCAAATTTCCCTTCAGGTTCGTACCACTGGTTATTGTCCCAGGAACCTTGTTCAGTGAAGTCAATGAGCGGTATGTGCAAATGATGCCAGCGTTTGTCGAAATCGGTATTGCTGTTGTTAAGCGTGGTTCGCATGCGCCATGGATGGTCTGTTGTGCCGGTTTTGGTATCAACGAAACGTAGGTCGAGCTGTATGTCAGGGTCGTTTCCGCGGACAAAAAAGTCGAGGGCATAGTCTTGGGTTTTTAATGCACTCAAATCACGGTTTGGAATAAAATTGAAGGCCACATTGCGATATTGCGGTCCGTCGGCCACATAAATGCAGTAATTTTCGTTGTTAGGATACAACTCCGAATAGTAGTCGAGTGTAACAGGTGCCCAACTTGCTTCGTTGATTCCTGAACCGAGGTAGTCGTCATAGAGGATGAACCCTGTGGTATCAGGATTTAGAAAATAGGGGGTCTGAACCGGTACATTAAAACCGAGGGCTTCAATGAGAGGTATATTAAGGTCATGTTCAAAAAATTCATTGGAGCCTTTGTCGAAAATTCCGAAACCTCCTTTGTAATCCCAGCTGGTCCATGGTATATCTTTTTCGTCGAGATATTCTTTTATCACTTTATACCACGCTACGCGGTCGGTTGTATCGCTGTTTGGGATATAAACGCCAAACTCACCACAGAAAATATTCACGTTTCTTGTTTCACGGAAATTAATTGCGATATCAATAAGCGATTTCACCTTTGCAATAGTGCCATCGTTGGGGTAGTTATTCAACGAGCTTTCGATCCAGGTTCCAATTAATGATGACGGACATTCGGGCATAGAAGCAGCATCGTAAGGGAAGGGGACGCCGGCAAGGGGTTCCATCGAAGGGCTTACCCAGCTTGCCCCCTGATGTGTAAAAAGAAACGGATCATAAAAATGAAAGGTGTAAAGCAGGTTTGGATCATCATAAACGGGCATCTGCGCCAGGTCATTGTAGCTGTTATAGCCCGATGGCCCGACAATGATGGTGTGATTGTTGTCTTTTTCGCGGATGGCGTCGATGGTTTGCTGCTGGATAGCGCCCCAGACAGCATTGGTAATGCCATGCGGCTCATTCAGTATTTCGTAGTAAATCAGATCGGAGCGATTTTTATATCTCTCAGCAATTTGCGGCCAGATACGGGTAAGAATATCACCGACATCAGGGCTTGTGTTCGTTGACGGATCGAAGCTGTGGTTATCGATCAGCAGGTGAAGCTGAAGTTCTTCGGCCCAGGTGACAGTCGAATCCATAAAGGTAAGAAGCAATGGATCAATGATATAATCAGGTGCTCCCAGTGTCATTTCATGCATGTTTATCGGCAGGCGTATCACATCACAACCCAGACTTTTAATGTCGGAAAAGTCTTTTTTGGTGAATTTCCGAAATTGAATATTATGCGCACCGGTGGTCTGAAACCAACCCGTTAGGTTCACTCCTTTATGAAAAGGAGCCTGAGAATATGAGAACATTCCGAATATGGAACCAAGCAAAATTAGAATGAGTTTTTTCAAGGAAATGATTATTAAACCGGTTTTTTTAATCTGTTACAATCGCTGCAATTTACTATTCTTATTTTAAACAGGTTGAAATTTAATCGTAAATTTTGTTTTCCTTTTTCAAATACCAGTTTCCGATTTTAACAACCCGCCGCCTGTTGTTCGGCAGCAAGATGTGTGGATTTTAAATGATTTCGTACATTTGATCATGAATTCAATGTAATTGTAATGAAAAAATGTAACGCAATTTTACTGTTTCTCTTCCTTTTTTTGGGAAGTGTGTCTGCCCAGATTCAGTACAAATCTGATATACTGGGGAATGGATTTCTGCAAACCACCATTCATCAGCCTTCGGATTATGAAGGTGAAGTAGTTTGCACCCTGGTGAAGAAAAGCTGTGCCACCGAAACTACCAAGGCAGTGTTGTATGTGCACGGATTGAACGATTATTTTTTTCAGGAGGAAATGGCCGACCAATTCAATAGTCATGGCTATGATTTTTATGCCCTCGACCTGCGAAAATACGGACGGTCGTGGCTCCCTAACCAAAAAATCACGAATGCCCGCGATCTGTCAGAATATTATGCCGACATCGATACTGCACTGAAGATCATTCGGGCCGAAGGCAAGCTGAAAGTGCTGTTATCGGGCCATTCGACGGGCGGTTTGACCGTTTCGCTCTATGCAAACGACCATCATGCCAGCGAATTGTTCGATGCCGTGTTGATGAACAGCCCGTTTTATAATATGAATATGGGATTTTTGTTGCGGGCACTGGGTGTTCCGTTTATTTCCTGTCAGGGTAAAAAGCATCCCAACGACACTATTCATGAAAAAGGTAATATCGGCATTTATGGCAGCAGTTTGCATACATCAGCGCATGGTGAGTGGGATTTCAATACAAACTGGAAACAGATTGTTTCGCCTGAAGTGAATAAAGGTTGGATTCGGGCCATCCACAAAGGCCAGGTGCAGGCGCGGAAAGGTTTCGAGATTGATAAACCCTCCTTGGTGTTGCATTCATCAAAATCTGTGTATGGCAAAGAATGGGACAGGAAATTTTTTGAGGGTGATGCTGTGCTAAATGTGAAACATATCGAACAGCTTGGTAATAAAATAAAGGGCGATTGCCAGGTGATGACCATCGAAAACGGAATGCACGACCTTATTTTGTCGCCTAAACCAGTGCGCGAAAAAGCCTATCAGGTAATATTTGAATGGCTGGATGCGAAGATGAAATAATTTGTTCCGGTTGATACTTATTCCTTATTTCCAATCATATTAATATCAATACTTTCCAATATTTTCTTTTCCGAATAATTGGTCGCGACTGCATTTATCATGGCTTTGCCAAGGATTTCAGTGTTTGTAACGTAGTTTTTGGCGTGTTTCAAAACAAAATAAAAGGGTTTGAAAACGGTATATAAAACATTGTACAAAAGTGTTTTTGATTTGATTCCGTGCAAAGGCTGAATATAACCAGGTCTGAATATATATGCATTCGCAAATGGCATGGCCAGCAAGGCGTTTTCAGTTTTTCCCTTCACCCTTGCCCACATCACTTTGCCTTTTTCGGTGCTGTCAGTCTGTGCGCCAGAGATATAACAAAACGTCAGATTTGTGTTACGTGCCAATAAAGTTTCAGCCACATACAAGGTTAAATCAAATGTTATATGGTGGTAATCCTTTTCCGAAAGTCCGGCTGATGAAACACCCAGACAGAAAAAGCAGGTATTATAACCCGACAGTTCAGTTGAAAGCTTCGATAAATCGAAAAGATCTGTATGAATGATTTCTTTCAATTTTGGATGATTAAGCTTGGTTGTGTGCCTGTTGATCACCAATACGGATTCAACTTCACTGTTGCTGAGGCATTCGCGCAACACGCCCTGTCCGATCATTCCGGTTGATCCAAATAATACCGCTTTTATTTTCATTTCTTAAAACCTACAATAATTGAAATATTTAATTCATTTTTCTGATTTTCCCCATCGCATCGGCTGCGATTATTGCATCCATAACTTTTTCGGGTGTAATGGTTCCGGCCTCGTGATGTATGCCTTCTGCGGGAGCGCAGGCTTTCGTGGCCACCTTCATCAAACCCGATTTGTCAATATTTTTCAATCCAATATCATTCAATGTTGTTGGTAAACCAATTTTTTCGCAAAAGGAGTATACCGTTTCCATTTCAGATGGCAACGCATCTGTCAGATGCAATCCGGCAAGTACGCCAAATGCAACTTTCTCACCATGGTAGAAGACATGCGTTTCCTCCATCGCTGATAATCCATTATGAATTGAATGTGCCGAGGCCAGGCCTGAACTTTCAAAACCAATCCCGCTGAGAAGAATATTCGTTTCTACGATTCTGTATAAAGCAGGCGTGATGATGTTGTTTTCATTGGCCGTTTTAGCCGCATGTCCGTAAAGCAGGAGCGTGTCATAACAGAGTTTTGCAAGATTTAATCCAGTCATTGTGCTGTAACCGCCACATTCGTTCATCGATTGCGTGCGTTCGCATGATCTGGCCTCAAACCAGGTTGCGAGGGCATCGCCCATTCCTGAAACCAAAAAACGGGCTGGTGAACCGGCAATTACATGCATATCAACCAATACAACCTGCGGATTCATTTTCTGATAATAGACAGATTCAAAAACACCAACCTCCGAATAAATGACGGCACAGCCGCTGCATGGCGCATCGGTTGAGGCGATCGTTGGAACAATAATTACAGGAAGTCCGGCCCGGTCAGATACAATTTTTGCTGTGTCGATGACTTTACCGCCGCCCATACCGACCACCACATCGATGTTGTTCCGGACAATAATATCAGATACTCGTTTCAATTCTTTTTCACAGCATTCACCCCGAAACTCTTCGATCAAAATATTGTTTCCGACAAATGTTTGAAGGTATTTGGGTAGAATATTGCTTTTTACGGAATGGGATGATAAAATCATTCCATGCTTGCCAAAAGAACGGATCGATGCGGGTAATCCGGCAATAAGCCCCTCACCCTGAATATATTTTCCGGGGAAAACAGCCTTAAGGACTCTGTTTTGATTTATTCCGGATTTATCCGATGCTTTCTTGGTGTTTTTTTCTGATGTTTCACTTTCATTTTCCATGTTCAATTTCATTAATAACATTGGATTCTATTGTTTTTCAAAATAAATTTCATTCGAATTACTGTGCGATTATCAGCCTTAAGTCGATAATCAAAATTAGGAACAAAATCGGTGGGTTTGAAATTTTAAATGAATCCGAATCATCAATTTGAAATCTTTTCCCAGATACCTTACAATGCAATGAATCCGAACAAAAAGCCAACAAGCATTATGTTTTTACTGTAAAGAGTGGAACCTGTCTGATGATTTGTTTGGATGCTGAGGAAGAAGTTTGTTAATAAAAATAATTGATCCGGTTAAAAGGTAAACTGAATATGTACAAAAAGGGTTTACTGTTTCCCAAATATCTCTTCCGCTTTTTTGAACCTGTAATTGAATATCTCATTGAGTTTGCTTCTGATGAACAAGAAGTTAACCAAATCTCCAATCCAGCCAAATGGAACTTTGTAGTGTAAAATATCTGTCATTTCAACACCTCCGGCCACGGCTTTGATGAAGTGTTTGTGGTGCCAGAAGGTGTAAGGCCCAAAACGCTGCTCGTCGATAAAGTAATGTTTGTCTTCAATATGTGTGATTTCAGTCACCCAGTTCATTTTAATGCCAAACATCGGACTCACCTTGTAGGCCACGATAATCCCGGTGTACATGGTATCAACCGGTGATTCTGAAACGATATCGAAACCCATATACGGTGGTGTGATTTTTTTCAGGTTTTTTGGAGAAGAGATGAAATCCCACACTTCATCAATGGTTGAAGGGATAAATTGTTTGGCTTGAAAAGTATATAGCTTGCTCATTTAAATATTTTTTCAGGTAGATTACTACCTACATGAACACCCAGAATGTTAAAATGTTCCTGTAAATCGGAGAGATTTTGAAACATTAGTAAAAAACAGCGAAAAGTGAAAACGTATAGTAAGGCTGTGGTTAAAAATCAAGCCGAAAACCCTTTATCCGCAATGGAAATACTGCGTCACCAATGCGAGAATTTTCTGTTCGTCGTTTCCGAGTTTTTCGCGCAGGTCTTTGTCGTCGTAAGCTTTCAGGTAGTTGACGATGAAGCTTAAAATCTGTTCAGTAAAAACACCGTATTTTAAATAGTTTTCTTTGTGACGGATCAGGGCGTCTGCCGATTCAACACAACATGTAGGCAATTGTTCCAGTTCCTGCTGTATTGACTTGTTGGCATCGTCGAAAATATTCACGTCAACATAGGTTTTTTCAGCGAAAGCAATCGGATTTTCCATTTCGAAACCTGTGCGTGCTGCAACGGTCAATCCTGCCATCAGCAGATAAATATCCGCTGACCCATCCGGTGCACGGAATTCGACGGTTTGTTTTTGGCTGAAATCAAATTTAACTACTTTTTCCTGTGGATTGGCATCGGTGATCATATCATTCGATCCCGACCATCCCAATGGAACACGCACGAGCACCGATCGGTTACGATCGCCCCAGCAGATATTGGTTGGTGCTTCCTGGTGTGGAACAAGTCTGAAATAGGAGGTAGGTATGGTATTGCCAAAAGCTGTAAGTGATGCTGCCAGTTTGAGATAACCTGCAATGGCAGTTCTGGCTTCGGTGCTCAGAATATTGTTTTTCGTCATAACACTTTTACCGTTTTTCATCAAACGGGTGTGCACGTGCATCCCGCTTCCGGCTTTGCCAACGATGATTTTTGGAGCAAAAGTGATGGTTATACCATGTTCGAATGCAAGTTTCCGCATAATCCATTTTGCAATCACCAATTGATCAGCTGCGTCCTCAACATTCGTGGGCAAAAATTCGATCTCGTTTTGTTCATACACCTTTCCGCCCGTGGAGAAGTTCCCGACTTCGGAATGACCATATTTGATCTGACCACCACTTTGGGCGATCAGTCGCATGGCTTGCCGGCGATAATCGGCAAATTTATTGAAAGGCGAAGATTCGTGGTAGCCTTTCTGATTCGCTGCAGGATACAATTCGTCTTCCACTTTGCTAATGATATAAAACTCGAGTTCGCCCATGGTTTCATAAGTGAATCCGGTTACCTTCTGAAAACTCCGGTGGGCTTTTTTTAAGATATACTCCGGTGAACTTTCGAGTGGTTTCCCGTTGCGGTCGTAAAAAGCACAAAGAATGTCCAGGGTCGGGACCTTGGCAAATGGATTCAGGAAAGCGGTTTTATATTTGGGCATCACATATAGATCGCTTGAACCGGCTTCAACAAAAGGAAAAAGACTTGATCCATCGACGCGTTCGCCTGCAGTGAGAATATTTTCGAGGTGCTGGCGACTGTTGATAATAAAATTCAATGTTTTCAAGCGGCCATCCCAGGCCACATACCTGAAATTGAGCATTTCAATGTTGTTGTCTTCGATATAACGGATCAGATCGTCGCGTGTGAATTCATGTGAAGGTTTGTTGAGATATTGAACCAAAGGGTTCGGGTTCATCGAAATGAGATCATTCATAAATTGACGTTTTCAGATTTGCACGCAAATTTAATGAAATTACCAATCCAACATCGACCGCAAACCATTAAAAACATTGGTAAACTTATGAATCTAGTGTTGAGGTTAATTCGGGGGTTCTGCGTTTTTATTTTGGTAAGAAAACGATGAAAAATAACTTTTACTTTCGGTTCGGAATCTCCTTTACCTCATCAAAATATTTTTCAAGCAGCATTGCCGCGGCCATATAAGATGTCATATTATTTGACCGGATAGATTCTTCAATCTGAGGGATGGCAATTTGTATTTTTTTGTTGTTGTAAAAACGTGACCTTAACTGCTCGTTGATTGAATTATACATGATCTGGACTGCTTGCTGAACGCGCTTTTTGTCGAAGTAACCATTCTCTCTGGTCGCAGCAATATAATCGGTAACCATCTGCCAAACCGTATCAATACTTATATTTTCAGTTGAAGAACAAGTAGTCACTTTCGGACTTACACCCGATTCAGATAGTGGGAATAGGTGTAAAGCGTTCTCACATTCGGCTTTGGCACGGTTGGCTTTCGTGATATTGTCACCATCGGCTTTGTTCACGGCAACGCCGTCGGCCATCTCCATGATACCGCGTTTGATGCCTTGTAACTCATCACCGGCTCCTGAAATTAGTAGTAAAAGGAAAAAATCAACCATTGAATGAACGGCAGTTTCCGACTGTCCTACACCAACCGTCTCAACGATGATGGTATCGAAGCCTGCTACCTCGCATAAAATGATTGTCTCATGGGTTTTGCGGGCAACGCCGCCCAACGTGCCTGAGGCAGCTGAAGGACGAATATAGGCATTTGATTGAATCGAAAGTCTTTCCATGCGGGTTTTATCACCAAGAATACTTCCTTTTGAACGTTGACTGCTCGGGTCAATGGCCAACACTGCTACCTTGCTTCCTTTGCCAATCAGAAACATGCCAAGTGCTTCAATAAAAGTGCTCTTCCCGGCGCCCGGAACACCGGTTATGCCCACCCTGACGGCTTTCCCTGAGTTAGGTAAACAAGCAGCAATAATCCGTTGCGCTGTCTGCTGATGTTCGGGTAAAGCACTTTCGATGAGTGTGATTGCTTTCGAAAGCATCACAATATCACCTTTCAGAATGCCCTCAACATATTGTTCAGGTGAGAGTATTTCCTTTCTTGAAGCTTTCAGTCGGTTCACGGCATCACTGTTTACCTGCGCAGGCTGTTCGATGCCTTCATTCACTTTCAACGCACTTTCAAATTTATGGTGTCGGTCCATGTGGGCTTATTCTATCAAAAGCAAAAGTAGGATTTTAAATATGGAATTGGAAAAACACAATGAATAAAAGTCCCGAAATGCTGAATGAAAACCAAAAATCCTTAATTTTGCCCCACCAAAATCTCTCCGTAGCTCAGTTGGTAGAGCAATTGACTCTTAATCAATGGGTCGTAGGTTCGAATCCTACCGGGGAGACATCTAAAATAAAACACCTGCATGATATTTCTGTAGGTGTTTTTGTTGGTATAATACCAAACACCACGTTTTGTTGGTCGTAGGTTCCCTGCCCGGCTGTTGCCGGTCAGACGGGGAATCCTGC
>CAITDJ010000148.1 GCA_903891085.1 uncultured Bacteroidota bacterium | reverse complement strand
TTTGGTGTTCTTTGCTGATAAAGAACCACGAAAATCTTCAAGTGAGTTATATTGTTTCGAAGCCATCCAGATTTCAATATCTTCGAGCATTTTAGTGATTTGCTTTGGGCCATGTTTATACAATGTGCTCACAATCTGCACGACATTGGCTCCTGCAAGAATCATCTTAATGACATCAGCACCCGAGAAAATACCCATTGAGGCACAAATGTCGGCTTTCACATTTCCATAAAGCAAGCCTGCATAACGCAGGGCAAGCCGGTTATCCTGTTCATGACTCAGATTGTAGGGAAATTGATGCGATTCAGTATCGATATTGATATCAGGTTGAAACAAACGATTGAACAAAACCAGGCCATTGATACCTTTCTTATCCATTTCAGCAATCGTAAACAGCGTATTTGTGTAAAAAGGACTTAGTTTTACACTAACAGGAATTTTTACGGCAGCCTTCACACCTTCAATAACATCAAGCTCTTCGTTGATGATGCTTCGTCCATCAATGTCGGAATCGGCAGGGGTTGAATAAAAATTCAACTCAATGGCATCGGCGCCTGCATCTTCGAGTTTTTTTGCATATTCATACCAACTTTCATCATACACAGCATTCAAACTGGCAATCAAGGGTATATTGACCGCTTTTTTGGCAAGACTAAATTTATGCAGAAACTCTTCAGGGCCGGATTCAAACAGATTTTCCTGAAACAAATTGTTCATTTCGGCATTGCGATCATTGTAATCAGTCATATCCTGATGAAGTTCCAGGTTTTCGAGATGAATCTGCTCTTCAAAAAGTGACTTGTACACGATGGCAGCGGCGCCTGCTTCTTCAAGTTTCTTAAGCATATCATGATCGGTTATAAGATTGCTTGCTCCAACGATAATTGGATTCTTTAATTCTAACCCGAGGTACTTGGTCTTGAGATTCATATTCTTAAGTTTATAATTTCAATAAAAATAATTGTTTTTTTCGAGCGGTAAATTTACACAAAATTCAAAAGTAGTTGAATTCAAATACTAATCTAAAATGAATATAAATTAGCTTTAAAGCCGGTCTAATTGGTCAAAACCGATCAGTCTCCAACTATATTATTAGTAATTTTGCACTCTGAAAGGATTACATTGAATTTTTAAACATAAGTTACTCAAAATAAAATAGATATGGAAAGTAAAAAGAAATTTATAACCTGTGACGGGAACTATGCCGCAGCGCATATTGCCTATATGTTCAGCGAAGTAGCTGCTATTTACCCTATTACACCTTCTTCAACGATGGCTGAGTATGTGGATGAATGGGCATCCAATGGTCGCAAAAATATTTTTGGCGAAACTGTCCATGTTGCTGAGATGCAATCGGAAGGCGGTGCTGCCGGAGCAGTGCATGGTTCGTTGCAGGCTGGTGCTTTAACATCAACCTTCACCGCTTCACAGGGATTGTTATTGATGATACCAAATATGTATAAAATTGCCGGTGAATTATTACCCGGTGTTTTTCATGTAACCGCACGTAGTCTGGCGGCGCAGGCTCTTTCAATTTTTGGTGATCATAGCGACGTAATGAGTACTCGTCAAACCGGATTTGCCATGCTGGCAACAGGAAGCGTGCAGGAAATCATGGACCTTGCTGTTATCGCTCACCTTGGCGCCATCAAATCACGGGTGCCTTTTCTGCATTTCTTCGATGGATTCCGCACTTCTCATGAAATTCAAAAGGTTTCTTATTTCCAGATGGAAGAACTGAAACCATTGCTTGATTGGGAAGCATTGGCCCGTTTCCGTGAAAAAGCATTAAACCCCGAACATCCTGTTACCCGCGGAACGGCTCAAAACCCTGACATTTATTTCCAATCACGCGAAGCCGCCAACACTTTTTATGACGGCATTCCTGATATGGTTGAAGATTATATGCAAACGATCAGTAAAATGACCGGACGCGAATACCATCCGTTTACCTATTATGGTGCACCTGATGCCGAAAACATCATCGTTGCCATGGGATCAGTAACCGAAACCATTCGTGAAACAGTCGATTATCTAGCTGCAAAAGGTGAAAAAGTGGGATTGGTTGCTGTGCATCTCTACCGCCCATTCTCAACACAATACCTATTGAAAGTTATTCCGGAAACAGTCAAACGTATCGCTGTTCTCGATCGCACCAAAGAAATCGGCGCCAATGGCGAACCATTGCTGTTGGATGTGAAAGATGTTTTCTATGGCCGCAAAAATGCGCCTTTGATTGTTGGTGGCCGCTATGGATTAAGTTCGAAAGACACTACACCAGCCATGATGCTTTCAGTGTATAACAACCTGAAAATGAATGAGCCTAAAACAGGCTTCACCGTTGGTATTGTTGATGATGTGAAATTCCTTTCATTGCCATTGCTTCCTGAGATTAATGTAGCTCCAAAAGGAACCTATGAAGCCAAATTTTATGGTCTTGGTGCTGACGGAACTGTTGGTGCAAACAAAAACTCGATCAAAATCATTGGTGAAACTACTGATAAATACGCACAGGCTTATTTTGCTTACGACTCAAAGAAATCTGGCGGTATCACCACCTCTCATTTGCGTTTTGGCGATCACCCGATCCGCTCCACCTATCTTGTAAACCAGCCCGATTTCGTTGCGTGTCATGTTCCCTCCTATCTCGGAAAATATGATATGACCAAAGGACTGAAAAAAGGCGGTATGTTCCTGTTAAATAGTATCTGGGACGCTGAAGAAACAAAATCGAAACTCCCTGATGAAATCAAAAAATACCTGGCCGAAAATGATATTTCATTTTATATCATCAACGCAACGAAAATTGCTGACGAAATAGGATTGGGTGGCCGTACGAACACCATTATGCAATCGGCTTTCTTTAAAATTGCCGAAATTATTCCCTACGAACAATCCGTTGAAAAAATGAAAGCTTTCACCTTGAAGTCATATGGAAACAAAGGTGAAAAGATTGTAAAAATGAACTATGCAGCCATCGACCGTGGTGGAGAAGTTGAAAAAATTAAAGTTCCTGCCGAATGGGCAACACTTAAAATTGATGCACAGGTGGTGGATACATCTATTCCTGAATTCATCCGCAATGTGGTTCAACCCATCAACAGTATGAAAGGTGATGATCTTCCGGTAAGTGCATTCTTACATCGTGAAGATGGCACCTTCCCATCGGGCACAACTGCCTACGAAAAACGTGGTATTGCCGTCACTGTTCCCGAATGGCAAACCGAAGAATGTATTCAGTGTAACCAATGTTCTTACGTTTGTCCCCACGCTGCTATCCGTCCTTTCCTGGTAAATGCCGAGGAAGAAAGCAATGCACCTGAAGGAACAACATACCAAACAACAAAAGGTAAATTCGCACCTCACAAATTCCGTATTCAGGTAAGCACACTCGATTGTACGGGTTGTGGTAACTGTGCCGATGTTTGTCCGTCTCCTGCCAAAGCGCTGGTGATGAAACCACTCGAATCACAATTTGCAGAAGTGGGTCGTTGGGATTATCTCGCCAAACATGTGACCTATAAAGACACCATTGTTGATAAAACTGCTACTGTAAAAAACAGTCAGTTTGCACAACCCTTGTTCGAGTTCTCAGGGGCTTGCGCAGGTTGCGGTGAAACACCTTATATCAAGACAATTACTCAGTTGTATGGTGATCGTATGATGGTTGCAAATGCAACAGGATGTTCATCCATTTATGGAGGTTCAGCTCCAAGCACACCGTATTGCACCAATGCCGAAGGCAAAGGTCCGGCATGGGCAAATTCATTGTTTGAGGACAATGCCGAATACGGATTTGGTATGGCTATTGCCGGAAATAAACTGCGTGAACGTATATCTTTGAAAATGCAGGATGCACTTAAAGCGGATATCTCCATTGAGAGAAAAGAAGCATTCGAAAATTGGATTGCTGCCTTCGACAATGCCGAAGCATCAAAAATCGCATCAGCAAACTTACTGAAAGTACTTGAAGGACAAGAAGATAATTCAGCAAAAGAACTACTTGCGCTGAAACAATATTTTGTTAAAAAATCAAATTGGATCTTTGGTGGTGACGGTTGGGCCTACGATATTGGATTTGGCGGATTAGACCATGTACTCGCTTCTGGTGAGAACGTAAATATTCTGGTTCTTGATACAGAGGTTTATTCAAATACTGGCGGACAAGCTTCAAAATCGACCCCTGTTGGAGCAGTTGCCAAATTTGCTACCTCTGGCAAGAGAGTGAAGAAAAAAGACCTTGGTTCGATGATGATGAGTTATGGTTACATTTACGTGGCACAGGTTGCCATGGGTGCCAATCAGAATCAGTTCTTCAAAACATTGAAGGAAGCTGAAGCATTCCCCGGCCCATCGATCATCATTGCTTATGCTCCATGTATCAATCACGGTTTGCGTGTTGGCATGGGAAAAACACAGTATGAAGAAAAACTTGCTGTTGAGGCTGGTTACTGGCAAATGTTCAGATACAATCCTGCCCTGGAAGCTGAAGGAAAGAACCCATTCCAACTTGATTCGAAAGAACCGGATTGGACAAAATTCCAGGATTTCCTTTCAAGCGAAGTTCGTTTCTCGTCCCTGCGCAAGACTTTCCCTGAACAAGCTGGTATTTTGGCTAATATGGCTATGGAAAACGCACAATGGCGCTTCAACCATTACAAACGCTTAGAAGCCATGGATTATTCAAAAAAATAAATCCACTCCATATTATTGGAAAGCCGTCTCGTCATGAATAACGAGACGGCTTTTTTTATATCTTCGTAAGAAAAAATCGAAATGAATAAATCAACTTTCCTTGGATTCATTGCAGGTGCCGGCATTTTTATTACTTCTTGTCAGGCTCCTGTAAAGCCTGTTCCTGAAAATCTGGCAAATGCCACCTTGTATGCAACCCTATATCAACAGCAGGCAGCTGAGTATAAAGCATTGTGTTTTCAGGCATATAATATTGCTTCGTTACGATTACATGAAGAACTGGCCTTAAAAAAAACCAAACCACTTGCTGTTGTCGTAGATATTGACGAAACAGTATTAGACAACAGTCCCTATCAGGCTGCCTCCATCATTGGAACTTTTAATTATCCGGTACAATGGAGCGAATGGATGCAAATTGCCTCTGCTGAAGCCGTTCCGGGAGCGCAGGAATTTTTATCAGAGGCAGCCTTAAACAAGGTGGAAGTTTTTTATGTTACAAACCGCAAAGAAGAGTTTAAACATGTGACCATCAGGAATCTGATTGAAAAGAACTTCCCGTTTGCTGATTCTGTTCATGTGATGACACGTATCACAAGCAACGACAAGGAAGCACGGCGTCAGCAAGTGTTGTCGAAATATGAAATTGTACTATTTGTCGGCGATAATTTAGGAGACTTCAACTCGATTTTTGATGAAACTGATGCTTCAGTCCGCACTGCACAAACCGTTGAAAATAAAATTGAATTCGGCAAGCGTTGGATTGTATTACCAAATGCATGTTACGGAACATGGTTGAATGCGCTACCGGGCTATTCCAACAAAATTTCAGCAGATAGTTTGATGATTGTACTTAAAAGTAATCTTAAAGGGTTCTAGTTTCTTCCTGAATCATTTAATGAGGCAAACCCGTCAATAAAAACATAAAAAGCCCGTCTAATTTGCGTTCGACGGGCTTTTTATGATTATTCAAACAAATATTTATTCTATGATCATTTGAAAAGGTAATCTGGCCTGTATGCCTGTCATCCCTTTTACTTGTTCGATGTATTCAACATAGCCGTAATAATCGCCCAGTTGTTGTTTCAAAGTTGCTTTTACACGGGTTTGTCCACCCATTTCTTCAATAATTTTCTGAATGGGATCTTTTTGTTCGGGTAATTCTGTAGTTCTGAAATCAGTTCCCAAGGAGGCCTTTTCGGCAGCATAAGCAATCGCGTCCTCAATTCCACCTATCTTATCAACCAAACCGAGTTTTACTGCATCGCTGCCTGCCCAAACACGACCTTGTCCGATACTATCCACATACAATTGACGAAGATTACGGGTACGGGCTACAAGGCCTGTAAAATCATCGTAAATACGTACAACATCATCCTGAATCTTTGCCAGTTGATATTCACTTAAGGGTTCCATTGTACCAAAGTAATCGGAGTTTTTATTGGTCATCACTTTATCGAAAGTTATACCTAACTTATTGTTAAACAATCCTTTCATATTAGGTATAACTCCAAACACACCAATTGAACCTGTGATGGTGTTCTCGTCTGCAAAAATATAATCGGCATTGGTCGAAATCCAATATCCTCCTGAAGCAGCCACATCACCCATCGAAACAATGAATGGTTTTGTGTTTTTAGCCAGTTCAACCTCACGACGAATTATTTCAGAGGCCAGGGCACTTCCTCCCGGCGAATTTACACGGAAAACAATTGCCTTGATCTTTTCATCTTCACGGGCTTTGCGAATTTCTTTCGATAAACTCTCCGATCCGATAGAAGTTTCTGATCCTTCACCACTCGAAATCTCACCAATTGCATAGATCACCGCAATCTTGTTCCGGCTTGTATTTTTCTCACCCACCACAGCTTTTGTATACTTTCCAATAGAAATTGACTCAATATCGTCTTTCTCAGCCAATCCGGTTTTCTGGCGAAGCTTCGCGAGAATTTCATCCTTGTAGGCCAACCCATCAACAAACTTAAATTCAAGTGCTTTTTCGGCAGTTGCCAGCTCCAGATTGTCGGCAATCAGATTTAACTGAGCGATACTAATGTTGCGGCTTTCACTTATCGATCCAATCAGTTTTCCCCAAACTGAATTTAACAGCGTTTGCATTTGCTCACGGTTCGCCTCACTCATTTTATCATACATCAATGGTTCAACTGCACTCTTAAATTTGTTGTTAGGACCACGTATAATCTGGGGCTCAATTTCGAGTTTTTCCAACATGTTTTTTATAAATGCCATCTGCGCGCTCAGGCCTTTAAATGTTACCACGCCTTCAGGATTTACATAAATCTCATTCGATAAACTCGCCAGATAATAGGATGCCTGACTATAATCCTCAGAATAACTCAGGATAAACTTTCCGGATTCCTTAAATTTCAATAGTTTTAAGCGAATTTCTTCAAGATTTGCCAATCCGACATTCATTTCCGATAAATCCAAATAAATACCACTGATATTTGGGTCAGCGGCAGCTTTTTCAATATTTTTCAAAATATCATTCAATCCCAACGCGTTTTCTGTTTTAAACGACATGAAATTGAAATTTTCAAGTGGATTATTGTTCGATCGGTCAACAATCGGTTCATCAAATTTTATGGTAAGTATGGTGTTGGTTTTAAGCTTGACCTGCTCGTTATCGGCCATGGAAACCAATGCTGAGACCATTCCAATAAAAATGAACAACAGCAACAACAGTGTAAGTAATGTTCCTAACAAGGAAGCAAACATAAATTTAAAAAAGTCTTTCATCTGGTTAATGTTTTATGTGAATAATAAATAAGCTAATCCGATTACACAAATCATGCACAAATTTATAATCGTTTATATCACTGATATTTATAACTAATTTTAACAACACTCAAATACATCAACTGATCGGGACTGGCCAATAACTGTTCGGTTATGAACATCCATTTTCGATTAGTTTCTGTATTTTCTACCTACAATATTAACATTATTTTGTGTAAAAGTATCCATAGGTTTTGAATAAAACTCCAATTCTTAATACAACCTTTGTAGACGGAGTAAATTGATCGTATTTTGATTTATAAATTTTTCATTCTTCATAAAAGGTTTTTGATTCAGGTAGTTATTCTATGTCTGTTGATTGTCGTGGTATTGGCTGCCGGCAGCAACACACGAAATACTTATATTGAACCTTATTCCAAGACTGATTCACTCATAGACCTTGTCAATTACGAAAACCAGTTGCTTCTTAACGACACATCTGTTTTAAATCCCTATACCATGCTTGTGGTTGATCTGCCAATGGTCGTAGTTCGTTACAAGGAAAACATGCTGATACGATCAACATCAATGACAAACAAGGCGCAGTTGACTGAATTTATTTTATCAAATAATCCGAAACTTGACAAACAATTTGTCAGTCGTGTTGTGGATGCATACATCACTGACTGTGCGCTGGAAGGCATTAACCATGATATCGCAATCAGTCAGATGTGTCTCGAAACAGGGTTCCTTCGGTTTAATGGCGCCGTAAGGGCAGAACAATTCAATTTTTGCGGATTAGGCGCCATTGGAAAAGAAATCGCTGGATCTTCGTTCGAAAGTATTGAAACGGGCGTCAGGGCACATGTGCAACACTTAAAAGCCTATGCAGGCTTAGATCCACTTTCAACAAAACTTGTTGATAATCGTTTTGGGTTTGTCAAACGAGGCAGTGCTCCCGATATCCATTCATTGGCCGGAACCTGGGCTTCAGATGTGAATTATGGCTTCAAAATGGAAGCCATGATCAGAAGCCTGATGAATACTGATGCAGAGATGGAGATACTGGCAAAAGGTGTCTGAACTGTCAAATTAGAGAATCAAATGTTTAAGAACAAAGTTTTTATCCTGCTTGGGACCAATCTTGGTCAACGTGAAATCAACCTCAGCAGGGCAGTGATGAAAATCAGTGAGTTTTGCATGCATGATCCGGAAATATCATCAATCTATGAAACAGTCCCCTGGGGATTTGAATCTGATCAGTTATTCCTGAATCAGGTAATAAAGATCGAAACCACACTTAATGCACTTGAAATACTTGAGAGATTATTGAAAATTGAGAATCAATTAGGCCGTAAACGTGATGGAAAAGGGTATCAATCAAGAACGATTGACCTCGATATATTATATTTCAACTCAGACATCATCCAATACGAAACACTCACTATTCCGCATCCCAGAATGCATACACGAAGTTTTACCATGGTACCGATGGCCGAAATTGCTGCTGAATTTATCCATCCGGTGCTGCAATGCAGCCAACAGGAAATTCTTGATAAACTTGTTGATAAAAATCAGGTTAAACGATACAATTCTGCTGAACAGCGAAAAGATTAGATCGTTACCTTTGCCTCAATGATGCAATACAATTTCATAGCCATCGAAGGCACCATCGGAGCGGGTAAAACATCGCTGGCAACGCGTATTTCGAACGATTATAATGCAAAATTAATCCTCGAGCAATTTGAAGACAATGCCTTTCTTCCGAAGTTTTACGAAGATCAGGATAAATACGCTTTTCCGCTTGAGATGTCATTCATGGCTTCACGTTTTCAGCAATTAAAGGATCAACTCGGCATGTTTGATTTATTCAAATCGTTCATTATTTCGGATTACTACATCATGAAATCGTTGATTTTTGCCCGAAAAACCCTGCCTGAAGATGAATTAGCGCTGTTTACAAGGTTCTTTAATTTTATAAGTGCAAGCTTACCCAAACCTGACTTATTGGTATATTTGTATCTCGATGTGGCAAAACTGCAATACAATATTCGTTTACGAGGACGATCCTATGAACAACAAATTCAGGATGATTATCTGTTCCGCATTCAGGAAGGATATTTTGAATTCATCAGGCAGCAACAGGATATGAGAATTCTTATTCTCGACACCAATAATATCGATTTTGTCCGTAATGAATCGGATTATCAGAAGATCATAGAAATAATTAATCTGCCCTACGAAATTGGTGTACATCGCCTTGCATTATCCTAAATTATTATAATTCCATTCCGTATTCATTTCACCACCATTCCCTACAATTCCGCATTATTTATTCCCGGTTCGATATAATTACACATCGGGCAACACGACTTATGCGTATGATAGCATTGTAGCAATAAAACAAAAAAAACCCGCCTGAAAAATCAGACGGGTTTTAATTTCCATTTAATCAATTGTTACTTAACGATATTCATGAAGTCCTGTTCATTGAAGAAATTAATGAACTCACGATCCCATTTCGCCTGATTCTTATAATCTTCATCTTTCTGAATTGCCTTCATCAAATTGCTGTACAACATTTCTTTGTCGTTAGAACGTGCACCAATGATGGCTTTCAGGTAAAGTGAATGTCCGGTAACAGGAGCACAATCAAGGGTAGCTTTTGCACCAGCAAGATCACCATTCAATGTTTGAGCTAAACCGAGGTTATAATCACATTTTTTACTTTTCATTGCGTTCACTGCATTTGCATAGTCACCTTTGTAGATACTAACAATTCCTTCATTGTAAGAAACATCAGCACCGAGTTGTTTGGCTTTTGCAAAATGACTTTCAGCAGCAACATAATCTTTATTGTGAACAGCAATAATACCCAGGTTGTTATATACTTCTGCGGATTTATCCGACATTGTCAAAGCTTTTTCAAGTAATGATTTAGCTGCATCATAGTTTCCGAGGGCCATTTCAGCATCAGAAGCATTGATAACTGCATTCAGACACGAAGGGTGCAAACGCATTGTGTTACCAAGAATAGTTTTCTGTGTAGCTGGATCTGCTGTTAAAGTCGCAGCATAAAGAAGTTCGGCTAAACTTAATGTTTCAGGACTTGAAATAGCAAGGCTTGAAATTTCACTATCAGTTCTTTTCGGTTCGAAGGTATTCACTGAGATGATGGCACGACGCAATGGAGGCAATATTTCTTTTTCAAGTTCAGGATAAATCAAAATCATATTTCTGATTTCCTGCTCGCGGCTTGCTGCGTTTGCCGAACGAACGACATTCAGAATGGCGTTTTTGTCCTTGATAGAAGAACCTTCCACTGCATTCATGAAACCATTCCAGTCAGGACCATTTCCTGATTTTGTAAATGTAATATCATCCGCTTTTGCATAACTAACCTTGGCATTTTTATCCTTGGCCAGTTTATTCAACTGTTCTTTTACATACTTTTCAGTTGTATTGGCTCGTCTTTCCGACAAACCGGCATTGAATGTTTCTTCTCCCTCAGGTGAAGCCCAACCAGCGATCGTGATATCTTTTATGTTCCATCCTTTTTGAATTTCTGATGACATACCCTGCAATAAGGCTTTATTTTCATCTTTCTTATTCAAAGGCAGTTTGAGGTCGAGGTCAGCCTGATTTACTTTAAAATACAGATCAGCATTTTTTGCGAACATCGTCACTTTTTCATACCCATGGGCAGTGGCAGAAGTAACCATTTCGTCTTCGGCTAAACGTTTTGAAGTATAAATTACACCGTCAGCCAGTTTGCGTTGATCAGCAGTAAAATATTGCCCTGATTCCTGAATTGCTTCGCGGGTGGCAAGGGTTTCGGTTTTAGGTGTATAGATAATCGGTGAAAAAACCAATTCACTAACATTCATTCCCGGATTATAAGGAACAGTAGCTGTATGGGTAAATGTTCCACCATTTTTATAGCTGATAACCTGTCCATCGCCAATGGCACTTTCACCTTTTAATGAAATAGGTTCCAATGCTGTTGATCCACCTTCGTAAACAATGACAGGGGTAATATTCATGGCTGATTTTTTGTCAAAATATTTCGGAGGAATGGTTCCCCTAACTGTTACAACCACTGAATCTCCTTTTTCTACCATTACACTTGGTGAAGCTTCAACAAGCACCTGATCAAAGTTTTTGGCCATCTTCTTGGCTCCTGAGGCTCCAAATTTGTAACGGGCACCAATGTTCAGGTTGCTGTACATATCTTTTTTCATCATCTTAGTTCCATATCCATAAGCATCTAACAGATCGGAGTCAACAAAATTAAAGGTATAATCCATATACAGATCCCATTTAGGATTAACATTGAATCCCAAATCAAGACCCACAGGAACAGTTAGCGCCAAACGTCTGTCACCAATAAGACCATTTTCATTACCACCATCACCATTTGCTCCACCTGAGCTTCCGTTCATGCCAACAGTGTTGATCACTGCACTGGTTGTCTGGTTGATTGCTTTTGCTTTCCAATGAACCTGTCCAACACCGAAATGGGGTGAAACGCTGAAGAAACGATCTTCATCGGTTCCAAAAAGTAAGTTAACCATATTGATGGTCAAATTAAGATTTCCCTCAAAATAATCATTATAATCAAGAATTGCATTCAAACCATCTTTCTCACCACCTAGGTAACCACGTCCGAATTTCGCATTCGCTCCAAGTACGCCACCAAACTGATAACCACCTCCAAGGTGACCATTCAACTTGATAAATTTAGGATCGAAGGCAAAACCATACTGGGCTAAATCGCCATGATGGGTGGCAACACCAAGGTCGCCCAACACATACCAATAGGGCGAAAAGGAGGATGACTTTTTTTCGCTTTTTGCCTGATTGGCTTTATTCTGACCGAAGAAAGTCAACGGCATGATTGCAACCAGGACAATCAAGACCATTCGGGAGAAATTGTAATAATTTTTCATAACATTGTGTTTATTAAAGATTCAATTGTATTAATGGATGTTCTATGTTTTTATTCTTTGTTGCGAAAGTAGTTAATTATTTGAATGAAACAAAACAAAAATATTGATTTTTGTGCAAATTTATTAAATTACTTTATTCACACGTTCAAATAAACTTTAAAATTGGTCAAATTGTTCAGTTCTACGAAAAAATATTCGATAAGTTACACAATTTAAATCAATTGTGCATATATATGCCAGATCACAATTCCGGTACAAACTGAAATATTAAGGGAGTGTTTCGTCCCTTCCTGCGGAATTTCGACACTGTAATCGCATAATTCTAGAGCCTCTATACCGACACCTTCCACCTCGTTACCCAAAATGATGGCCGTTTTTCCTTCAGGTTTGTATTTCAACAAACTGATACTATCGACTGTCTGTTCGATTCCGATGATTGTATATTGCTCATTTCTTAACAAATTAATAGCCTCGGTTGTCGTTTCAAAGTACTTCCAATCAACCGATTCAGTTGCTCCTAGGGCTGTTTTATGTATATCGCGGTGCGGTGGACAAGCAGTTATTCCACATAAAAAAACTGATTCAACGCGAAAGGCATCTGCAGTGCGGAAAACAGACCCAATGTTATTTAGTGATCGTATATTATCAAGCACTACCACAAGTGGTATTTTATCTATCTTCTTGAATTCGTTTACATTCAAGCGGTTAAGCTCATCCATGCTTAGTTTACGCATTTATCGTATGTTTCAAATTTGAAGTTGCAAAAATAGTTGGTTTTTTGATTGGCTAACTTACCGATGCAACTTGTATATTTGCGCTGGATAAACTTGAAAACACACGATACAAACCGAACAATGACCCAGCATATCGCGGAAACACCTTTAATGAAGCAATATAACAGCATTAAGAGTAAATATCCTGATGCCTTGTTGCTGTTTCGGGTTGGTGATTTTTATGAAACTTTCGGGGAAGATGCTATCAAAGCATCCAACATATTGGGTATCATACTTACACGTCGGGCAAACGGATCCGCTACTTTTATAGAACTCGCCGGATTTCCGCACCACTCACTCGATACCTATCTTCCCAAATTAGTCAGGGCCGGATACCGAGTTGCGATCTGTGATCAGTTGGAAGATCCAAAACTCACAAAAAAAATTGTCAAAAGAGGTGTAACCGAGTTAGTAACGCCAGGTGTTTCGTATAATGATAACGTCTTAAATCAGAAAGAAAATAATTTTCTGGGAGCGGTTCATCTGGGCGAAAGTATATCAGGGGTTAGTTTTTTAGATATTTCAACCGGTGAATTTTATGTTGCACAAGGAGACAAAGATTATATCGAAAAACTGCTTCAGAGTTTCAACCCGAGTGAGGTGATTATTCAACGAAACAAACGAAAACTTTTTACAGAGGCATTTGGCGACAAATTCTATATCAATGTATTCGATGATTGGGTTTTCACTCCTGATTTCTCTAATGAAATCATTTGCAGGCAATTGAAAACCAATTCGATCAAGGGTTTTGGCGTAGAAAACCTGATGCTTGGTGTGATTGCAGCCGGAGCAGCCTTACATTATCTGATTGAAACACACCACGATAAGATAGATCATATCTCCGGATTATCCCGAATTGACGAAGGAAATTATGTTTGGCTCGATAAATTTACGATCCGTAACCTGGAAATGCTGAGTTCACCAAATCAGGGGGCCAAAACCTTGCTTGATGTATTAGACAAAACGGTCTCACCAATGGGCAGCCGCCTTATTCGTCGTTGGATTGCGCTGCCGTTAAAAAACAGAATGTCGATTGAAGAACGACACGATACGGTTGAAAATCTGATGAACAAGCGTGAACTTATTGATTTGCTACAGGAAAAAATTCGTTTGGTGGGTGACCTTGAACGCCTTATCTCAAAAGTAGCACTCGGTAAAATAAACCCACGTGAGCTCCTACAGGTATCAAGGGCATTGCAGCAAGTGAATGAAATAAAGCAAATAAGTGCTAAAACTCCAAATTCAGGGATTGAATTACTGGCAGATCAACTTAACGAATGTAGTGCTATCCGCGACAGAATCAGTTATGAACTGAATCCGGAAGCGCCTGCTGTTATGGCGAAAGGTAAAATCATCGCGCGTGGAGTCTCGACCGAACTCGATGAACTGCGGTCGCTATCTCAATCAGGGAAAGATTATCTGACCAATCTTCAAAAACGTGAAACAGAGCGCACCGGGATCAGCAGTCTGAAGGTTGGCTACAATAATGTATTTGGATATTACCTCGAAGTAACGAACATTCACAAGCATAAGGTTCCTCCCGAATGGGCACGAAAACAAACACTTACGGGTGCTGAACGCTATATCACCGAAGAGTTGAAAGAATATGAACAAAAAATACTTGGCGCTGAAGATAGAATTCAATCCATTGAATCAGAATTATTTACCCAACTTATTCTTGCTGTTTCGGCTTTTTTGAATCCCATTAAAATAAACGCATCGGTCATTGCCCGTATGGATTGCCTTGTTTCTTTTGCTGTTGTTGCCCAAAAAAATAATTATGTCCGCCCTACGATGAACGACTCTTTTTCGATCGACATCAGGGAGGGACGCCATCCGGTGATTGAACAACAACTGCCCGCCGGCGAACCATATATTCCGAATGATGTGTATCTCGATCAGGATCGTCAGCAGGTGATAATCATTACCGGGCCAAATATGTCGGGTAAATCGGCACTTCTCAGGCAAACCGCCCTCATTGTACTTATGGCACAAATGGGAAGTTTCGTGCCTGCCGAAAAAGCCTCCATAGGAATTATGGATAAAGTATTCACACGTGTTGGTGCCAGCGACAATATTTCCTCAGGAGAATCAACTTTTATGGTGGAGATGAACGAAACGGCCAGTATTCTGAATAATATTTCATCACGAAGTTTGATTCTTTTGGATGAAATAGGCAGAGGGACAAGTACTTACGACGGAATTAGTATTGCATGGGCCATTACTGAATATCTGCACGAGCATCCGGCATTTCGTGCGAAAGTTATGTTTGCCACCCATTACCATGAGCTTAACGAAATGGCGGCTTCATTTACACGCATCCGAAACTACCATGTAAGCGTGAAAGAAAGTGGAAAAGAGGTGATTTTTTTAAGGAAATTGAAAAAAGGAGGCAGTGAGCATAGTTTCGGGATTCATGTGGCTACCATGGCAGGCATGCCACGAAAGGTGATCGATCGTGCAAACAAACTGCTTACCATGCTCGAAAAGACGCATTCAAATGAAGCATTCAAAGCAGCCGGGGGAAAACCAACCATTGATGATTACCAGTTAAGTTTCATTCAACTCGACGATCCATTGCTGTTACAGATTAAAGATGAAATTTTAAACACGAATATTGATACGCTTACACCGGTAGAAGCACTGCTTAAATTGCACGAAATCAGAAAAATGTTGGTCAAACAATAAGCTGGCAGCAGAAATATGACATTTTTTTCAAAAAATATTTGGAAGATATGTGAAAATCTTATGTACATTTGCAGCCTGAAATTTACTTCAGCGGAAATAGCTCAGTTGGTAGAGCACGACCTTGCCAAGGTCGGGGTCGCGAGTTCGAGTCTCGTTTTCCGCTCAAAAAAACTCCCGATTGTTCGGGTTTTTTTTTCTGAGAAAAGACCATGAATGCCCGAGTGGTGGAATTGGTAGACACGAAGGACTTAAAATCCTTTGATCATTGCGATCGTGCCGGTTCGAGTCCGGCCTCGGGTACAAAAAGCAGGAGAAATCCTGCTTTTTTCGTTAATAAATTACCTGATCAATTGTTTTTTAATGCCTTCGGTATAAATGTAAGTTGTGACACGATAACCCCTGTAAGCAAAAGCAAACATCCGAGTAATCCTGCCAAATTCATCTGTTCTTTAAGAATCAGCCAACCTCCGACAGCTGCAACAACGGCTTCAAGACTCAGAATCAATGCTGAATGATCGGCACGGGCATGCTTTTGACCCAATACCTGCAACGTGAAACCTATTCCGGCAGATACAATGCCGGCATAAAGAATTGGAAATAATGCCGAATTTATCGAATCAACTTGTGGTGATTCAAAAATAAAAGCGAGCACCAGACTCAATACTCCTGTGAATAAAAATTGACCGAAAGCCAGTAACCGGAAGTCATATTTGGGAGAAAGGTAAGATAAAACAATCAGGTGCATAGCCCAGAAAACAGCACTGATAAAAACCAGTATATCACCGGTTTGCATCTGATAATTACCACCTACTGAAACTAAATACAATCCCGCAAAGGCCAAAACAGCACCAAGCCAGATAATTGGGGAAGAGGGTTGTTTCCGGAAAAACCCGAATACCGGCACAAAAATAATATACATACTCGTTATAAATCCTCCGTTTCCGGCTGTGGTGTACATCATTCCCAATTGCTGAAAGGTAGATGCCACAAACAGCGCAAAACCAGCCATGCATGCGGCATAGATGTTCCATTTCATTGGAATGTCAAAGGAAATGACCGGTCGAATCCACCAAAAAGCAGGTATAATTACAAGTGCCCCAAGAAGAAACCGAATCCCGTTAAATGTGAGCGGACCAACATAGGCCATACCCTGTCGTTGGGCCACAAAGGCAAAACCCCATATAAATGCAGCACCCAGCAAACGAAGGTTTGATATTAACAACTTGTTTTTCAATCCGGTAGATAGTTTAGTATGTCAAAATCAGGCTGATAATGTTATTCATTGGTCCACGCTTTAAGCAAACTGATGGCTTCATTCCGGCGTTTTTCATCAAAATTACGAAGCCGCGTTCCGTGTGATCCACCGACAAGGACAAACTTTCGGGCATTGGTTCTTTTACCAGTTTGAACTGCAGTTGACGCCCATGCATCGTAAGCTCCATAAACATACAACATATTATTCCCTTTCTTCCTTAACCAACGATTAACCTTCTTATTCAGCATTTTATCATACTTTACGACCATTCCATTTGGTAAAGTGTGATTAAAGTTCGGATTTTTTACATAGTGAAGCAGGTCGTGAAAATCGGTTGTATTGTACGAGTAAAAGCCCATTTGGGTGAGTGCCTGATAGAAAAATGGTTCAAAATCGGCTATGCTCTGATCGGCAAAGAAGTCGTAACCTGCGGCCGAGACAAAGGCATTGAAAACTTCGTCCGGATCACCGCCAGCATAAGGCAAATCGACACAATCAACAGGATACCATTGCCAATAAGCAAATCCAAATTCGAGTACGTTGTATTCAAATGCCTTCTCCAAGCCTCCTACTTTCCTGAATGTAAGTTTTCGGGAGGCCGTTGAATCGGCAAACATTTTCTCAAATATATCTCTTCTGGTTAACAAATCACGCTGCAAGGCCTTCACATTGTTTCGGCATTCCTGCGTTGCCACTGTATCCTGAAAATGAAAAACCCTTTTGTCAGCCACCGAGAAGTTAAGCGGAGCCACATAAGGCAACGAAGCCTGCACATCATCCGGATAAAAAAAGCGATAATAAATGGCTGTTTGACCACCTTTGCTGATACCAGTACTTATCCATGATTTCGAATAAATTGATTTCAGTAACCGGGTTATATGGTGCAAATCGGCTGTTGCATTTTCGAGGGTCAATTGCTCCCAAACTTTTGGTTCAGGAACACTCTTTCCAAAAAAACGATGCTCAACCACTACCAGATTGGCATCGAGATAACCTGCTATTTCATCATCATATTTTGGATACAAAGCATAACCGGCAGCATAACCCTCAGTTACGATCACTGTGGGCCTGTCGAATCCCCGATGCCGGACAAACACCCGTTGACTGAATTGTTGACTGAGTGAATCGTTGTGATTAAGTGGCTGATTAATAAAAAGCTCATACGCTTCAGCATACCGGTTGTTTTCAATGGCAATTGGAGTAATATGAATAAATCCCAGCTTGTCAAGTTTCGATTCAAGATTATGAGAATGAATGGTATGCATTATTCCAAAAACACTGAAGAAAAACACAAAGCGTAACACCTTTACCATAAAGTTGCTTTTTGGTTTATTTATAAGTTAAAACAGGCAGGCCCCAATATCTTCAATATTTTAGATGCATCAACTTATATGCGCCCGGTTTATTGATAAGGATCAGTGACCGGAATAACATAAAACTCTCCGGTGCGTGGATCTTTATAAAATTTACTATAACCGTTAATACTTTCCAGATTTGCGTCTACCGTACCCTTAATATACACAACATTTTCAACCTCAACCTCCCCTTTCACCTGCAAAACATCCTGAGAGGCAATATGAAATGGTCTGATCTGCGGTACAATACCTGTCAATTGTAAAACGATAACCCACACACCAACAGCGATGATGATGAGTATTGATTTCTGAAAACTAAGATGTTTTTCCATTATGCAATATTTTTAATCAAATATAATAAATTCATGATGAAACAAATCAAATCCAGGCTGTTCCCAATCCTCTGAAAGGCCATGGAATGGCGGACAAAATCAAAATAAATGCAACAAAATAATATATCAGGAGTTTTTTGGCTCCATAGGGTGTGTTAACCTGATTCTTGGTTTTTGAATACCCGATGGTGATAATAATCGCAGCAATAATCATCAGGCCGATGTGTTCGACTAGGAAAAACCGATGAACACTATTTTTCATGGATTCGGCTGCAAAAATAACTTTGGGACTTAAATAATACATTGTCAAACCCAGGAGAACCTGAATATGCATTAATATCATTGAGATCAGTGTATAAGGAACCAATCGCTGAACATGCCTGTTTCCGCGGGCAGCACGGTAATATTTTACCATGGCAAGAATCAGGCTTGCAAGCAGCACCCACCTTAACCCGGAATGACTTTTAAGAAGTATTGTATAAAACATAGTCTTGTATTTTTAATTAATAGCCAAAAGTAGTTTTTTTTCGGAAACTGAATTGCAAACTCACCTGATAACCCATATTTAACAATGAGCATCGGGGAAAGTAACGCAGGTAGGAATTATAAATCCATTGAAAAAAACTGCCATAAAATAGTAGTATCAGAAACCTAATTTCCTAAGAATCATTTTCGGGACAGCATCTTTATGCATGAAGATATTGATGGTTTTATACCTTACATAGGCTTCGGAAGCATAAAAATACCCTTGGTAAATATGATCCTCGGTTCCCCATGAGTTTTTTACTTTATAGTACTTATTGCCTTTTTGATCGTTGGCCCTTCCAACAATCACCATGCTGTGGTCATCAGTGGTTTCGTAATTATCATACGCAAGCTGACGCAATTCAGGGGTGATGTTTTTTTCTTTCACGATCTCTTTAAACTCGTACAATGATTTGGTTTTTTCGGCTGCAGTTAGCGCTTCCCACTTTTCTTTTTCTGTACCGCTTAAGTCAGTCAGTTTTTCTTCCGGAATAATGGCAACTCCATTTTTCCATGAGAATCCTTTTTCACTTACATCAGCACCCCAGGCGACAACATAACCTTTGTCAAGCGCATAATCAAGCGATTCAATCATTTCATCCAATGTAAGATTGTAGGTAAAGCCCCAGTTCCAGTTATCAGGAATTTCCAGCACGAAAGGTTTGTAAAACTCTTGATCGGTATACGACCCCAAATCGATATACTCATCCGGATTGAATCCAGTCTCCGCTGCAAATGTCTTGGTATTGTATTTTTTCCCATCTACAGTAAATTCGGATGGTACCTCACCAAGATAGGTATCGAGAAGCGCGTCAAATCCTTTACTCCAGACGGGAGTGAGTTTTCTGTTGCCATTCTTCATCACAGCGTCAGTGTATGCTTTGAGCACTTCATCCATTTCACCATGCACATGCTTTTCTTCTCCAATGACCAAACCCGGATAAAACTCATCAGGTATCATTCCATAATTTTTGATTACGTACATCACATTATTTAGCACACCTCCGCCACCCAGATTCAGGCTCCCGTGCAGTCTGATATATTTTTTTGCTTTGTCGGAATAGGCATGGCGAACAATGAACATCTCGGAAAGATTGTAGGTTTTGCCGCTTTCACGCAGAATTTCCGCTTCAACAAAACCAATACCTGCAAAACTCCAACAGGTGCCCGAACGGTATTGATTCGGAATTGCTGTATGCGGGTTTTCATTCACAGGGGTGAATTCATACGCTTTTTTTTCTTCTTTCTTTTCGGCTTCCTGTCCAATGATGTCAACTGTCCAAAAAAGGCACAGAAACAAACCGATAATGCTTAATTTTTTCATGGAATTTAAAAGTTTTGTCAAAGTTAATAAAGAATTTATGTCTGATCTTGCCGGCTTGTTGGCAAAACAGGTAAGAGCGAAGCGTTATTCCCAATTACCGAATTATCAAATTGTCACATTGTCACATTTTCAAATTGTCGAATTTTCAAATTACTCCACAACAATCTCATCTGCAAAAACCCAGGCAGGTTCACCCTTCCCGATATGCCAGTCGGGACAATAACCACGATTCAAACCAATCACTTTCACATAGCGCACCAGCCGATTATCGAGCTTTTTTACAAATCTCTTCACAATACCACCGTTTTCTTTTTCGGAGATGCTGCTATAAATCCTGCCCATCGACTCGAATTGCTCCCCATCAGAAGAAACCAGAAATTCAACATATTGAGGCATAAATATCCATGAATTCTGATCCTGGAGGAATCCGATTTCCAGACGTTTGACCAATTGCTGGTTTCCCAAATCGATTACTGCCACCAGGTCGTCGCCCTGAAATCCCTGCCATGCCCCTGTGCGAAAGTCATTGCTTCCCCTGATATGGTCAATAAGGGCATTGTCTCCTCCACCGGAGTATTGCAAATTGTAATCATTTTCGAGTGTGATCGTTCGTCCACCAGCTATTTTAAAGAAATCAGCACTTTCAGTTACACTGCCATTGTCATATTTAAAAGCCCTGACCTTGAGATGAGTGGTGCGATTTATGCTGAATGGTTCGGTATAATGTTTCGAGGCCAAACTTGGTTCTTTACCATTTGAAGTGAAGGCAATAACAGCCTCGCTATCAATATGACCCATGCTAATTGTAAGTTCAGAAGTAAAAGTTTTACCATCCGATTTTATCCATGGTACCGATACAAGCGATTCTTTCTTACTATTTTGTACAGGGTAATTGAACTCTCCAATTCCAAAAGTTGCAGATGCAACAGTATCCATGACAAAGATCAATTTACCTCCTTTTTGAATTTCATCAGCTGAAATAAAAGACTTGAAATAGGGGGTTCCATTTAGCGTAGCTGACTTTATGCATTGATTTTTGTCAGATAAGTTTTTTGCCTTCACTAAAAAAGAATTACCATTCTCAAGTTGAATATTCACTTCTTCAAAACGTGGAGTTCCGATAACGTAAATACCTGAAGCAGGAGTAACCGGATAGAATCCCATTGCACTCATTACATACCAGGCCGACATCTGTCCGCAATCTTCATTCCCGCTCAAACCATCCGGCTTATCAGCATACATTTCATCCATGATGCGTTTTACAATTTTCTGTGTTTTTCCGGGTTTCTGAACAAAGTTATAGAGATAGGCCATATGGTGGCTTGGTTCGTTGCCGTGGGCATATTGCCCTATAAGACCCGTAATATCAGCCTGTTGTCGACCACTTAAACCGGAAGGTGCGATAAACAATTGATCGAGCATATTTTCGTAGGCTTCGTCTCCTCCCATCATACTAATATGTGTTTGTACATCGTGGGGCACGAAAAAATTGTATTGCCACGAATTGGCTTCAGTGAGCATAAAATTGACCTGTGTGGGATCAAAAGGCGAAATAAATCCTCCGTTTTGACGACCCCGAAAAAACTTGGTTGACGGGTCATACAGGTTCTTATAATATTCAGCCCTTTTATAAAATATATTTTTAACCGAATCATTTCCCAACCTCTCTGCCATTGTAGCGATACACCAATCGTCGTATGCATATTCGAGGGTTTTACTCACCGATTCACTTTCCTTGTCTGCTGGGATGTAGCCTTTTTGCTTGTACCATTCCAACCCAAATTGATTATGCATGGCACTTTTCTGCATGGCTTTCAGGGCATTGTTGCCATCAAAATTGCGGATTCCATTTACCCATGCATCTGCAATTACTGGCACTGCGTGGTAACCAATCATACACCAGGTTTCGTTACCAGCCAGTTCCCAAACAGGCAACAAACCCCCTTTATCTGAAATATCAAGCATAGTGTGGATAAACTCATTGGTGCGTTCGCGTTGTATGATTGTGAAAAGGGGATGCAGGGCACGAAAAGTATCCCAGAGCGAAAAAACGGTATATCGCCTGATGTCTGTATCAGCATGAATGTTACGATCGTGCCCGCGAAAGCGTCCATCCACATCACTAAACAAATTCGGTGCTATCATGGTATGATACAGGGCTGTGTAAAAAACAGTTTTGTCTTTTTTACTCTTACCTTCCACCCTGATCCGGCTTAGTTCCCGATTCCATGCCTCACATGCCAGCTTGCGGGTGTGGTCAAATCTCCATGCCGGAATCTCTGCGTTCAGGTTGTTTTTCGCACCTTCAATGTCGACTGCCGAAATGCCAACTTTCACCAGAATCTGTTCATTGGCGTTGGTTTCGTAATCAACCCAGGCAACCAGATTCTTTCCTGTTGCCCTGGATTGCTGATTCTTTACTTCTCCATCACAACGAATACCAAATGATTTGAATGGCTTTGAGAAAACGGCATAAAAATAACAATGCTGGTCGCTCGCCCAACCTTTGGTTTGCCGGAAACCGGTTATTGTTGAATCGTTGATAATACTGATTTCAGCATTCAGGACTTGCTCCGATACAACACTTTCGAACAAATCAACCAGAATGTAGGCCTGCTTGCTTCGGGGAAAGGTATACCGATGAAAGCCTGCATGTTCGGTAGTTGTCAATTCAACCTGAATTTGATAATCGGACAACAGTACCGAATAAAAACCGGGTGATGCCTTTTCGCCTTGATGAGAAAAAGCAGACCGATAACCATCAGTTTCGCTGTTACCTGCATCTTGTTTCAGTTTTCCGACCGCTGGCATCAGACGGATATCACCATAATCGCCAACACCCGTACCGCTCAGATGGGTGTGACTGAATCCAAGTATTTGATCATCAGAATAATGATAGCCTGAACATCCATCCCAGGAATCTTTACGTGTATCCGGACTCAGTTGTACCATCCCAAATGGCATAGTCGCTCCGGGGAATGTGTGACCGTGGCCATCGGTCCCGATAAATGGATTTACATAATCAACCGGTGAATGACTACTTTCACAGGATGCAAGAATAAAAATGATTGAAAAAAACAATAAATATCTCAGATTAAAAACCGTATGTTGTATCTTCCGGAAAAGTGTTAACATAAAATACCCAAATTTATATTGTTGAATTTCATTTACTTACTGTTTTTGTAAAAACCTTACCTATTTGTTTGCCATCGACAAAAGCAGCGGCATGGATCGTATGTATCTGACTGACGGGCAACGATGTTGTCCATTTTTTTGAGCCAATTCCGGGCATACTGTCGTTGGTAGTAAAATGAATTACTGCATCCGGAATTTCACTTTCAATGCTAACCATATTTATCTTGTTTTCATCTTCCTTTATCCTGAAGCACAAATTGTTAACAGATTGACTATAGGTTAGTCCCATCGCCTCATACAATGAAAAATGATAGGGTAATTTTTTATAAAATGATTTCCAATCCCGCTTTTCCTTAGGTGACCAAACAACTTCTGACAGAGCAGCCATACGTGGCAGAACCATATAGGTAATATCTTGTGGTTTGGCCAGGTATTCGGTCCAAACATTTCCCTGTGCACCCAAAATATATCTGGCACGATTCGAACTTAGTTCTTCCGGTATGGGTTCATATGCATATACATCAGAAACCTTTGTCAGTCCACCGATTGCCAATGGTTCAAGTTCGGGATCTCCCTGATAATGATCGAAATAGCAATAGTTTCCGGGGGTCATGATTACGTCATGTCCCATCTGGGCAGCTTCAATTCCTCCGGAAATTCCACGCCACGACATAATCGTTGCTTCAGGTGCAATACCGCCTTCAAGAATCTCATCCCAACCTATTAAATGGCGGTTGTGGGAGGCGAGAAACTTTTCAATGCGACGCACAAAATAACTCTGTAATTGCTCTTCCGTTTTAATTTTTTCAGATTTCATCCGTTTCTGACATGATGGACAATTTTTCCAACGCGTTTTGGGCACCTCATCACCACCAATATGGATATATGTTCCCGGAAACAAGCCGATCACCTCTGTCAGAATATCTTCGAGAAAAGTAAAAGTCTGTTCTTTTGTACAATACACATCTTCAAACACTCCCCATTCACCGCTCACTTTATAAGGACCACCTGTGCAGCCCATTTCCGGATAAGCTGAAAGGGCTGCCAGTGAATGACCCGGCATTTCAATCTCAGGTATGATTGTGATATTTCTTAAGGAAGCGTAATCAACCACCTCACGAATTTCTTCCTGTGTGTAGAAACCCCCATAGCGCACATTATCAAACAATTTATCTCTATCCGACTGATGTCCAACGATAGTTTTATCTCGCCAAGCCCCAACTTCAGTCAATCGAGGGTATTTCTTAATTTCGATCCGCCAGCCCTGGTCTTCAGTCAGGTGCCAATGTAGTGTGTTGAATTTATACAATGCCATCAGATCAATATATTGTTTAACAAAAGAGACCGGAAAAAAATGACGTCCTACATCGAGGTGCATTCCACGGTAGATGAACCGCGGTCTGTCTTCAATATAGATTGCCGGAAGCACTATTTCATCCGGTTTTTCACCACCTGGAGGCGAAAGCAGTTGCAGGAACGATTGTATTCCGTAAAAAACACCTTTGGCACTGTTGGCCTGAATACTCAAAAACTTCATGCCATTGTGCTGCATCAGGTAGCCTTCGTTACCATAAGCTGAATCGCTGAGGTTCGCGGTCAACGTAATATCGTTACCTATTGATTTCGCCATACTAAGTGCAATCACATCAGGTGTAAAAGAAGTATGATTCTCTATCTGATGCGCCAAATCCTCTGCCATAAGCCGCAGAGCCGGGTTCGGATCTTCATAAATAATGCGTGTATTTTGGTCAAATTTCATTGTATTACTACTGACCCAATACTTCAATGGTCGGGGTATAATATTTAGCTGAGGTGCTTCCTTTTTTTCGCAGCCCACGAATAGAAGCACAAAAAATAAGAAAATTGCGTTTTTAACCATTGTTGAATTATTTTTATTGAAAACGATTAAATCTGTTTGTGGTAATTTTAGTATAATTCTTGGTTAAATCTGATATAATGGGATTTTGATTTACCAAACCGTGTGCAACGAATTGTACTTATTTCACTGTAAATCATTTATTTCCATTCAAGTAAATAGGCAGATTCAACAAGTCTGTTCTCGCCTTGCTGATATACAGCATATTGAAACCCTTTACGCAAGGCAAATGCGCCAACTTTTCCTGCCTTGTTCACCGCCAGATAGCCAACCTGCATATTTTCGTGCACCAACACCGACTCCGTTAACCGATGGATCGCTTCTTCACAGGCTCGTTGCGGATGCATGCCGTTACGCATAAACTCAACAATCAAAAAACTACCAAGTGTTTTCAGGACTGCTTCGCCTTCACCAGTCGCAGTTGCAGCGCCCACTTTATTATCAACAAACAAGCCGGCACCAATAATTGGGGAGTCTCCTACCCTGCCCGGATGTTTAAAGGCCATGCCGCTGGTTGTACAGGCACCTGCCAAATCACCTGAAGCATCAATGGCAATCAATCCGATGGTATCGTGATTCTCCCAATTGGCATTTGGTGCGTACCGCGCACCTGAGGCTTTCCATTGCTTCCATGCTGATTTTGCCTTGTCGGTAAGTAAATTCACTTTTTCGAAACCATTATCCAAGGCAAACTTTAATGCGCCTTCCCCTGTGAGTATAACATGCGGAGTGTTTTCCATCACTTTACGTGCCACTGAAACCGGATGAAGAATATGTTGCAGATAAGCAACAGAGCCGGCCTTGCCATTGGGGGCCATGATACAAGCATCAAGTGTGACGTTTCCCTCTGAATCGGGCAAACCACCGAGTCCCACACTTTCCACTTCCGGATCTGCTTCGGGAACCCAAACGCCTTGTTCAACCGCATCCAATGCATTACCCCCTGCTTCCAACACTTTTCCGGCTGCTTCATTAGCCTGCAGGCCATGACTCCAGGTAGAAATGACCATGGGTTGCACCGAATCCACTGTCAGGTCACCTTCAATATCTGAAGTTTCGGCGGCTTTGATAAATTTTAATGGTAACAGTGTGGCAACACTCACTATTAAGGATTGTTTTATGAAACTTCTTCGATTTGCCATTTAATTGTTTTTTAGCCCTTTATAACCACATAACAAAAATAATGGTTAGAAACCCTACGTTTATTAAGGCTTAAAATTATTTAAAAAAAGTATTCGTTTGTTAACATTCTAATTTGTTTTTTTTTCGGCCCATTGTCAATTCAAAAAGGGAGCAAAATGTATCGGATAAGCAACCCAAAGAGGAGCCCGATGGATTAAATTAGTAATGAACAATTGAAAATGGACAATTGACAATTTTTTAAAAATCTGCCATAGTGAAATTTACAAAAATTCAATGACGACATTAATTGCTTCATATTACTTAAAAACACTATTTCAAATTTAATAAAGTTATTATCTGTCCTTTTTTACTAAATTTGGATGGATAAAATAGATCGCTGTTATGAAGACAAAACGATATCTCATACTATTCACGATGATGCTGATACTATTCATTTCATGCAAAAAAGACAATAGTATCTCGCCGGAAGAATTGTTGGAGTGGAACAAGAAGATTGCTGTTGCCTATGTTCATTCTTTTGCTGTTTCAATTGGTGAAGCAGTTATTGAAATGACCGACGATTCGACTAAAATCAATTATATCAGGAGGGCAATTGATCCAATCAGTTTCTATCCGGATAATTCGGGCTATTTTTATGTGTATGATTTCGACTGTGTCAATATCGCCCATGCAAGGCAAAAAGATTTACAGGGGCAAAATCTGTACAATTATATTGATTCACGTGGCAAATTTGTAATCCGGGATCTTTCATCTATGGCACAACTTGGAGGTGGCTATGTCGAGTTTTATTGGATCAAACCTGGCGATACGGGGGAAAAGAAAAAACTCGGTTATGTTGAATCGATTCCCAATACAAATTTTTTTATCGGTACCGGTGTTTACCTTGAATAATGCCACTTTTATTTTTTGCCAGCCGGAATCACAGATTTTCTGACGGAGGAGGCTTCGTAGCGATTCATCTGCGTGGGATGCAAGGGATCGAATAATTTATTAATCAATACATCATAACCATCAAGTTGTTGAAATTCTGTCAATTCAGCAAATTGAAAATTGATCGAATCGAGGCTGATTGTCGGAAACATTCTCAAAAATGCAGGAGGAATTTCAGGAAGAATCATCGTTTTTGTTGTATCAGATGCGTAAGCCTGCCATTCATAAAACACCAATGCATGATCAATGAATTGCCAGTGTGCACTCACCATATCAAACGAGCCGCTGGTTTCAACCGTTAACTTCCCGGGTTGCGATGCTGTTGACAGAATCGCTGCTTCAGCTTTCAAGAATTGATCAGGAATATCTCCTTCGGTTTGATAAAACCATGAAATATCAGATGAATAAGTTTCCTGAATCATGATTCCTGTGTGAAATCCCGAAAACACTCCAGGTGGATAATTCAGATGAATTGCATTGGTAGCCATGCCATCACTGATGACATAATCAGCAAGAACCGGCAATGGAAAATCATAATTGTCGTCTTCAAATGCATACAATTTGGCTTCATAGTTCTCAACCTGAAATGGAAATGTAACAGACTGACTTTCTGCTGATAATGCATTTGACATATCTATGTTGTAGTTTCCGCCTATCAATAAATCTTCCTCAAATTTATAAAAATGACCTTCTTCTGTCTGAATTTTAACATACAGGTCATCAGGCACTTTATAATTCAATATTGACCGGTTTGTCGGATTAAATGTCATGTTGTAAAAACCAGATCCGGAATAAAGGATCGGCCCGTTGATGACCGGCACATTCTCCAGCGAAATATGAGAACTGGTAATTGTATCAGGCTTTGTTCCCTGCAGAGTCCAGATTACACCCTTGTCAATACCGGTATAGGTGTTTATGTGGGCAATCAGGTTATGCCAAAAAAGCTCTGAACTCACCACGGTGACCATCATTTTTTGAGGAATAACTCGTCCGGCAGGCGCATACAAAACATAGGTTCCGTTTGAATTACATGTTGTATCGAGGATGATTTTCCCATCAGGCTCTGAAATAAATACAATCACCGGAATTTGATCAGGGATGAATTTATCAGTGAAATTCAATGTTAAGATCGGTATTGCGGGTTCCGGGTCATCCTTGTCATTGTTACATGAAAGAATACCAATTAACAGAAATAGTAAAATTGAGGTGGAAAATAAACGGTTTTGCATCATTTATGGAATCGAATTAAAGCTTTTCGCAGCCTCCGGTTTTCCGGCAAGATTGAAGTCCCGGGTGAGACCAACAGCCACAGAATAGGCTGGCGTCAGTTGCTTCCCGTTGTAATTTTTAAAAATCGGAATATCGCCCAACAATGACAGGTTCCATTTTCCGGCAATTGCATAATTCAATTGTGGAGAGAGAATGATCAAATAATTTCCTGTGTTTGGTCTTATTTCGCTGTTATCAGTGTCTTTCCAACGGTATTCGCTTCGAAGTTGGAGGATTGCTGTACAATACTTGACGATCAATTTTGAGACAAATAGCGAATTGATCAGCATGTCACCGTATTTGTAATTCAACTTATCATCATAATTATGGTCGAACCGATTTAGGGAGAAAAGTCGCATTTTAAGTGTCGGAAACCCTTTATTCAGAAAGAGCATCCCTGAAACCGCGAATGCATTTGTGGAGGGTTGCACATCGCGTGATAACTGAACGCCATCCACAACCTGCGGATCACTGCTCAATGGGTAGCGGAATCCCGCGCCGACAGTAAGTTCAAATTGCCTTGCAGGTTTTACCAGGGCTCCGTATTTAAAAGTAACACCACCCGTCGATAATCCATAGCCTTTTTCAGCATAATCGATGTGTTGAAACACCTGTTTTTTATTGAAAAAATATCCCAGGTCAGTTTCCAGGGTGAGTCGTTTGGTAATTCCATATCCTAGAGCGATTCCCGAAAAATTGTAGTTTGATGATTTCAGTGCCGTATTGTCCGTCGTTTTCGATTTTCCCTCGTAATAGGTATCTGAATAATTGTGCCGGTAATAGGTAATCAACCGAAGGCTGTTTTTGTCAAGTACCCCCACATACACTGATGCGCCCACAGGACTGCCTGTTGAACAACACTGAGAAAAAGACAATTCAGAAGAAAAAAGGGAAACCAGCAGAAACAGTAAGGAAAAAAATCTAGTGAACATTGATTGCAATCATTTTAGAATCGGTGTTCCCTTTGTCATCCTTCACTTCGCAGGTAATGGTAAATTTATCGGCATGACAAACAGTCCACTTAACACTCGATCCGCTTCCGATGAATGAACCGTAACTGGCTTTCCAGTTGTAGGTGAGCCCCGATCCGGTTGCATTGGCAGAAACAGTGGTAATCCCGTTTATAGGTAACAAGGTATCCTGTGCTGTGAGGCTTACAAATTTGAATTCTGATGGATTGTTATCATCCGGATTTACTGCGGATTTACTGCATGAACTGATGATTGTAATCGTTATAATGGCCGTCAGAAGTAGTAGTCTTTTCATAGTGAGGATAAATTTAGGTTACAAACATACACAAAAACTGATATGGCATACCAATTCAATGAAATTATTAGGTAATTAATTAAACTTCATTATGAAATTGGAAATGGCAACAAATTTTGGTAATCAAAAAATGAAGGTGATGATATCGGGTGATAGTGAAATTAACTACTAATGCACCAACACCATTTTTTTATACGCAACAAAATCGCTGGTTTTTAACACCAGGTAGTAAACGCCATCTTTTTGATTTGCCGGACTCCAATCAAGCGAGTAACTACCCTGAACTTTTTGTTCATTTTCGAGGGTGGCAACAAGATGTCCCGACAAATCAATAACCTGCAGCAGCACTTCTGAATTTGAAGCAATATTGTATTTTATCCGTGTTGAGGCCTTGAATGGATTCGGTACATTTTGTTCGAGTGAAAAAACATTTTTTTCATTGGGAGTAAAAACAGATTCAGGCGACATCAGCGGGCTACCTGCCTGCACCCAGGCTGTATAAATAAGCTCAGTAAGTGAGTGTGAAGCGTTTTTGAATAATGGAATGGTGAAGTTTTTCGATTTCTGCCAAAGTGCCTGTTTATAGATATCAGAATCGGTATTCCCGGCAACACCTGTTGCATAATCATCGGCGATAATTACCGAATCAACATAAGGATAATTGGCATATAAATAATTAAAAACATATTGACTCACATCTTCAATTTCGCTGATTTCGAAACCATCATAGTTGATTTGTGAAATATAGTAATTAATCATCGAGGATTCGAACCGTGAATGGATTCCATTATTTCCTGAATATTGACCATTATAGTTACGGGTAATATGAAGCGGCATATGACCATCAGCCACATAATGCCCCAGATCGGATGCAAAAAGCACTGCCTTTGGCCAATCGTGCCTTACAAAACAACTTTTAAGTGAGTCGAAAGTTGTAATTGTGGCCCATGGCAGGTAACCGTTTCGGTGAACAAAAGTTGAACCATGTATTGCAATGGCCGAATCGAGTGACTGAGGAATCCACCCCTGTATTAAAAACTCATCATAATTATCGATATCGATATAATGTTTCGGACCTTCTTCCGGATCCCATGCCTTGCGGTCATCTGCATCAGAAGCATGATTGGCAAGGGTTGCAATCCATACATTAAACTGAGCCATCTCGGTATTAAATGAAAGGCCGGATGCTGAATTTATTTTATAATGGCCGGTACCTCCCCAACTCAATAATGCGATCGATAAACCGATTAATCCAATAATTACGAAAAATTGCTTCTTCATTTGATTTTTTTACATGAAAACGAATGCAAATGTAACCAAAAACAAGGTCGTAAAGCTCGTTTCCCTTACTAAAGACAGATATTCCAAAGCATACTCTCCATTTTATTTTTTGATTCTTTTGAATATATTGTTCAAATAGTGATCATATTAAACAATGTGATGGATTTATTTTTATTTTTGTTGGGATTCGGTTTGGGAAAACCGAACGAAAATCTAAATACACAAAACTTATCAATAATGGAACAAAAAAACGCTAACTATGGTCTGGGAATGACTGTATTCGGATCCATCTTCTTCATTTTTGGATTTGCTACTACTTTTATCATCACCCTCAGTGGTAAGGTAAAAGATATTTTTGAGCTAACAGAGTTTAATGCTCAGTTGCTGAGTTTTGCTTTCTTTATTACCTATTTTTTTATTTCGATTCCGATTGGATTGTATATTAAAAAGATTGGTTACAAAAGTGCATTGATTACTGGTCTGTTGCTTATGGCAACCGGTAGTTTCCTGTTTTTCCCTGCCGCGAAAGTTCCCTCATTTCCATTATTTTTAGCGGCGACCTTTGTTCTTGCTTCAGGTGTTGTATTCTTACAAACAGCTGCTAATCCTTACGTTACAGCCTTAGGTTCGGAAGAATCTGCCGGAGGTCGTCTCAATTTGGTACAAGCACTCAACTCAATCGCCACCATGGTTGCTCCATGGATTATTGCAGTTTTCATATTTACAGGAGCAAACGATATGCTTACCGCTGTTGAGAAAGCACAGACAGTTCAGATGCCATTTATTATCATCGGTGTAATTGTCGTATTGGTTGCTATCGCTATCTTTCTTACCAAACTTCCAGATGTTAGCGGTGGATCGACTCAGGAACGCAAAAGTGTATGGCGTTATCCGCATATGTTGCTTGGTGCTTTGGGTATTTTCTTTTATGTTGGTGCTGAAGTGGGTGTTGGCGCCCTGATTCTGAATTACTTAAAAACTTCCGTCAACATTGATCCTGCCATTGCCGGAAAATATGTTGCCATTTATTGGGGTGGTGCAATGATAGGAAGGTTTTTCGGATCGATCATGTTATCGAATATTACTGATAACACGAAAAAATATATGTATGTAGCATTGGTATTGTTACTTGCACTGGTTTCCGGTTCATTTGTAACGGACTGGAGTTGGAATATCGGAATCGTATTTATGGTTGTTGCCATCGTTAATTTTATTTTCATGCAATTTGGCAAAGGCAACGCCGGTCGTTCACTGGCAGTCTTCGCGCTTGTAGCAGCCGCACTCGCACTTGTCACCTCCTTCACCACTGGCAATGTAGCACTTTGGGCTGTTGTTTCTATCGGAATGTTCAACTCGATTATGTTCCCAAATATTTTCACATTGGCGGTTAAAGATCTTGATCCGGGTGAATTAAGCACAGCTTCCGGTATTATTAACACTTTGATCTTCGGAGGTGCTATTATTCCTTTGATTATGGGAAAAGTAGCAGATGTTTCGGGTTATTCGCTGGCCTTTATTGTTCCTGCGATCTGTTATCTTTACATCTTCTTTTATGCGGTGAAGGGAAGTAAAATCCGCAGGGCTTAATCCTGTGAAAAAAGGATGTTGTAAAGTGTATTTCTTTCCAACATCCTTTGTCCACTAAGTAATTAATGATTGACCTTAATAAAAATAACATGACAAAAGTTGCAATTGGAGTTGATATAGGTGGAACAAATACCGCGATTGGTGTTGTCGACATAGACGGAAATGTTCTGGTAAAAGAAAATATTCTTACACCATCGCATGGTGATATTGACAAGTATATTGAGGAGTTGAGTGCTGCCATACGCGAACTCATCAATTCGGTTAAAAAACTGAATAAAAACATTGATATTCTGGGTATTGGAATCGGTGCCCCCAACGCTAATTATTATACCGGAACAATCGAGCAGGCACCCAACCTTTCTTTCAAAGGTGTGGTGCCAATGATCAAATTATTGAAACTTCAGTTTCCTGAATTGAAGGCACTTGCCATCACCAATGACGCGAATGCAGCGGCTATTGGTGAAATGATATACGGTGGTGCCAAAGGAATGAAAAACTTTGTTGTTTATACCCTGGGAACTGGTGTTGGAAGTGGTATTGTTGTCAATGGTGACCTTGTATATGGTCATGATGGTTTTGCGGGCGAATGTGGCCACACTGTGCTCGTTCCTTACGGCCGGCAATGCGGATGCGGTGGATTGGGTCATCTCGAAGCCTATTGTTCGGCTCCCGGCATGAAAAGAACTGCATTCGATTTGATGGCAAAATACAACGACACAAAAAGTTTACTTGCCGGATATAGTTACAATGAACTTGATTCAAAAATCATTTTCGAAGCTGCTGAACAGGGAGATAAAATTGCGCTTGAAGTTTTTGAAATGACCGGTAGTTGGCTCGGACAGGGGTTGGCCGACACAGCACATCACCTGAGTCCGGAAGCAATTTTCCTTTTTGGCGGTCCAACAGCCGCAGGCGATTATATTTTCAAACCTACCATTGAGAGTATGGAACGCAATCTGTTGGCCACTTTTAAAAACAAAATCAAGGTGTTACCTTCACAACTTAAACGCGGTGATGCCGCCATTGTTGGGGCAAGCGCATTGGTTTACAAGGAAATTGAAAAACAATAAAAACCGATTGTTGTCTGCCGCGTCGTCACGACAAAGAATAACATAGGTAAGTTGCTTCAAAGGCTTTGGTTAAACTACTCCATTCCTCGAGAAGGAGTCGGATTGAATAGGATAAACTACCTAACAAACTGTATTTCGGAAACCACAGGTAAATGATCGGAAAAATAGAAATTCCGGTCATTTATTTTTTTGACCTGATAAACAAGTGATTTAAAGCGTTCATTAATAAATATAAAGTCGATATATGCATCATTTTCAGGGACTTGATCAAAGCCGGTGAATGTGATTTCGGTATTCAACGAATCAGATTGAGTGGTTTCTCTTGAATCAATGAGTTTCACTTTCGGATCACTAACAAGTCGTTGATACGCAGATTCATTTGTGGGAGAGTTAAAGTCGCCCAACAAAACAACAGCATTATTTACAGCGATTTTTTTAATCATGTCAAGTATGAGACCAGCACTATTGAACCTTGCATCTTTGCCTATATGATCGAAATGGGTATTGAAAACGAATAATGTTTCCTTTGTTTTTCTATCGCGCAGACAAGCCCAGGTCGATATCCGCTCATAAGCCGCATCCCAGCTTTTTGAACCGGGAACATCGGGCGTTTCTGACAACCAGAACGTTCCGGAATCCACCAGTTCAAAAACTGAAGCCTTGAAAAACACAGGCGAATATTCACCTTCCGTTTTGCCATCAATCCGGCCAACACCTACAAACTGATAATCAGGCAAGGCCGACATAACATCCTGAAGCTGTATATGAAGCACTTCCTGCAATCCAAAAATATCCGGATGCTGTTCACGAAGAAAAGCAGCGACGGAATCCTTCCGGTATTCCCAGGCATTTTTTCCATCTTCGGCAACATTCAAACGAATATTATAGGTCATCACATCATAGCTTGTCTGTGCAGAAACAAATTGTGATATGAACAGAAAAATAAAAAGTATTCTTTTCATTGTTTATTGATTTACTTGATTCTATTTAGCGAAATACTGCTGAAAATCAGATCGTCAACAGAAATTTTCCCGGATGGATGAAACAAAATCGCTCTTTCTTTTCCGGGAAGAATATCTACAAAATTCTCTTCGAAGCGACCCTCTGCATCATTGCTTTGAAGCATCAAATCCTTGATCAGGCTGCTGGATGAAACTGTTAGAAGAACACCGTTTTCAGTATTTATTTTTTGTATAACTGGTTCAATATTATCGAGTTGCAAATCCTTGGGCAGATTGAAGAAATATACCTTCGAAGCGATGACTTTTCCGTCTTCCATTAATTCAGAAAGTAAAAAAGAACGTTCAGGAGAAGCCATTTGATTGAAAAAACTTTTAGGTACATGAAGAACCATCATGGAAGAATTTGGAGAAACTAACAGGTCTTTTGATAAATCACCCAGACTATCACCGGTAAAAGAGAACATTGACAAACGCAGATTTCCTACAATTCCACGTTTTAAATCACTGATTACGAATATTTTCAGACTATCCTCATCCTTTTCAAATGAGATCAACACATCGGAAAACGCGTCCTTTAAGCGATAATGCAAGGCCTTCCAACGGCCAAAATAATCAATCGATGACCACGAAATTGACGGCCAACTATCGTTCAATTGCCAGTAAAGCGTACCCATACAATAGGGCATATTTCGCCTTTGCGCTTCAATGGCTTTCGTAATTCCACCAGCCTGAAGTAACTGGCTCACATAAACATATTCATCCAGTTTTTCAGGAACCCGATATTCGGCTTCCATATATTTGTTAATCAAATATTTACCACGTGCATTTTTCTGATGTGCCTGTAAATCAGGATCATCTAGCGAAAGACTGTTTGTATCCGTGAAACTTTCGATTGTCGCCATCGCCGGCATCGCCTGAAAGCCGAATTCACTCATAAATCGACCGACTTTCTCTTCATACTTCTCAAAAGGTTGTTCACCCCACCAGACTCCCCAGTAATGGCTGTCGCCCTGCGTCATACTCTCCTCTCTTCCCCAGCCTTTCGAAGGCGAACTCGGCCAATAAGCCCTGGTAGGATCGAGTTTGGAAACGATAGCCGGAATACGTTTTTCAAAAAGATCCAGATAGCCATTCCAGATGGCTACAGAATCAGCATCAGTCCAGTTAAGCGATTGTTCCCATTTCCAGTTATGAAAACCTTCGTCCACCTCGTTGTTACCACACCAAAGTGCCAGTGAAGGATGAGAACGCAAGCGGATTATCTGTTCTCTGGTTTCCTGCTCCACATTTGCAAGAAAGGCATTATCGTAAGGATACATTGAACCAGCGAACATAAAATCCTGCCAGACAAGCAA
>CAITDJ010000147.1 GCA_903891085.1 uncultured Bacteroidota bacterium | reverse complement strand
TACTGAATATCAGTATATTAAATCATTTTGTAAGCATTAGTTGTTACCAAGTTATTAACATATTTATTTGATTATCAATTAATTGCAATTTTTGTCATGTACTAAGAATCTATTTACATTTGAAATACTGTTAGGGTTACTTTGCTTATCAGAGAATTATAAATTTTAAGCGAATTAACCGATCTGATCACTGACCATTAAATTAAATCATTATAAAACAAAAAAATCATGAAAACTTACATTACATTTTTAAAAGTAATCAGCATTGTGCTTGTATTATTTATAATTGGCTGTGTTAAGGATAGCCAAATTGGCAAGTCGAATAATCAAACTGAGATTAATCCGGAAAACCTGATCATTGATTTTGCAAATAGATTGGACAGCTACAAAATTAGTCCCAACCTTAAAAGCGATGAAAAAATGCAGGTAGATTCAGCGATCTGGTATATTGATGCCACCCTTAACTACCTTTATACTAATGGCAATTATCCTTTTGCCCGCCTACACCGCGACACCTTGTACACCAATTTAAACATGATTAATGGCACGGAAGCTGCTGTCAATGAAGTATTTAATACCTATGACGACTTTTTGACAGGAATTAGCTACAAATATTACAGTATTGAAGGAGACAACAAGCAATTTATAATGGCTACCGTAACCGATATGGGAAATATCTCGGAACTAAAACGCAAACTTCGCATTGTAACACTTACAGGTACCGGAACATTGCAGACTACCGGAGATTTTGGAGAGAGTGAAGTTTATAACTATGATAAATATACATATTTCGATTGTAATGGTAATGATGTGGGCACCAATGCCCCACAGGTTTTCGAGGCCAAGTTGCAGGCACATTACAATTCAGCATCAGCTGGAACCGGATGCCGCTGGTTTTTTTATGGAACAACCTTGCAACTTGATCTGAATTATTGGGAGCATCGAATGACAAATGATCAATTTGATAATCTTTTTGATTATAAAATTTTCGCAGCATCAGAAGCTGTTGCACCATTCATTGTTGACACAGAATGTTTGGAATTCCATCAAGAAGTTGGTCCAAACGGCACACATGAAATGCAATTTTATTACGATTATTTGAAAGTTTTTGCAGACGAATGGCTTGCATCAGAACAAAATCCAGGAAACTTTAGGTTTGCAGAAGTAAATGTTGTAAGTACATCCGTGGTACATAATGAAAATATTTATATTTATCATGCCCCAAAAATAAGTTTTAGAAAGCGAGGGAAAATGTGTTTTGCAAACCATGAGTTACCATATGATGAACAATGAAAAAGCTTATTTTATTTTCAGTATTGATTGGTCTGGTATTTTGGGCAGAAATAGTTCCTGCCCAAAACACTTTTGAATTTGAGCTGGACTATTCAACCAGAAAATTTTCAAATGATGCAATAATTGACAATCATGGCAATGTTATTACATTAATTTCGGAAAGAACAAATACCGATTATTCGCCAAGTGATTTGACAAAAGCATATATATTAAAATTTAATACTAATGGTGATACATCGACATATCGGTACTATTTTAACGATACAACGTTCAATTTTTCAAGTATTTCACCATCTGTTCATAATGGTTACCTCATATGTGGTATTGCTAAATTGTATGAAACCGAACAAACTTTTTTATTACTAATGGAGGTAGATACTGCCTTTAATCCAATTTGGGTTAAATTTCATGATTATAGTAATTATTGGGCGTTTGGATTGAAGAAACCATTTATCATTGAAAATAAATATCTGGTTGGTTTGACCTTTTGTGGATTCCCTTGCACAGGTGATACTCCTGTAATGATTTGGATAGATGGTTATGGAAATATTCTGCAACAATATATACATCCTATACTAACTTATTCGTCAACTAATTTTATGATGAATCATGATTCAACGCATATTTGGTTGTTTAACAAAGGTTTTCAAGGGAGTAACGGGCAAGATGCACGTGCAGTTTTCGATACAAGTTTTAACTTTATTAGATTGGACAGCCTTCCATTTACAGAAGATTATATTACTACCAAATGGCATACCGATAGCACTTTTTTATTTGCAACAGATTATGTGAGACCTAATGCTGAAGACCCCAATGATAGGGAATTGTATATTGTTAAGTATGATAGTTTGTTAAACATAAAGAAAGCTGTATTTTTTGGTGCATTAGATACAATTGACCAGTCGGCATACAGACAAACCATTGATTTTAACAATCCTGATTCAGTATTTTTTGTCGGTCTAAAAAATTTACACATCGGTATGCCTAATCCAATGACAGTATGCTGGGTAATGACTGGTCAGGTTGACGCCGAACTGAACCTACGCTATCTTCGATTTTTGGGAGGTAACGATTATTATTTAATCTATTATATTATAGCTACCCCTGACGGAGGAAGTTTTATTTGCGTTACAAAGTATAATCATGATACAAAGGTTTACAACCCAGTGTTTATCAAACTTAATAATGAAGGAATGCTTGTGGGAACTGCTATAAACACCATGCAAATAAAGGATGCTTTGGTGTATCCCAATCCAGTTACTGATAAATTAGAAATAGAATGCTATCTTAAAGATTTTCGAATTCAACTGTTTGATATTTCTGGTAAATTGCTTATTGAACAAGAAGGAGTAATAGGGAAAACACTTATTAAAATGGATAATGTTAAATCTGGGAGCTATATTATTCAAATTATTAGCAAGAATGGAAAGCAAATCGAGAGCCATACAGTTATTAAATATTAAAGTCTAATCAATATGAAAAATGTAATCAAATACCTACTAAACGCTATATTTATTATTATAATGGGCATACAGGTAAACGCCCAATGTTTGAATTGTGATGCTCCGCGAAAAAGTACAATTATTGGCTATAGTAACACGATTAGTCAGATAGTTGGAAATGATTTTCAAACAGTTATTGGCAACAACTCTTCCACTACAAGGAACAATGCCATGGCCATTGGCAGCTTTGCCATTGCCAACGGTAGCCATTCATATGTAATTGGAAGTAATAGTAGTATAAGCATAAACGGTGTACATGCATATGTTTTAGGTTCATATTCTTCAGCTTCTGCTTCAAGTGCTTATGCAATTGGATATTATGCAAAGGCATTAACTACTCGATCAATGGTACTTGGCTATTTCGTTGAAGGACAGGCTGATGGTGCCTTTGTAATTGGAAAAGGTTTAGGCTTAACTCAACCTTTGGTCAACCATATCTCGAACAGTCTGGTAATTGGTTTTAACAGCACCAGACCAACTCTTTTTGTTGGCGATACTCCCGCTGGCAACCAATCGGGAAAAGTTGCAATAGGTAATATGTTAACACCAACGGCTAAGTTACATATTTTTGCCGATGCCAACGAGGATGCGTCGCTCAAACTTGACGCAACGGGTGTTGGAAAGTTTTCCATTATCAATTTTACTACCAATCATTATATAAAAGCAGCAGCAAAGGATAACTTCACTTTCAATACACAAATAGGACAAAACTTTGTGTTTTTAAATGGGAATATGGGTGTGGGAACAACAGATCCAGCTGAAAAATTAGAAGTAACTGGTAACATAAAACAAACTTCGGGTTACAGCCTCATTACCTCCACCGTAAAAGCCCCAGATGCCAATGGTTTGAAATTGTACAACACCGAAGGTAGAGGCATTTTTATATCAAATTCAGGTAATGTGGGTTTGGGGACTATTAGCCCAACAGAAAGGCTTGAAGTAACAGGCAACATCAAACAAACCGCCGGTTATAAACTATTTACCTCCGTAGTAATAGCTCCTGATGCTAATGGATTGAAACTATTCAATGTCAAGGAAAGTGGCATTTTTGTTTCGAATTTAGGGTATGTTGGTTTGGGCACAATTACTCCGTCTGAACAACTGGAAGTAATAGGTAACATCAAACAAACAGCCGGATTCAATCTAATTACCTCTACCGTAAAAGCCCCCGATGCCAATGGTTTGAAACTATACAACACTACAGGCAGTGGCATCTTTGTATCAAACACAGGGAATGTGGGTTTAGGTACTATTACTCCAAAATCAAAATTTGAAGTTCAGGGAACAGTTTCAATAGGGTATAATGTAATTACTCCGGAAACTTCCAGAAATTTAATTGTCAGAGATAATATAGGTGTGGGCACCTTTGCACCAACTGAAAAACTCGAAGTGGTTGGGAAAATAAAAACTACCCAACTCCAGATAACCGATGGTTACAATGCCGGGTTCATGCTGTTGGCCGATCAATTTGGTAATGCTATTTGGACTGACCCTCAAACCATTACTAATATTGGCCCCTGGACAAATCAGAGCAACAATGTTTTTACTGATGCAACAAAAAAAATTGGGATTGGGATCACCCAGCCTCAGGAATCACTGCATGTGAATGGGAATTTTCGATTAAATGGAAATATTAAAGGAGCCCGTGAAAACTGGCAACCACTGAATATATTTGCCGGAACCGATGAGAACGATGCGTATATTTCTCTCCACAGCAACTATGCAGGATCTGGCTCTATAAAGTTGTTTAGTCGTGGCACTTCCGGAAGAATTGAATTTCATAACCAGAATACGCAGGTTATGTCAATCAGAGGAGATAATAATGTTTATTTTGGCAGCCCTGATTATACGAGTAATCTTTTTGTGAATGGCGAAATATCTGCCAATTTGGTGCGCGTGAATACCAATACATGGTGGGACAAGGTTTTACAACCTGGTTATAAATTGATGCCACTTAATGAATTGGATGAATTTATCCAAATCAATAATCACCTGCCTGAAATACCTGATGAAGCCCAGGTACTTGAAAAAGGCATAAACCTGGGAGATATGAATGGTCTGCTTTTGAAAAAGATAGAAGAACTTACCCTGTATTTGCTTGAACAGGAAAAAAAGATAAATACCCTGCAGACCGAAGTAGAGCAGTTGAAAAATAATAACCCATAAATACAATTTGAATATGACAAGTATTAAGAAAATTGTAATTATTAGCATACTAATAATATGCTCCTTCTATGCAAAAGGACAGAATACAATTAAATATCATTTCCATCCAAGTAATCCTGATTCATGTATTGTAACTTTTATTGATACGGTTCAGAACGAAGTGCTAAGATCATTTTCATTGGTAGAATTTAGTCCATTTTGGAATTTACCATATCCCGAAAGCGATTATAAAGAAGACAAGAGTAAAACATTCGATTTTTCGACAATCAAAGCTATTAACAATGAAATCCCGGGTCTTGTTACTTATGAATCTTCAAAAAACTTGATTCCACTTTCTGGATACACCTATTCTTCAATAGTATTTTCACCTGATAATCAATTTGTAGTTATCCCACATTATTTGATGGTGTTTTCAGAGGACAGGAAGTTTGGATATGCAACAGTCTTACATATTTACAATTCAAAAGGTGAATTATATAAAACAGTCGAATCATCTGATGTTGAGATTATTACGCCAAGAATAACAAATGATGGTAAATATTTGGTACATGGTTTTGGTATAGAGCTTGATGACGAAGGATTGGAGTGGTCTGAATTAGGTTATAGGATTATCGATCTTGAAAAGAATGTAATTATTCTGGAACGATCCTTAGGGACTAATAGATCAGGTGTGTCATTAACTGGATTATATACTAACAATAATTTGATTGGAAGTACTGTCATTGAGTATAAAAACAACAAACCAATAATAACGATCTCTCTTTATAATTTGGAAAGTAATCTTAAATTTATTACTGAAGTTACAGAAGAACAGTTAAATAGATTTAAAGAGATAACAATAAAAGGAATCCTATTGAATGGAGTAAGTAAAAATGACACCAATACAGTTTTGTTACGTTTTGATACGGACTTTAAATCAGAGAGAATCCAATGAAACAGTTGTTTATTAGTATGATTTTATTGGCAATTATTATGAGCGGAATGGCTCAAGATAATTATCAGTTGCAGTATATGCTGCAATCAACGCTCACTAATTATAATAAAGTTAATATAATATCCGATTACGGGGCGAGAGATTCAGACGGTAATTCATATTGGCATAGAGGCATTGACCTTCAACGTATTGGTCAAGTAGTTGGAGATAGAATTGTTTCCCCTTGCTCAGGTATAGTAAGAAAACTAAATGGCAAAAGTTATAAATACATTTTTATTGAAGGAGATGGAAACAACCCCAATTTAGGTTATGGGCACTTATTCGAAAAATTAGATCCTCAAATTGGTAATCCTATTGTTAAAGGTAATATGGTACTTTTTTTAACACAAATCTTACCAATTGAAAAATGGGTCATCATTAATACAACATCAGGTATAGCATTGGGTACAGATGATGGAACAACCGTAACTTATAACGGTCAAACATATCCTGTGACAAATGTAGTGACAGAAGGTATGGAACTTGGTATAATAGGAAACTCTATACAGCCTTCGATGACTGTGGGTATTCATTTACACTTATATGCTTTTCGTGATATTGATATTGCTATCAGAGACCATAATGCTATACAAAATGATTATAGTCCCATGTCAATACTAAATTTTGGACAACGCACCAATTTTGATTGCAGTATTCAAACACATGCCATTAATTATGGTGCCAATGACGAATCAAGGTCATATTTTAAAGGTAGAGCAAGTATGATCGGTGGTGGTAATGATGCAACCTACACCAATGTTCTGATGGATGTCGATAGGGTTGATTTATTTTTAAAACCTAAATATAAAAGCACTGAAGCCTGCGGAAACTGGGGCACAGTAAATTCTTCATATCAACTTTACCAAGGGCAATATGTGGAGTCGAAAATGAACTTAGGTGGTATTAATACCAGTCCTTCACCATTATACCCAGAGACACCTTCTTCGCATAATATAACTACTGCCCCTGTAGGAGATGAATCAATTACCGGGATAGATCCTTATGCATATAGGGATAGTGGTGCACATCCATGGGATGATTACTATTTCTCTGACTTTTTTCCACGTATTAGGATTGATCATCAAATAGGGCAAAACCTTCTGTTGGCACCACATAATTTGCTTGCCAGATATCCTGATGGTGAATATGAAGCTTTTTTACGTGTTGAAACAGTTACGAACGCTATGTTTAGTAGTCCCACAGCAGTTGTTTTTAATATTGACAATTTTGCCCCTTTTGTAAAAAAAGTGGAACTATCGCAATTTCCACCTTCTGTTATACTCTATAGTCGAGAATGGATTGATGGTGGTAATTTGTTGTACTTAGAACCCGATCCTAATGTATCATTATCATGGGCTGATTGCGAAGTGCATGTATACACATCTGAGGCAATGAAGGAGATAACATTGGGTTTAAACACTTTTTCTGAAAGAAAAGTGACTGCAAATAATGATGAAAAAACAGAATGGGTATTCAATGTTCCTGCATCTAGTATGCAGAACAACAGTGTCAATAAATTGAAAATCGATGGTTTTGATCTGAACAACAACCCGATGCAGAAAAATGCACTTTCATTGCCAATAAGGCAAAATAGCACAACATTTTCACCGGCACTAAATTCAGGGTCTGATGAAAATCATAGCTTCAAAGTTGGAATCGTACCAGTTGATTTTGAAGTGGAACTCCTTGGAGATGAAAATAATCTTGTTAAATTCACTGCAATTACACCCCACACTGTTACTGTCTATAACTGGAATTTTGGTGATGGAAGAAGTTCATTAGAACAGAATCCTGAACACAAATATGATTATAGTGGTGTTTATCAGGTAACATTAACAATTAATACAACAGAACCTGCTACACATACAATAAGCAAAAGTGTAATAGTGATTCCATTAATTTATCCTGTAGCGAGGTATATTTATGTACCCAGTAGTTCAGATAACAAAGGAACGCTGGTAGATTTTTTCGATGATTCAGAGGGGATTATAAGCGAGTATTTTTGGGATTTTGGCAATGGACTGATTTCAACTGAAAAAAACCCAACCGGCATTTCGTTCGATGGTGATGGTTCAACGGTTACTCTTTCAGTAGCGAACGCTGTTGGAAGTAATGAATATTCAAAAGAACTGAATTTTGATCCGCTAACCGCACCATGGATAACAATCTGGGATTTTCAGGAAACATGGTTTATCAGGAATATGGAAGTGTCTGTTTCTAATCTTGAACCACCTTACACTTTTGAAATTGAATTTGGCGACGGTATGAGTGAGATCATAGCAGATGATTATTCATATCAGATTTTCACACACCAGTATTATCAGGCGGGCGATTTTTTGGTGAAAGCATATGTAACCGGAACAAACTTACAAGGTCAGCCAGAAACCATTTCATATGCAAGAGAAATAAATGTAGAACCTAACGAACTGGATGTTAGTTTGATACGACAGCAAGAAAATAATCCTGTTTATCCGTTTACCGATGTAACTGTTCAACCAGTATTAAACAATGATCCTATCTTGCCGGGATTATATTACGGTACATATAGTATAACAAAAGTTGGAGATCCAAATTACTATAAAACTATTATGTGGTCTCAATATGGGCCACCACTTCCGTCACAAGATTTCCAATTTGAAAATGAAGGAGAATACAATGTTTCTTTGGATTTGTTAGTGAATGGTTCATCGGCCACCGGATATGCGACAACTGTAATTATCGTTGTAAATGCACCAAAATTTATAAGTGCTGATGTTTGTTGTGGGCCATATACCCTATGTAAAGGGTCAGAAAAGATGTTTTACAGTGTTTTATCACCAATTGGTAGTCCCGGAGTTCCGGAGTCAAAGTGGAATCCTACAAATTTACGTTGGCGATTATACGATTCGAATGGTAATAAATTAAAGGAAAAACTAGAAACCTTCCCATTTGATCAATACAGTTTTACTCATTATTTCACTTATAAGTTTGATATTGAAGGAGATTACACACTCAGGCTTGAAACATGGAATGATCAACATGGTTATGATGTTAATATCCTTGATCCACAATATGTTAATACTTTTTCTTATTACGATGTTGAAGAGAAAAAAATTACTGTTACCAGCCAAATGGCTTACCTGAATCTAATTGCTGAAAACTCAGGTTATTATGTATTTGATGCTGATCCACACACATTTTCAGTAGAAATCTCAAATCCCGGTTTATTGAATATGAACTGGGTAGCAACCGCAATGGAAAATGCTTCTTCATGGTGTGTAGTATCTCCAACAAGTGGAGGTCCTATATGTTGTAACAATTCGGCGTCTATTGGTATTTCAGTTTTTAAAAATGAAGTTGATATTACACGATATGGAACAATAAAGATAGATGGTACAGATGTTCATGGGAATCAGATGCAACCAGTATATATTATTATTGAACAATGGGGTAATGATGGTACTGGTAGTCAATTAATTGTTGGGAATAATTCAAATCAGCAATTTGGGTTTTCGGTTTCAGTAGATGGTTATACAGCCGTAATTGGTTCACCGGGAAAAAGCGCCTCGGACAATAGTTCAGTATGGATTTATGAGAAAAATCAAATTGGAGTCTGGGTAGAAAAAGCAACACTTATTCCTCCACCCGGCCAAAAATACTTTGGACGAGCTGTAGATATTAATGGTGAATACGTTATTGTAAGTAGTACTCAGAATGCCGCAATCTATAAAAAACCACAAGGTGGCTGGAGTGGTAATGTAAATCCACTTAAAATACTAGAAAATAATTTTGCAGATTCGGAGGATTACGGCGGTTCTGTTGCAATTTGGGGTGATTATGCAGTTGTTGGTTGTAAAAAAGCATATATGAATGTTGGTATTGCCTTAGTTTATTTCAGAGATTTTAATGGTATAGATCAATGGGGAAGACAAAAACAAATTGGTGGAAATTCGGCTGGTGATTATTTTGGTGCCTCAGTGGATATTTACAACGATTTAATTGCAGTTGGTGCCCCCCAGACAGGCAACAATAATGGATATATAAATGTTTATAACAGGAATAAATCTCAAAGCGAAGTCTGGGATTTGGAACAGCACATTCCAGCCCCGCTGAGTGGCTCTCAACAAGGTCCAAATGTTTTGTTTGGTCATGTAGTTTCAATATTCGAAAACCGTCTTGCCTCAGTTTACAATAGCAACAATGGCGTATATTACTATTGGGATTTTCCTCTTTTTGTCAGAAATACGTTCAATCAATGGGAATTAATTGATGCAGGATTTCGAAATAATTTCTATAACATCGGGAAAAACTTTAATAGTATTACTCTTTTCAAGGATTTTAGTAGGAATTCGCCCAATAATCAGGATTTCTATATAGGGGGGCCATCGCTTGCAGATAATGCTGGTCAAGCTTTCCACTCATATTTCGAATCGCAACATTCTCAGTTAGTCACAGAATATCATTGGTGCACAATCGATCCATTACCAGGTGACAGATATGGTCATGGCATTTGCAAATCCTATCACTCTATACTTGAGAGTGCGCCAGGTTATCTGGATAAAGGATGTGTTATTTTTCTTAACATTGATAAGAAAGAATCATTATGTGATGCTGATATTGATCTCTCGTTTAAAAATTTTAATAAGAGTTCCGGAGTATATGAGGATATTATAGCAAGGAATATTAATATAGGTGGCGAAGCATTACCAGCAATATTTGCTTCGGGCTCGGATATTCGATACACCGGAAACGAAATTATTTTACAGGACGGATTTCAAACTGAGTATGGAGCTAATTTTGAAGCTGGTGCTGAAATTTGTCAGTCGACCCCGGAAGCTAAGAGTAATGATGAAGCAACCGAAATATTAAGTCTTAATGTCGGTGGTATTAACGAAAAATCAATATCGAGAATAAATGGAGGATCAATGATAGAGATGTCGGATGTATATAAAATCTTACGAAACAGAAAAAAGGATTTTTTATGGTATCAGGTGGATATTTATTCGGATAATAATTCTGTCGGTTTTTACAACAAGAAAAGTGAAGAGATTAAAGTTGTTATGAATCCTTCGCAAAGGTTGCTCATCGATACAAAGATGACGAATGAAAAGACAAATTTGATTTTCAAGATTAATGATCCTACAGGTGTAAATTTCAATATTCTTGATAATGATGAAATTGAAAGTTCTCAGAAATAACATGAATTGTCTACAGATGAAAACAAATCAAAAAATTGATCACAGAATGGACGTAGTTCTCAGAATATCCATTTTCACTGTTTTCTTGTTTTTTTTTACTATTATCAAAGCACAACAGGGTAGCGTTGATTGGGTTGTTGATATTGGAGGTGATTTAACAGATGAGGCAAACGCGATGTGTATTGATGAATATGAAAATGTATTTGTCACCGGATTCTTTCAGGGTGAAATAGTAGTTAGTGGAGTAAAATATTCTTCACATGGTGATACTGATATTTTTCTTGCGAAAATTGACAAATATGGTTCAGTTCAATGGTTCAAACAGGCGGGAGGGAATACATGCAGGAAAAATATTGCTACTGAAATGGGTAATTCAATCGCATTGGACAAGTATGGTAATGTATTGGTTTGCGGTATCTTCTCAGGTCAGGCTTTTTTTGGTGACACAACTATTGTTTCGAATGGGAGTGATGATGCATTCGTGTCTAAGTGGTCAGTTGATGGTAAGTTATTATGGGTGAAAAAGTTCGGAAATGAGGGCTGTAATATCGCTCAGCAATTGGTTGTTGACGATGATCAGATTTATATTAGCGGTGTGTCGAGTGGATCGTTTCTCAACGATATCTCCTTAATCAATATTCCACTTTCTTTTCTCATCAAGCTTGACAATAAAGGTGAATTACTATGGTTTGTAGAACATGAAACCTCAATAATGGCATTAAATACCATGTTACTTATTCACAAAAAACATATTTACTGGGGCTCACATACGGTTGAAGTTACAAAAACTAAGCAAACTTTTACATCGAATAATTCTTATCAACTAATCCTTAGCCAGTTAGATAAAAATGATGGACAGGCTATATTTTCGAAAACATTTTTTAGAAATCCATCAGCATTAAAGTACAAATTATTTTTCAATAGCGATTCATTGTTTATTTTGGATTATGGAGCATCTCAAATTTACAAGATTGTTGAATTGAACCAATCCATCTCCTCAGATGACAAATTCTCAGATCGGAATGAAAAATATAATATTTCTATAGATGAGACTTCATTGAACAGAATGTTCATTTCTGATTCTTTGAGATTGCTTGATGTAATAACAAAATCAGACAAATCAGAAGATTATTACCTGACTGCAAATCGGAATCATGAAATTTACTTTCAAAAAGATCTAATATATAGAAAATTAGTTTCAAGTTTTTTTGATATTAACATTAAAAGTGTATCAATTGTAAACGGCCAATATATTTATTTGCTGGCAAATTATAGTGATAATGTTTATATAGATGAAACTGTTGGATTGTTTAGTGAAAGTCGTAATTCGGTATTGGTTAGGTATTCAGTTAATAAAAATGAAATAAGTAATAACAACTCGCCAGAAATGGATGATCCTAATATTGTAAATGTATATCCAAATCCATCTAATAATGGAATTTATTATTTGAACACAATGACCAAAAACTTGAGGATAAAAAAAATCATAGTTGAAAATAGTCTTAGTGAAATTGTCTATGTTAATAAAAGTGAATACCTACCTGATATGATTGATATTTCAAATCATTCATCTGGTGTATATTCGTTAATAATTGAATTTGAGAATTATATTTTCAATAAAAGACTTGTGCTAACTAAGTGATCCCGTGTGTTTTAAGATAAGTCAGACATGAATTGCTTTTAGGGTTTAGTTGTAAAATTGCAAAATTAATCTTTTTTCAACGGCTCAATCGTATCATCATGCCAGCTGGCATACATGGTGTAGGATGCCGCAATACGGTGCACTTCACCTTCGAGCAAAGCTTTATCGATGGATTTTATTTTTTTGGCAGGCACGCCGGCATACACGCTTCCTGATTCAACGATGGTATCTTTGGCGATCAAAGCACCAGCGGCAACAATGGAATTGCTTTGAACAACAGCACCATCCATGACGATGGCACCCATGCCAATCAACACATTACTTTCAATAGTGCAGCCATGAATAATGGCATTGTGCGCAATTGAAACATTATCGCCTATGTTTACGGGAGCTTTTTGATACGTGCAATGGATAATGACACCATCCTGTATATTAACGTTGTTCCCGATTTTGATGTAATGCACATCGCCACGCACCACCGCATTGAACCAAACGCTGCAGTTATCGCCCATTTCGACTTCGCCAACAATGGTGGCATTTTCAGCAAAAAAACAGTTTTTGCCAAATTTTGGTGAGATTCCTTTTACACTTCTAATTAAGGCCATTTTATTTAATTTGAAAATGTGATAATTCGACAATTTGATAATTTGGCAATTTGAAAGTTTAAAAGCAAAACCACCAACCTATCAACCTATTAACCCATCAACCTAAAGTACTTTAGCTCCTCGTCCTGTGCACGAGGCAGGCAACTCCGAACCTTAGTTCACTCCAAACTTACTTTGCCGGATAATTGATCGAATAATGTAATCCGATACTTTCACGTCGTTGAGAAGCAAATTTGATGATCAGATGGGCCACCTTTATCATATTGCGCAATTCGCAAATATCAATTGAAACCACTGAGCGGTCATAGAGTTCTTCGGTTTCTTCGCTAATGATTTTCAAGCGGTCGAAAGCCCTTTTCAGGCGAATATCTGAACGAACAATACCCACATAATTACTCATAATGGATTGTAATTCCTTTCTTGATTGCGTGATAAGGATCATTTCTTCATTCAGAACAGTTCCTTCAGCATTCCAATCGGGAATTTCATTATTGAAATCAATCCTGGATATATTCTCAATTGCATGTAAACCGGCACGGTGAGAAAAAACAATGGATTCGAGTAGTGAGTTGGAAGCCAGACGATTAGCACCATGTAATCCTGTTGATGCCACTTCGCCTGAAGCATATAAATTATGGATGCTGGTACGTCCGTGTTCATCTGTTTTCACGCCTCCACAAATGTAATGGGCTGCCGGCACCACCGGAATCATTTCTTTTGTGATATTAATTCCAAGGCTTAAACATTTGGCATAGATAGTTGGGAAATGGTTCATGATCTCATGTTCCCTGATGGAACGTGCATCGAGGTAAACATGGTCGCTTCCCGAAAGTTTCATTTCATTGTCGATAGCGCGGGCAACGATATCACGTGGGGCCAACGATCCACGCGAATCATATTTCTGCATGAATTCCCGTTCTTTTGAATCTTTCAGCACGGCCCCTGCACCCCTGAGTGCTTCTGTAATGAGAAAAGATGGTTTTTGACCTGGATTATACAGCGAAGTGGGGTGAAACTGAATGAATTCCATATTATCCACAATGCCTTTTGCCCTGTAAACCATGGCGATGCCATCGCCTGTGGCGATGGTAGGATTGGTGGTGGTTTGGTAAACATTTCCTGCACCGCCTGTTGCTAGCAGGGTTGTTTTAGCTAGCACAGTTTCAATTAAACCTGTATTCGGATCTAAAATATAGGCGCCGAAACACTGGATATCGTTGTGAGAACTACGTACAATTTTACCGAGATGGTGCTGGGTGATGATGTCGAGAGTAAAATGATTTTCGAGCACTTCAATATTCGGATGATTACACACCCGCTCAACCAATGCCCTTTGAATCTCGGCACCGGTATTATCCTGATGATGCAGCACGCGAAATTCTGAATGTCCGCCTTCACGGGCCAGGGAATAGCGTCCCGACGCTTCCATGTCGAACTGGGTACCCCAATCGATCAGTTCTTTCACACGTTCTGTAGATTCGGTTATCGTTATCCTGACAATGTTTTCATCGTTCAGGTAATTTCCCGCTTTCATAGTGTCGGCAATGTGTTTTTCGTAGTTATCCGGATTATACATCACAGCTGCAATGCCACCCTGTGCATACCAGGTGGCTGTTTCGCTCACTCCGGTTTTGCTCACGACAAGTACTTTCCCATGTTCTGCTACTTTAAGCGCATAGCTTAAACCAGCAATACCGGAGCCAATCACCAAAAAATCAACTTCACGTTTCATATTAGAGTTCTAATAATTTTTCGATCGGGTCTTTCGATCCAAACAACATTTTTGAAGGATTTTCGAGCATTTCTTTCACTTTCACCAAAAAACCAACCGATTCGCGTCCATCGATGATGCGGTGATCATAACTCAAGGCGACAAACATAATTGGATGGATTTCAACCTTGCCGTTCACAGCAATAGGTCGTTCAACAATATTATGCATCCCGAGGATGGCCGATTGTGGCGGATTAATGATGGGAGTGGAGAGCATGGAACCAAAAACACCTCCGTTTGTAATGGTAAAAGTACCACCAGTCATTTCATCCAGACTCAGTTTATTATCTCTTGCTTTCGATGCCAACCCTTTGATTGTAAATTCGATTTCGGCAAGACTCAGTTTTTCGGCATTACGAACTACGGGCACAACAAGGCCTTTTGGTCCTGAAACGGCTATACTGATATCAGCATAGTTGTATGTCACTATTTCATCGCCGTCAATTTGTGAATTAACCTGTGGAAATAGTAGGAGTGCCTCAGTCACAGCCTTGGTGAAAAACGACATAAACCCCAGGTTAACATTGTGTTTTTCTTTGAAAATGTCTTTGTATTTCTTGCGTATTTCCATGATAGGTGTCATGTTCACCTCATTGAAAGTGGTAAGCATAGCTGTCTCATTCTTTACTGAGACGAGGCGTTCAGAGAGTTTCTTCCGAAGCGGTGTCATTTTCTTTCGGTCAGAACCGCGACTCAATGAATCAACCTTAATTCCAGCTGACTTAGTTTCTGAAATACCAGTAGTTGTAATATTCTCCTGATAAAACTCAATATCTTTGGTTCCTAACCGGTAATGACTGAAAAAATTCATCAATGCTTCATCACTAATATTCCCGGCTTCCATCAGTTTTCGTGCCAATGGACTCATGTGTAAATGACTGGTTTGTAAAGCAGGTTTTTTTGAACCCTGATCGGTTATTTCTTCTGTTTTTGCCTCTTCGGGAGTTTTATTTTCGCTGGTAACTTCAACCGGAGTGGAGGGAGAATTTTGTTTCGATCCTTCCCCGGCATCGATGGTAGCGAGCACTTTTCCTACTTCAACAGTATCACCGGCAATTACATTAAAATGGATGGTTCCGGCGACAGGTGCCGAAACACTCAATGTTGCCTTATCTGAGTCAATTTCGGCAACGTCCTGATTTTGATCAACATAAGAACCATTTTCAACAAGCCAACTGGCCAGTAAAACTTCGGTGATTGACTCGCCGGGACTGGGAACTTTAATTTCGATCGTCATGGGTATGGTATGTTGGATTATTATTGCAATTGTTTTTCACCGGTATGGAATTTACTGTCGATTTGGTCAACTTTTAATTCGTCAAGTTCTTTTTCGAATGACCGCCATTTGTTTCCGATACACAGCATGCCACATTCTTTATCCAGATAGATACAATTACATTCTTCAAACGTTTTGTCAATGATCTTTTGTTGACGGATGGCATGAAATTTTGATAATCCGGTAGCAGGGCTTCCACTGGAAGGCCGGGCAATCACCTTAAGGGCTACTTCTTTGAATTCGTGGTGCATATAGTGCCATGGACCCATGTTCATCGGTTCTTCCTGAACCCAGAGATGTGATTTGGCATTGCTGTATTTTTTAACAATATCTGTCATCTGTTTGCGCGGCAATGGATGAAGTTGCTCAACCCTGACAAGGGCAATGGTTTCGTTGTTTAATCTTATTTTTTCGTCAAGCAGATCGTAATATATTTTACCCGAACAGAAAACAACTTTTTTCACATTCCCGATATGTGCATTCACATCATCAATAACTTCCATAAAGTGTCCTTCACTTAGCTCTTCCATTGGTGAAACACATTTTGGATGTCGAAGCAAACTTTTTGGCGTGAACACGATCAGTGGTTTTCTGAAAGGTCGTTTCAATTGTCTTCGTAATAAGTGAAAGAAATTTGCAGGCGTGGTACAATTTGCTATCTGCATATTATTTTCAGAACACAATGTGAGAAACCGCTCTATACGTGCACTTGAATGTTCGGGACCTTGTCCTTCATAACCATGAGGCAACAGCACTACCAGGTGGTTCATTACATTCCATTTGTCTTCGGCACTGCTTATGAACTGATCAAAAATGATCTGAGCACCATTGTTAAAATCACCAAACTGGGCTTCCCAAATTGTCAGATTATTCGGAGAAGCCAGAGCATAACCATACTCAAAACCAAGGACACCGTATTCTGACAAGGGTGAATTAAACACATGAAAACCTGACTGACCGGCAGAAATGTGATTGAGTGGGGTATATTCAAGTTCTGAATCTTCGACACGCAATACCGCATGACGGTGTGAGAAAGTGCCACGTGCCACATCCTGTCCACTCAATCGGACGGGAAAACCTTCGTGGAGCAAACTGCCATAAGCGAGCAATTCACCCATGGCCCAATCCAATTTGTTGTCCTTAAACACCATTTCGGCCCGCTGTTCCTGCAAACGAATGGTTTTCCTGAAGAATTGCAGATCGGATGGAAGGGAGGTAATGTTTTTACTTATTTCTTTCAGCAGATCGATATTCACTCTGGTTTCACTGCTTACATCGAAGTCTTCTTTTGTGGCTTTACGTATTCCTTCCCAGGTACTGGCAAGAAAATTTGTGATGGATGATTTTTTTCTGTCTTTGGCTGCAAGCAAACTTTCTTCGAGTTTGGCATTATTTTTCGCTTCAAGATCGTTGAGTTCTTTCTGGCTCAATACACCACTTTCGAGTAATTTCTTTTCATAAATCTCCTTCGGATTCGGATGATTCTCAATTACTTTATAGAGTATAGGCTGTGTAAACCGTGGTTCATCGCCCTCGTTGTGGCCGTATTTCCGGTAACAAAGCAAATCGATAAAAATGTCTTTTTTAAATTTTTGCCGAAATTCCATCGCCAGCTGCACGGCATAAACAACCATTTCCGGATCATCTCCATTTACGTGCAGGACAGGAGATTGCGTAACCTTGGCGATATCTGTACAATAAATACTAGATCGTGCATCGAGGTAATCGGTAGTGAATCCTATCTGATTATTGATAACAACATGCACTGTGCCACCGGTTTTATAACCTTTTAGCTCCGACATCTGCAGCAGTTCATAAATAATACCCTGACCTGCGACCGAACTGTCACCATGAATCAACACCGGAGCGATGTTAGAGGCATCGCCGTCATAACATAAATCAATTTTAGCGCGAACAACGCCCGCAACAACCGGATCAACAGCTTCAAGATGTGAAGGGTTTGGTACCAGTGTGAGTTTTATTGGATTGCCTTTGGTTGATTTACGTTCATTGGTATATCCCAGGTGGTATTTAACATCACCTGTGATAGTTTCATCGTCATATTCTTTGCCTTCAAATTCACCAAAAATATCTGTATATGGTTTTCGTAAGATATTCACGAGCACATTTAGCCTGCCACGATGTGCCATTCCGATAATGAATTCCTTCACGCCTATTTCTGAGCCTTTTTCCATGATGGCATCCATAGCTGGAATCAGTGATTCAGCGCCTTCAAGAGAAAAACGCTTTTGTCCGGGAAATTTTTTGTGTAGAAATTTCTCAAATCCAACTGCACGCTGCAGCTTCCGGTGAATGTATTTTTTATCTGAATCGGGATAATGAGGTGTGTTTCGGATAGGCTCCATTTTGCTTTTCATCCAGTCGACTATCTCAGTGTTTCTGATGTACATATACTCAACACCCAACGAACGACGGTAAGTTTCTTCGAGCATCTGAACGATGGCGCGAAGTGATGCTTTTCCGAGTCCGATTTCACTTCCTGCTTCAAAAACAGTATCCAGGTCAGTGGTTTTCAACCCGTAGTTTTCAAGTTCAAGACCTGGTTTGTAGGTTCTGCGCTTTCTTACCGGATTGGTGGTCGTAAACAAATGACCCCGTTTACGGTAATCGTCAATCAGGTTAAGGACTTTGAATTCAGTGGAAGTTTTTATTGAGGCTGTCGCCTTGGCCGGATAGTGTTTTTGCGCAAAATCAAAGCCTTCAAAGAAACTCCTCCAGCCTGCATCAATCTGGGTTGGGTCTGTTTGAAATTTCCGGTAAAGTTCTTCAATAACTTCCGGATCGGTGCTGTTAATAAAGGAGTAGATGTCCATGAACCTTCGGGCATTTGAAATTCAATACAAAGGTATGGAAATAATTAAGAATCATTCCATCTTTGTAGCGCCACACAAAAAAAGCCCGCATTTGCGGGCTTTTCAGTTCAAATTTTAATGTTTGACCTTATTCAGGGCTGATTGCTTCAACCGGGCAAACATCAGCGCATGAGCCACAATCGGTGCAGATATCAGCGTCAATAACATAGATATCACCTTCCGAAATAGCGTCAACCGGACACTCATCGATACAAGTACCGCAAGCGGTGCAATCGTCAGAAATTTTGTAAGCCATAATAAATCGATTTAAATTGTTGTAATTACGCTGCAAATATAGTTGATTGAATCTTTCGGTTAAACCGAACCGATTAATTTATAGCAAATCTAAATTGTTCCCCTTTTTAAATCCTTGGTAAATACCAATATCCTAAATATTTCCGAAATGGAATCATTCGACTGTTAATGAAAATTTCAGAAAATGAATGGGATTAACCTTTGATCAAAACCTGAAACTGAAACCGCGATTATTCGGCCACAGGACAATTACACAATATTAGTGAATTTTAAATTTAGATTGATTTTATATTAACCGAATTTCATTGTTAAATACTTCACGAAATATTGATTAAAATGCATTAAATCAAATAAATACATTTTTATTTTATTTTTAAAACAAAGGTTATTGTCAGCATGGTTTTTTTGGTATATGTGTGCTCACTGAAAACTTTTAACTTTGCCAAACTTAACAAACGTTTTATGACAATTAAAAAAAGTAAGATAGTCGGACTCGAGCAGGTTGTTGTTCGATTTGCCGGTGACTCGGGTGATGGAATGCAACTCACCGGTTCGCTTTTTTCCGACTCCACTGCCTTCGCAGGCAACGATTTTGCAACATTTCCCGATTATCCTGCCGAAATTCGTGCTCCGCAAGGAACAGTGGCCGGGGTATCCGGATTTCAAATTCATTTCGGACGGAAAACGGTTTATACCTCGGGCGATTTGGCCGATGTGTTGATTGCCATGAATCCGGCATCGTTGAAAGCGAATATGAAATGGATTAAAAAAGGTGCCATCGTTATCGTGGATATTGACACTTTTACTGAAAAAGGATTTGAGAAGGCCGGTTATTCAACTGATCCAACCCTGGATGGTAGTTTGGACGGTTACAATCTGATCAAGGCTCCAATTTCCAATCTAACGAAGGATGCATTAACCAGCCTCAACCTGGATAATAAGACGGTACTTAAAAGTAAGAATATGTTTTCTTTAGGTATCATTATGTATATGTTTAACAGAGAAATAGATCTGGTAAGCAAGTATTTTGAAACAAAATTTAAAGCCAATCCATTGGTGGTTGAGGCCAATAAAATGGTATTGGCGGCTGGTTTCAATTATGCTGATACGTTAGAGGTATTGGGGTCAACTTTTAAAGTGGAACCTGCTCCTCTCGCAAAAGGTATTTACCGTAACATCACAGGAAATGTTGCAACTGCCTGGGGATTAATGGCTGCTTCGGAGCGTTCGGGAAGAGAATTGTTTTTAGGTTCCTATCCAATCACTCCGGCAACTGAAATTTTACAGGAGCTTGCCAAACATAAAGATCTGTCTGTCAAGGCTTTTCAGGCTGAAGACGAAATTGCAGGTATTGTATCCGCCATTGGAGCCAGTTTTACAGGTTCATTGGCAGTTACTACCACTAGCGGCCCCGGATTATCATTAAAAAGCGAAGCCATTGGATTGGCTGTGATGACAGAGTTGCCGCTCGTCATTGTTGATGTTCAGCGTGGTGGTCCTTCAACAGGACTCCCCACAAAATCGGAACAAAGCGATTTGCTGCAGGCATTGTTTGGCCGAAATGGCGATGCACCGGTGATTGTGATTGCAGCGCAGAGCTCGGTCGACTGCTTTTATGGTGCCTTTGAAGCTGCAAAGTTGAGTCTGGAGCACATGACACCAACAATCTTATTGACTGATGGCTCATTGGCAAATGGTTCCGAAGTATTCAAGATTCCAAGGGTTTCAGATTTGCCAACAATTAATCCTCCGATTGTTCAGGCAAACGATCCAAACTATAAACCTTATCGCCGCGATCCGGAAAAATTGAGTCGTTTTTGGGCAATACCTGGTACTGACGGTTTACGTCATCGTATCGGAGGTCTCGAGAAAGAAGATGGCTCAGGTAATGTTTCCCATGATCCGATGAATCATCAGCGAATGACATTACTTCGCGAAGAAAAGGTGATGCGTGTAGCGAATTATTTGCCTGATCAGATTATATATGGCGATGAAAACGCTGAATTATTGGTAGTTAGCTGGGGCGGTACCTATGGAGTGATGCGCACTGTAGTTGAAAAAATGCAAAAGCAAGGAAAATCGGTTAGTTTGGCGCATTTCAGATATATTATGCCACTGCCAAAAAATACCGAAAAGGTACTTTCTAATTTCAAGAAAATTGTGGTTTGTGAAATTAACAACGGTCAATTTGTTAAGTATATGAGAATGAGTTTTCCTCAGTTTAAATATGAACAATACAATAAAATTCAGGGATTACCTTTCATGGTGGCCGAACTCGAAGAGAAATTTAATGCCCTACTAAAACACTAAGTTATGGAAAATCAAATCATAGAAACCCAGCGCATTCAACTTACAAAAGAAGATTTCAGCAGCGACCAGATGGTAAAATGGTGTCCGGGTTGTGGCGATCATGCCATCCTTCACTCGGTAGAGAATGTGTTTCCAAATCTGGGTATCCGCAAAGAAGATTTTGTTGTTGTTTCGGGCATTGGCTGCTCATCACGTTTCCCATATTATATGAATACCTACGGTTTTCATAGCATTCATGGTCGTGCCGCAGCTTTATCGACAGGTATAAAAGTTGCAAATCCGAAACTAAGTGTTTGGATGATTACCGGTGACGGTGACTGTACGGCCATTGGTGGTAATCACTTTATACATACTGTCCGCAGAAATGTTGATATCAATATTTTATTATTTAACAATAAGATTTACGGATTGACCAAGGGTCAGTTTTCACCCACCACACCCAAAGGAACAAAAACTAAAACCAGTCCACAGGGTAGTTTTGAACGTCCTTTCAACCCGGGCGAATTGGTAATTGGTGCTCAGGGTAATTTCTTTGCCCGCACACTCGATACCAATCCAAAACATATGACGGCAACATTTATTGAAGCCGAAAAACACAGGGGAACCTCAGTGGTTGAAGTGCTTCAGAATTGTGTCATCTTTTCGAATAAAGCACACGAACTTATTACCTCGCGTGAAACAAAAGACGAAAATCAGATGATGATAGAACATGGGAAGCCGTTGATTTTTGGTTCAAACAAAGATAAAGGTATCAGGTTGAATGGAACGAACCTCGAAGTGGTGAAAATTGGTGAAAATGGGATTACTGAAAAGGATATTTTGGTACATGACCAACATGAATCAGATCCTGGCGTACATGTAATGATTTCGAGAATGATGCCACCTGAATTTCCGGTTGCTTTGGGCGTTATTCGCGCTGTAAATTTTGAAACCTATGATCATGAAATGGATACTACTATTGCCCATGAAAAAATAGTTTCAAAAATAAAGAATGTGGATGATTTGCTCAATAGTGGCGGAACATGGACTATTGAATAATCAAACGATCATCATAAAACTGAAAAATCCTGTCCGAAAGACGGGATTTTTTGTTTTTATCAGAACGCCTGTTTGTTGAATGTTTAATTTTACCCGATGGAAGTGATATTCGAAAAATTTCTTGGTCCGCTTATCCAATCAAAACCTGAAGGTAAAATCCTTGTTGCCGTAAGTGGAGGCATCGATTCAATGGTTCTTGCTACATTGTTGAATCGTTTCTCAAAACCTATCGTTTTGGCACATTGTAATTTCGGACTGCGGGGTGAGGAATCGGATGGGGATGAAAGATTTATCAGGCAATTCGCCCAAAAACTGCACGTTCAATTATTTGTAAAGCATTTTGAAACAAGTGTTTACGCTTCAGAAAACAAGATTTCCATTCAAATGGCTGCCCGCGAATTGCGCTATGTCTGGTTTGTACAATTGGCGACAGAACAGGATTGTGAATTCATCGCTGTAGCCCATCATTTCGACGACCAGATTGAAACTTTTTTCATTCATCTTTTCCGAGGTTCAGGAATTAAAGGATTGCGTGGTATTTCGGCAAAGAATGGAAACGTTATTCGTCCGTTGTTATTTGCCCAACGTACAGAAATTGAGCAATATGCACTCAAAAATGATATCCCTTACAGAGAGGATAGTTCGAATGTCAAAAATACCTATTTGCGCAATAATATCCGTAATCAGTTGCTCCCAATTATCTACGAACTCATCGATGGGTCTAAGTCAGGGATAATGCAGAGTCTGGACTATCTGTCTCAAAATGAATTACTATATGAAGAATTGGTTGCCAAAGCAAAACAGGATTTGATGCAGATGGATGGTGAAATTGTCAGGATTGACAAAGCGGAATTATTGAAAATGGAGGCGTTGGAAGCTTTTTTATTTGAATGCATCTCGCCCTACGGTTTTAAAGGACCATTATTGCAATCGATCATCATTGCATTGAAATCGAATCCGGGAGCAGTTTTTTATTCCACAGCTTATCGCTTGACAATCAACCGGGATATTCTTGAAATTGAACCTGTTAAGCAGTATGGAAATAGATCGCAATTTACTATAAACAAGGAAGATACAGTAATGTATACGCCAATTGGTCTTACTTTATCCTCCATTATAATTGGTCCTGAATTTGAAATTGTTAAAAGTAGAGACATCATATATTTAGACCTTGATTTATTAAAGTTTCCGTTGATCGTGCGAAAATGGAAGGATGGTGACCGGTTTGTTCCATTTGGAATGAAAGGATCCAAGTTGGTGAGCGATTTTTTTATCGACCTGCATTTTACCAGACATCAAAAAGAAGATTGTTGGTTGTTGTGTGATGCGGATGATTCGATTCTGTGGGTAATTGGCCATCGAAGTGATGATATTTATAAAATTAATGAAAATACCCAACAGGTACTTAAAATTCAGCTTGTTCAATAACCAACGATTTTCTTGATTTTTGAATGTAACCATGCATTTCGAATTTTCACCTATGTTTATGTGTTAATCATCCTTAATAAGGCGCTTACCTAAAGCAAAAATGGTATTTTTGCATCAAATTATTGGTTTATGAAAAAATTTCGCTTTGGTCTTGTCTTTGTTTTATTTCAAATAATCAGTACCTTTTCTTTTTCTCAGATTCTTGAACCGGTCACCTGGCGGTTTTCGACAGAAAAAGTGACTGAAACAGAATTTAACCTCGTTTTTACTGCATCAATTGAGCCAAAATGGCATTTGTATTCTCAGGATATACCGATGACTCCGCCTGCCACCACATTCAAGTTCACTGAAAATAAAGGTGTTGTATTAATTGGTAAGGTAACTGAATCAGAATCAATCGAGGAATATGATCCAAATTTCGATATTAAGTTGAAGTACTTCGCTAAGCAGGCAATTTTTAAACAGCGGGTGAAACTGTTGTCAGATGCTCCCGGGGAAGTGAAAGGTGTTGTTGAGTTTATGAGCTGTGATGATTCAAAGTGTTTGCCACCGGCCGAACTGGAATATTCTTTTACAATTGGTAATAAAACCAAGGTTTTACCGACAGAAACTACTCTAAATGAAACTGATAAATCAGTTGTTAATCCTGTCAAAAAGATTAAAAATCAATCAGTCAATTCACAGGAAACCGATATCACCGGAAAAAAAGCATCCCTCTGGGGCTTCTTTTTTATGGCTTTTTTAGGTGGTCTGGCTGCCATTTTGACCCCTTGTGTTTTTCCGATGATTCCGATGACAGTTTCTTTTTTCATGAATGACAAAGAAAGCAAGTTGAAAGGCAAATTGAAGGCAATTGTTTACGGTTTATCGATCATAGCGATTTATACACTCATCGGATCAATCCTTGCAGTTGTGGCAGGGCCTGATATTGCTAACTGGCTAAGTACGCATTGGTTACCAAACATTTTGTTCTTCATTATTTTCATTGTTTTTGCGGCTTCTTTTTTTGGAATGTTTGAAATTACCATGCCGCATTGGTTGGTTAATACTTCCGATCAGAAAGCCGATCAGGGTGGTTTTTTGGGGACAGTTTTTATGGCACTTACGCTGGTACTGGTTTCATTTAGTTGCACCGGTCCTATAGTTGGAACAATTTTGGTTGAATCGGCTGGCGGACAAGTTCTGAAGCCAATTATCGGGATGTTTGGTTTTTCGTTGGCTTTTGCATTGCCTTTTACGTTGTTTGCATTCTTTCCATCATGGTTGAGTGGCCTCCCAAAATCAGGCGGATGGCTCAATTCGGTAAAAGTTGTGTTGGGATTTCTCGAACTGGCGCTTGGGTTAAAATTCCTGAGTGTTGCAGATCAAACCTATCATTGGGGCATTCTTGACCGTGAGGTTTATCTTGCATTTTGGATTGTGATCTTTTTCTTGCTTGGTTTGTATCTGCTCGGTAAAATCAAATTTGCCCACGATTCCGACGTTAAACATATCAGCGTTCCACGCCTAATCCTTTCAATCATTACTTTTAGTTTTGTTGTGTATCTGGTTCCCGGCATGTTTGGTGCCCCGTTGAAAGCTATTTCAGGTTACACACCTCCGATGCATACCCATGATTTTGATCTGAATGCCATTGTGCGAAATAATACACGACTTTCAACTTCTAACGTTACGGTTCCGTCTGATGTATGTGAAACCCCAAAGTTTCAGGAAAAACTGCATCTACCTCACGGTTTGCAAGGATTTTTCGATTATGACCAGGCACTTGCCTGTGCAAAAGCACAAAACAAACCACTGTTTATCGACTTCACGGGTCATGGTTGTGTAAATTGCCGTGAAATGGAGTCCAATGTATGGGGGGATCCTAAAGTTCTTCAATTACTTAATGATCAATACGTTGTCGTTGCATTGTATGTCGACGATAAAACAGAATTACCCGAAAATGAATGGATAACATCGACCTATGATAAAAAGGTAAAGAAAACCATTGGTAAGAAATTTGCTGATTTCCAGATCACAAAATTCAATGTGAACGCACAACCTTTTTATGTGTTGATGGGACATGATGGACAAGTGTTGACGCAACCCAGGGCATATAATCTGAATGTGGACGAATTTGTGAAGTTCCTCGAAACAGGAATTTCTAACTATAAATCAGACGTTTCAGCATTTTCGATACCATAAAACAGAATTCAAAATGTAAATTGCAAATAGCAAATAGCAATTGTGTGGAACAAACGAGTTAATATCGTCAAAGCGTACTTTCCCGATAATGTATTACTTGTCTCGGCTTTCAATTTTGCATTTTGCTATTTGAACTTAGCATTTTACATTTCCCCTTTACTCTCTACTCATTTCACTAAAATATTGGTAAAACCAAGTGATGGTTTCTATGCCGTTGTAAAAATGATCCACCGGATAGTTTTCATTGGGTGAGTGAATTGCATCCGATTCCAAACCAAATCCCATCAACACGGATTTAATGCCAAGAATTTTCTCGAAATCTGAAATAATTGGAATACTTCCACCACTGCGCATTGGGAGTGGTTGCTTGCCAAGCACCTGCAAATAGGCTTTTTCGGCAGCCTTGTACGCCGGCAATTCAATCGGACACATATAGGCCTGTCCGCCATGCAAATGCTCCACCTTCACTTTTACTGATTTAGGTGCTATACTTTCAAAATGTTTTTTGAACATATCAGCGATTTTCTCGTGGTTTTGATTTGGAACCAAACGACATGAAATCTTTGCAAAAGCCTTGGAAGGCAGCACTGTTTTTGCTCCTTCACCGGCATAACCACCCCAGATTCCGCAAACATCAAATGTAGGCCTGATACCGGTATGTTCAGTAGTTGTATAACCAGCCTCGCCGCGCAATTCATCCACACCGATGGCTGCCTTGTATTTTTCGGCACTAAATGGAGCTTTGTTCAGTAATTCTCTTTCCGCTGCTGTGGCCTCAATCACATCATCATAAAAACACGGAATCGTGATATGATTGTTTTTGTCGAGCATGGAGGTGATCATCTCAGCCAGGGTGATAATAGGGTTGGCAACAGCGCCACCAAACAAACCTGAATGTAAATCGCGGTTGGCTCCCGTAACTTCTACCTGCCAATAGGCAAGTCCACGCAATCCGGTGGTGATTGAAGGAAGGTCGGCCCTGAGCCAGCTTGTGTCTGAAACCAGGATGATATCTGCTTTAAGCATTTCCTTATTTTCGGTACACCATGATGCCAGATTTACCGAACCGATTTCTTCTTCACCCTCAATCATGAATTTCACATTACAGGGCAGGTTATTGGTTTTCACCATCGTTTCGAAGGCCTTCGCATGCATGAACCCCTGACCTTTATCATCGTCAGCACCCCGGGCGAAAATCTTTCCATACCGTATTTCCGGTTCAAATGGTGGTGAAGTCCATAATTCTATCGGATCGACCGGCATCACATCGTAGTGAGCGTAAACAAGAATTGTAGGTAAGGTTGGATCAATAATTTTTTGGCCAAAAACAACAGGATTTCCTTTTGTCGGCAATATTTCAGCGCTGTCAGCACCAGCACTTAAAATGCTCTGTTTCCAGTATTCGGCTGCCTTCAGCATATCAGGTTGATGATCTGCAATAGAACTAATTGAAGGAATGCGGATTAAGCCAAATAACTCGTCCATGAAACGGTCCTTGTTGGCTTCGATGTATGATTTTATTTTGTCCATGACTTATATTTTGGTATTTTTTTGAGGATAAAAATACAGATTATATGTATTTCTAATTCACAAAAAATGCTAATCTAAGATGAGTCGCGACAATTCTTAAATTCGAAGTTTAAATGAAACCCTTACCTTTGTTTTGAAAACATTCAAATTATGGGAAATATCAGGGTAGCCATCAATGGATTTGGCCGAATCGGTCGAATCACCTTGCGACAGATTTTGAAACGAAATGATATTGAGGTAATTGCAATCAACGATTTGGCACCGGTTGAGAACCTGGCACATTTGTTCAAATACGATTCCATTCATGGTGGATTTGCTGGCGAGATATGTGTTGATAACCAACAACTCGTAATTAATAATCAAAGAATAAGCGTATTCAATGAACCTGATCCTTCAAAGCTTCCCTGGAAAGCGTTTAAAATAGATGTTGTGATTGAGTCAACAGGACTTTTTATTACACCAGCATTTGCTCTCAAACATGTGCACGATTCGGGAGCCCGTAAAGTGATTATCTCTGCACCGGCAAAGGACGATCATGAGGAAATTAAATATATTGTTCTTGGCGTGAATGATCATCTTGTTGACCGAAAGGATATTATCATTTCAAACGCATCGTGCACAACAAATAACGTTGCCCCCTTGATAAAAATACTGGATGATAATTGGGGTGTGGAAAAAGGTTTTATCACCACTGTTCATTCCTACACCAAAGACCAGAATCTGGTTGATGGACCACACAGCGATTGGCGCAGGGGTAGGGCAGCCGCTTCATCTATTGTCCCGACAACAACCGGAGCAGCGAAGGCCTCCACCCGTATTTTCCCGCATCTGAAAGGTAACCTGGGTGGAGCAGGGATTCGGGTGCCTGTGCCCGATGGTTCGCTTACTGATTTAACCTGTACACTTGCAAAATCGGCAAGTGTTGAATCGATCAATGCAGCATTCAAGCTAGCGTCCCAGACTTCATTGAAAGGTATTTTACAATATACCGAAGACCCGATTGTTTCAGCCGACATTATTGGAAATACACATTCTGCGGTTTTTGATGCCGGATTGACTGCGGTTTTGGGCGAGAAAAATAAATTAGTAAAAGTTGTCGCCTGGTACGACAACGAGATGGGTTATGCAAGCAGGTTGGTGGAGTTGATTGTGAAGTTTGCTTAAGATTATCCTTCAGATTGACATGAAGTTGATATTGAATTGTATCCAAACTGTTGGGTTACACATTGAATTAATCTAAAATATTATCCTTGAATTTGCTCAGTATTATTACCTATTCGGATAACTATTCTTTTTCAAAAAACTGAAGATCAAGTTTCTCTCCGTCAAAAACAGCGTAAGTGAAGTTGGTTACCCAATCGCCCAGTATTACCATATTGGCCTTGCCGTTTAAAGGATAAACTAAAGGAACATGGCGATGGCCGAATATAAAATAGTCAAGATCCTGTTGTTTTTCAAGTGTTTGCATGCAGTAGGCATAAAGCATCTCTTTTTCAACAATAAACTTGAAATCATTTTTATGTTCCCGTGCGATATTGGCGATCCGGCTTTTACGCGAAAAATAGAGACCAAGTCTGGTTCCGATATCAGGATGTAACCATTTAAATAAGAACTGGTTAACTTTCAATTCGAATACTTTTTTCAGAAATTTATAACCTGTATCGCCTGGTCCTAATCCATCACCATGGGCGAGATAGAATTGTTTACCATTGAAGTTTCGTATCACCGGATTGCGATGAAGTTGAACGCCAAGCTCCTTATTTAAATAGTTGAATGCCCAGACATCATGGTTTCCTCTGAAAACATGCACAGGAATACCACTGTCTGCAATTTCAGCGATTTTACCCAGCAAACGTACATACCCTTTTGGTATTACTGTTGAATACTCGAACCAGAAATCGAAAACATCTCCCATCAAAAAAATCTCTGCCGCATCATGCTTAATGATATCAAGCCAGCGAACAAGTTTTTTTTCACGCACAAGACTGTTGTCATGGTCGGGGACACCCAGGTGAAAGTCAGAGGCAAAATATATTTTTGTTCCGGGAGTTTTCATCGTGTTTTTAGGTATATCGAAAAATTCCTAAAAAACATCTTCTTTTAACAATTCCTTGATCAGTTTTGTCATCTTGGGTTGTGCGGCAGCAGCAGCATCAATTACTTCTTCGTGCGAAACTTCAACAATTTTACCTTTCACACCCAGATCGCTGATAACTGAAACAGCAAATACTTTTAGTTTGCTGTGACGTGCCACGATAACTTCTGGCACAGTTGACATTCCCACAGCGTCGGCCCCGATGGTATGAATATAATAGTATTCCGAAGGCGTTTCAAAGGTGGGGCCTGTTACAGCCGCATAAACGCCTGTATGTACCTTGATTCCGTTTTTTTCAGCAACATTTCTGGCAATATCCAGAATATCTGCATCATATGATTTACTCATGTCTGGAAAACGAGGTCCCAACCGGTCATCATTTCTTCCAATCAGGGGATTTGGCATGAGGTTGATATGATCGCGGATAAGCATCAAATCACCGACAGCAAAGTCAGCATTCAATCCACCACTGGCATTCGAAACAATTAATAATTTTATTCCAAGCATTTTCATCACGCGGATGGGAAATGTAACTTCCTGCATGGAATATCCCTCGTAGTAATGAAATCTACCCTGCATGGCAACGATTTTTTTACCACTTAAGGTGCCAAATATGAGCCTCCCCTGATGGCCATGGACAGTTGATACCGGAAAATTTGGTATTTCAACATAAGGGATAGCTAATTCAATATCAATTTCATTTACCAATTCGCCAAGACCTGTGCCCAGTATGATACCTGCTTCAGGTTGCCAGTGTACTTTATTCTGTATGTATTCAGTTGTTTGTGTGATTTTTTCTAACATAATCTAGTATCTCTTTATCAAAATTTGAATCTTTTTCATGATGAAATTTTACCTCGATCGGAATATAGAAAAATGGAATCCCATCGAATCGGCTAAGATATGGAGAATCTATCAATCGCATTGCGTCTTTCTCTGTTGTAATAATCATTTTATTTTTACCCAGAATGCTTTCATATTGTTTGATGATTGATTGCATGTCTTTTTCGGAAAAATTATGATGATCAGGAAAATCAACCAGAATCAATTCGTTGCATTTTGTTTGCAAATATTCCTGCAGAGGGTAAGGATTTGCTATTCCGCAAAACAGCAATATCGTGCCATTTATGTTAGGAGGGCTTAAGGTTTGCTGTGGTTTCACCGGTAAAAAGCGACCATAAGTTAGATAGGAAAAGAAAAGTTTCTGGTGTGGCCGGGGATTTATTAAAGTACTCAGCTGTCTGTAAATAAATGGTGAAAAAACTTTTGGAGTTTTGGTTACTACAATAATATCTGCCCGATGGGCTGCCGATTTCACATCGCGGAGTCTACCGGCAGGGAAAAGATGATCCTGTGGATAAAGCTGGTGATAATCAGTGAGTAATATATTTAGTCCTGCCGATACTGCGCGGTGCTGAAAGGCATCATCGAGCAAAATAACTTCCGGTTTCGGGTTTAGTTGCAGGAGATTCTTTATTCCCCTGACCCTTTTTTCATCAACGGCAACAATGACTTTTTCAAATTTGTTCAGGTATTGCCTGGGTTCGTCACCAATAGTTTCGAACGCACTGTTTTTTTGAGCAAGGATAAATCCTTTCGTTTGTCTGCGATAACCCCTGCTTAAGATGGCCACTTGATAATTGCTTTGCAAAAGTCGGGTAATGTATTCAATATGAGGAGTTTTACCAGTCCCACCGAAAGATAGGTTCCCGACACATATTACCGGTTCATTAAATCTTTCGCTGTGTTTGATTTTATAGTCATATAACAGATGCCTGAACAACAAAATCAGTTTGTAAATAAATGCAAACGGCATCAATAAAACTCTCATCTGATATCTTAATTGTTCGTTAAAAGTAACGATTTATTTTCTTTCGTTAACGCTTGAAGTGCTGTTACGAAAATTTGCAGTTTTAGTTACTACCAAGTGCAAGTTGTTTGTTGTTAATATGTTGTATTTTTGTACTACACATCATTGCCTGAAAGTATTGATAAATATGTAGTTAAACCATAAACTGAATGACTGTTGATGAATAAAACAGGAAGAAACAAGGCAGCAGGTATTTTGAATAAGCAAAAAAGTAACTATTAATTAATGTGAGTGCTACAAATATGGAACTAAAAATCAGGGATATTTTACAATCCATTCAGCAGATTGCCCCATTATCGTTGCAGGAATCTTACGACAATTGTGGTCTTCTGATCGGTGATGAAGAATCTGCTATTAAACAAGTGCTGGTTTGTATAGATGTCACTGAAGAAGTTGTGGATGAGGCTATTAAAAGAGAATGTGGCCTGATTATCTCCCATCATCCATTGATATTTAAGGGAATAAAAAAACTTACACCGAAAGGTCAGGTCGAACGCATTGTTATACGTGCGATTGCAAATAATATTGCCATTGCCGCCATGCACACCAACCTCGATAACAGCGGACAGGGGGTTAATTTTAAAATTGCCGAAAAATTGCAACTGAAATCCGCTTCTGTGTTGCAACCAACTGAAGGTTTATTAAAAAAGTTTGTCACTTTTTGTCCGCATAGTTATGCTGACAAAGTAAGGGAAGCCATAAGTCAAGCTGGTGGAGGTAGTATTGGTAATTACGATAGCTGCAGTTTCAACTCTAACGGGACGGGAACTTTCAGGGCAAACGAGGCAGCTACACCATATGTTGGACAAAAAAACCACCTCCATGAAGAACCGGAAACACGTATCGAAATGATTGTTCCTGAGTTTCATATAAGTGCTGTTGTCAGGTCACTTATTGCCGTGCATCCTTATGAAGAAGTAGCCTATGATATTTATCCGCTGGAAAATCAGTTTCAATCTTTCGGGGCCGGAATTATCGGATTTCTACCCGATGAAATGACAGAAAACGAATTCCTTGTTTATTTACAAACCATATTTGGGACTGCCTCGTTACGGCATACCGCTTTTATCGGTAAAAAAATAGGAAAAGTTGCTGTTTGTGGTGGATCAGGTGCATTTTTAATAAAGACAGCCCTTTCGGCACAGGCAGATGCTTTTGTTACGGCAGATATCAAATATCATGATTTTTTTGAAGCGGATGGAAAACTGTTTTTAGTGGATGCAGGGCATTTTGAAACCGAACAATTTACAAAAGAATTGATAGTTGAAATCATTCAAAAAAAATACCCTACCTTTGCAGTCCTGAATTCGGGAGTGAATACCAATGCAGTGTGTTATTTTAATAAAAAGTAATTTTTTGTATGGCAACGGAGAAAAAATCTGTGGTAGAAAAAAAGGTGAATCAAGCACATCATGACGAAGCGCATGAGGTAAGTGTAGAACAAAAATTAGTAGCGTTGTATACGCTACAACAAATTGATTCGCAAATAGATAGAATAAGAATTGTCAGAGGTGAACTTCCATTGGAAGTACAGGATCTGGAAGATGAAATCGCCGGATTAGAGACAAGAATTGAGAAATTTGAAAATGAAGTTGTTATTCTGAATAATTCAGTCAACGAAAAAAAACTGTCTATTAAAGATAGTCGCACTTTGATTGCAAAATACGAGGAGCAGCACAAAAATGTCCGGAACAACCGTGAATATGATTCTCTTTCCAAAGAAATTGAATTTCAGAACCTTGAAATCCAACTTTCTGAAAAAAGAATCAGAGAGTACACTATTTCGCTCGATGAAATCGGATTACAGATTACTGCGGCCAAAGAAAGACTAACCGACAGGAATTCAGACCTTGATCTGAAAAAATCTGAGCTTCAGTCCATCATCGAAGAAACCGAAAAGGACGAGATTGACCTGATGAACAAATCGAAAAAGAGCGAAGAGCTGATCGAGGACCGTCTTGTTATTGCATACAAAAGAATTCGTAAAAATGCACGCAATGGCTTGGCCGTTGTACAGATAGAGCGCGATGCCTGTGGAGGTTGTTTTAATAAAATCCCGCCACAGCATCAGTTGGATATTCGTGTTCATAAGAAAGTAATTGTATGTGAATATTGTGGCCGTATACTTGTTGATCAGGAGATCGCCGCTCTTTACGTATAGCAGTTAATAATGATGTTTTGAAAAGGGAGTATCTACCGATGCTCCCTTTTTGTATTTTTACACCATGATCAAACATGCTATCTTTCTAATTGCACTTCTTGTTTTTTCAAAAAGTCTTACTTCACAGCAGTTCGACTTTAATCAGGATAGCAGGGAGGCCTACCAGCACATTATTGCCTTACGTTTTGAAAAAGGTAAGGCCATCCTGACAGAGGAGATAAAGAACCACCCTGACAATCTTCTGACGATAACGCTTGAAAACTATATTGATTTTTTTAAAGTTTTCATCTCAGAAGATGAGCTATTGTTTGAAAAACTTGAAGTTAATAAGTCAATCAGGCTGTTGGAACTTCAGAAACAACCAATTGATTCACCCTACTATTTGTGGTCGCAGGCAACCATAAACATTCAATGGGCCTTTGCACGCCTGAAATTTGGCGAATACTATACAGCTGCTTTCGAATTGCGACGCTCATTTATTCAGCTGGAAGAAAATGAAAGGAAATATCCTGGTTTTCTGCCAAATAAACTTTTGCTCGGATTATTGCATGCCCTGGTTGGAAGTATTCCGGATGATTATCAATGGATTGTGAAACTGACCTCGATGAATGGTTCAGTAAATCAGGGAATTGAGGAGATGAAGGAGGTTTTGATACAATGTAAAACAACAAACGACTTCAGCTATTTGCAGGCAGAGGCCTTGTTTTTTCTGGGTTTTGCTGAGTTGAATTTATTGGCTGAACCTGATGATTTACAACTATTGTTGAGTTCATTGCAATCGGTTGATTCAACGAATCTGTTGCTGGTTTATTTGAAGGCAACCATCGAAATGCGGACAGGTAATAATGATGCTGCTTTTGTAACTCTGCTTCATCGTCCGACAGGAGAGGAGTATTACCCGTTTTTCTACCTCAGTTATCTGGAAGCCGAGACAATGTTCAGAAAGTTAGATATGAAAGCGGATAGTTATTACCGCAATTTTATCATTTCTTTTCATGGAAAAAATTACAGACAGGATGCAATCAGAAAACTCGCCTGGATTGGGCTGCTGGAAGGTGATACACTTGCCTACAAGAATTGGATGACTCAGATTCCAAAACAGCCTTCAGGGCAGGTTGAGGCAGATAAACAAGCGGTTATAGAAGCCAATAGGTTGGTAAAACCGGATGTTAATTTGTTAAAGTCCCGTTTGCTGTTTGATGGGGGATATTATCACGAAGCATCGCAGGTTTTGTCAAAATTCGAATGCACTACCAATCAATCTGAGGCGGTAATTTTGGAATATTATTATCGAAAAGGACGTGTTTTTCATGCTATGAAAAGCTATGATAACGCGCTGGTGAATTACCAGGAGGTGATAGCGTTTGGCCGGAATGCGCCGTTTTATTTCGCGGCAAATGCTGCCCTGAAATCAGGGGAGATTTATGAAGTAAAGGGTGAAATACAAAAAGCGATTGAATCTTACAAACTCTGTCTAAGCATGAAACCTGATGAATACCGGTCAGGAATTCATCAAAAAGCGAAAGCCGGAATAAACCGGCTAACAGAAGGTAAATAAAGTGAAATATTGAAAAACTTTATTGCGACTTATTAAAATCTCTCCTTATTGGCAATTTCAGCATAGCAGGTACTAAAACTTCATGCGGGCAGTTACCACAAAATTATTCCGTATAATGGTTTGATTTGCAGCATTTGTCGTGTAGTTTTGTGATGAATACAAATAGTAATCCTGCGAAGTGGTAGCATGTACATAGGCGAAATCCAGACCAAATCCATCTTCCTGATATCCAATTCCAAAGGAATAGCTTTTTGTTGCACCATCGTTTACACCCTCGGCATATGGACTGCCATATATCGAGTAGCCACCCCTGAAAGCCAGGTTACTATAGCGCCATTCTGTACCAAACCGAAGATTCGAAGTGGAGGTAAAATTCTGATGAATGGCATCATTTTCTTCACGAAAGTTATAATCAATTGCATCGAGACTGGCAGTACTATAATCAACAAATTCGTAGTCAAAACTTACTGTTCCTGATTTCCCGATGATCAATGCAGCACTTCCGATAGCCCTTAAGGGTGTAGTGATATCATATTCATAACTGCCCTGTGGTGAATCTTTGCGGTTATATACACCATCCAAGCGGGCATCAGTGGAAGTGTACCAGGTATCGTGCATGCCATAATACAGAGTTGGTGTGTGAAATGCACCTCCCAACCGAAGCCATTCAACCGGCCAGGCAATCACACCTAATTTCAGATTTACTCCCCAGCCACGTGTTTCAAGGAATTCGGAATAACTCCATTCCTCAAATCCGGGAATCGAATCACCATTGTCGTATTCAGTAAAGGTCGAGGTTCTGAAATAGCGCGAATAAGGCAATCCCAGCGTAGCACCCACATAAATGACATCGTTCAGGTTTGCACCCACAGCAAACAACCATTCATTGTTCGATCCTTTGAGTGTCTGGCTTTCTTCCTGTCTTATTCCGCCCTGAGGAACCGGACTAGTATAAAAGAGATCACCATTATTGTCACGTACTGTATCCAACACATATACATACCAGGCTGGATAAAGATCAAATGGAAAATCATTTTCAATGAAGGAAGGATCGGTAGTACCGAGTTGATCGAGATACACATCCACTTTTGAATTGGCATAGTTATCACCTATGATATAGGTCGAGTTATTATAGGTGTTGGTTCGGTTCATTCCAAAACCTATCTGGTAATATTTTAGCATACTGCCTGAGTTTTCCGGTGCTTTGGTAGTGGCAACGAAACCCAGATTGCTTAAATTGAAGTTTGACCGGTCATCCTGTCCAAAGAATCCATTGTAATCAGATCCTGTTTTACTGTAAAAAATTTCAGGTGATATTGTAAACTCTGAGGTTCTGTATAGCCCGATACCTGCAGGGTTTGTGCTGAGGGTTGAAAAATCGGCTCCCAGCGCGCCAAAAGCACCACCCATGGCCATGCTACGGGCTGTTCCCTGGTAGAAATTTTGTGAAAGACGTAAGGCGTCTGTTTCGTTTTGTGCCTGTGAAAGCCCGCATATAGAGGCTAACAGTATGAAGGTCAGTAGTTTTTTCATAATACTATTCTTTAAGTCCGGATAAACTTTATTTTTTTTTACAAATTGATCTTTAATAATAATGGTAATTCCGCTGAATCGGATAGATACATGGTATGCTTATCTGCGTCCTCTTGATGAACCACTTGATGAAGAAGAACCACTTGATGAAGAAGAACTGCTCGATGAACGGCTGCTGCTGTTGTTTGAGTTCGAATTGGAGCTCCGCGAAGGACTGCTGTAACTTTCAGTAGAACTACTTCTCGAAGGTGTGCTTCTGACTTCAGTCGAAGTGGTACGGGCCGGCTGTGATTTCACATTGGTCGAACGGTCTCTGTTTTCAGTTGCAGCAGGTCGTGTTGTCGTGTTAGTTTTGTTTGTTTCGCTTTGCGGACGGACATATTCGGTGCTCGATTTTGGTTGACGCACACTGGGTGAAGTGTAAGTCTTTGGCCTGTCGAGGCGTTGTGAGCCTGATGGAGAGCCACTTGAATTTGCTGGACGGTCATATTTATTACGGTATTCATCTATTTTTTGTGTGCTGGTCGGTCTGGCCTCTTTCGATTGTGAAGCCGGGCGACTGATTTTTGTTGAAGGATCCTGAACAGTTCCTGTGGATTCAGGACGCTGGGCACGGGTCGTAATTGGCTGGATGTTTCCGGTTTCACGACCTGAAGTAGCAGTTCCCCTATCCGTTGCATTTACAGTTTTATTCACTGTATTTTCATTTGTTGAAGCACCCGGGCGAATGCCGCGTCCGGTAGCATATGTCTGTTCTTTCGATTTGGTGTTGCTCATAATTCCCCTGTTTCCTCTTGCTGAAGTGGTTGAACCACTGTAGTTTGAGCGTGGTCCGTAATAGGAGTTTCCACGATCGGCATAATAACCATTTCCATAGGATCCGTCATAATAGCCATCATAATAGCCATTGTGATAACCACTCCAGTAGCTTCCCGGATAATAACTGTACCATGGATCATAGAATGGATAATACATTCCGTAAGGTGAATACCCATAGTATGAATATGGGCTATAACCGCCCCAACCGTAGTTAAACGACATGCCGTAACCAAACGGATAACCAAATCCAAGACTTAAACTTGGACTCATGCATCCGGTATAATAACTATCGTAGTAGCCAAATCCTGAATAATCATCGTCAAATCGTTTAAAACTCTGTGCATATTCCGAATCATAATAGGTTTCGGTGGTCGTGTAGGTAGTGCCATCAGGTTCTGTAACTGTTTCGGTCGTTGAATAGGTTGGTTCAACTTCCTGAACTTCAACCCGTGTGGCGACACCTTCCTGATAAGATGCCTGATAATCATATTCGCTTGATCCGGCGACAACTGCAGCGGTTTGTGCTTCTCCAGGAGCGATCGTTTTTTCTTTTACCACCACATTATTCTTGTCTTTGCGCGAATAATATACATCGTCGTATACCTGGTTGCTCGTTGAGCAGGCAGTGAAAGCCAGTGCAATGGCTAATGTAAAGAGATTAATTCGTTTCATTTTATGTTCCTCCACTTATTTTGATTCAACCCCGGAGGGTTTTTTACTAATTTTGCGTTTAATTTACATCCGAAAAAATACAAATACTATACCAAAAATTCATGGCAAAAGAACTTACTACACGAGAAGACAATTATTCGCAATGGTATAACGATATTGTGACAAAAGCAGGACTGGCCGAAAACTCCGCTGTGAGAGGCTGTATGGTCATAAAACCTTATGGCTACGCTATTTGGGAGAATATGCAACACGCCCTCGACAAGATGTTTAAGGATACAGGACACGAAAATGCTTATTTTCCACTTTTTATTCCGAAATCTTTTTTTAGTAAAGAAGCAAGCCATGTCGAAGGTTTTGCAAAAGAATGTGCAGTTGTTACTCATTACCGTTTGAAAAATGATCCCAACGGTGGTGGTGTTATCGTTGATGAAACCGCTAAATTAGAAGAAGAATTGATTGTTCGGCCAACTTCTGAAACAATTATCTGGAATACATACCGCGACTGGATTCAGTCGTATCGTGATTTGCCTTTGCTGATCAATCAATGGGCAAATGTCGTTCGCTGGGAAATGCGGACACGTTTGTTTTTGCGTACTGCCGAATTTTTATGGCAGGAAGGTCATACAGCGCATGCCACGCAGGCCGAAGCCATTGAAGAAGCAGAGAAAATGCTGGATGTATATGCTGATTTTGCCGAAAACTGGATGGCTATTCCGGTATTGAAAGGAGTGAAATCGGCCAACGAACGTTTTGCCGGAGCCATCGAAACCTATTGCATCGAAGCGTTAATGCAGGATGGAAAAGCATTACAGGCGGGCACTTCACATTTTTTAGGTCAAAATTTCGCGAAGGCATTTGATGTGAAGTTTTTGAGCAAAGAAAACAAGCAGGAATATGTTTGGGCCACATCCTGGGGTGTATCGACCCGCCTGATGGGGGCGCTCGTGATGACACATTCCGATGACAACGGATTGGTTCTCCCTCCGAAATTAGCCTCTGTTCAGGTGGTTATTGTGCCAATTTACCGCACCGATGAGCAGTTCGAAGCCATCACGGTGAAAGCTCTTGAGATTAAAAAATTACTTGAGGAAAAAGGTGTCAGGGTGAAATATGACAACCGCGATACACAGAAACCTGGTTTCAAATTCAGTGAATGGGAGTTTAAAGGGGTGCCAATTCGACTGGCAATCGGACCACGCGATCTTGAAAATCAGACAGTGGAAGTGGCCCGTCGCGATACACTCGAAAAAGAATCTCTCCAGATGCAAAACATCGAATTGAAAGTAGTTCATTTGCTTGAGCAGATTCAGAAGAATCTTTTTCAGAAGGCACTCGATCTGCGCACACAGAAAACATACAAAGTTGATACCTGGAGCGACTTTTTGGTTCAGATCGAAAAAGGTGGATTTCTTATGGCGCATTGGGATGGCACCCCCGAAACGGAACAAAAAATTAAGGATGAAACCAAAGCCACCATCCGGTTAATTCCACTTGATGGCGCATCCGAATCAGGAAAATGCATTTATTCAGGCAACCCTTCAAACAGAAGGGTCTACTTCGCCAGGGCGTATTAAACAGTTGACTATCTGACAACTTGGACCAACGATTTTTGAAGTACAGACTTCAGAAATCGTTGTTTTTTTATGTGTGAAAACCTGTTAAACCTTCAAAAAAATCTTTTGTTTGTATAGGAAGTACAAAAACAGCCATTTTACAAGCAACACACAGAGTTCATAAAAAGGCATCTGAAAACCACCGAACTCGGCATAGAAGCCATGAATAAAAATTTTCGCGACCATCCCGAAATCGAAGATGGCACTCAACACATAAATGGTAATCGGATTCATGCCAATCACTGTGAATGGGAAAGCCCATTTGGTGTAGCCTTTCACATCGATGAGCCAATAAAACAAACTGAGGGCAAGTAATGAAATCCCGCTTGTTAAGGCAACAAATGATCCGGTCCACAGGTATTTGTTAACCGGGTAAATGAAATTCCAGATCAGCGCGGTTACAATGAGGGCAGCTCCTGTGGTGATGAATAACTTCAGTTTCTGACGATGACTTATTTTGCTCATCAACTGGTAACCGGTCAATACACCGGTCAACACACTGGCAATGGCCGGAAAATTGGTCAAAATACCTTCATTATCCCCGTAATTGTAGCAGCAAAATGAACCGGGCAACCATTTTCGGTCGATAAATCCGGCCAGGTTTCCTTCAGGAGTGAGGTTGTAGGCATTAAAACCGGGTGCAGGAATCAGCAAGAGGATCTGCCAATATCCAATCGTTATTGAAACTGCCCATATCAGTTGTCCTTTCTGCCTGAAATTCATGACGATTAACGAGGCGAAAAAGTAAGTGAAGGCAATCCGGTGCAGCACCCCGGTATAACGCAGGGTTTCGAAATTGAAGTCGAACAATCCGTTGTACACTAGTCCAAGCAGATAAAGCAGCATCGTACGGCGAAAAATATGGATGTACATCTGTTTTTTCGATGCGCCACTATCAAGACGTTTGGTGATGGAAAGTGGCATACTCAGTCCCATGATAAACAGGAAAAGTGCGAAAATGATGTCATAGAACCGAAAACCGGTCCAGGCAGGATGATCAAGCTGATGGGCCATGCTTTGAAAGATGGGCGTTCCGAAAAATGTAAACAGGGTGATAAAAAATGCATCACCACCGGTTATCCAGAACATATCGAAACCGCGTAAGGCGTCTATCGACAGAATTCTTTTTGTTTTCTCCTGGTTAATCATTGAATATTAATATATTAGGGTAATTATTTATTCCTGTATATACCGCATGTAAATGTAAAATATTTTATAATTACTTGTTTCCCAGATATGATTTCAACTGCGGTCTGCAGTCCTCAGTTCTCAGTTCTCAATTCTCAGTCCTCAGTCCTCAGTCCTCAGTCCTCAGTCCTCAGTCTTCCCTCGTCCTGCGTCCGAGACAGGCAACTTCGAGCTTCAATCTTCCGACTTCCGACTTCCGACTTTAAAAAAACTACCTTTGCCAAAAACTATCACAATGGATCAACGATTGGTTGCTTTTGAGCGATTACTGAAGATAATGGACGAACTCAGGGCTGGTTGCCCCTGGGACAAGGAGCAGACATTCGAAAGCTTGCGGCACCTGACCATTGAAGAAACCTATGAACTGAGCGATGCCATTCTCGATAATGATCCGGTTGAGATAAAAAAGGAGTTGGGCGATTTAATGCTTCACCTCGTTTTTTATGCCAAAATTGGTTCCGAAACCAACGATTTCGATATGAAGGATGTGCTCGATTCCATCAGTGAAAAACTGATTATCAGGCATCCGCACATTTATGGCGATGTGAATGTGCGTGACCAGGAAGAAGTGAAGAGTAACTGGGAAAAAATCAAACTTAAGGAAGGAAAAAAATCGGTGCTGGAGGGTGTTCCTAATTCCCTGCCTCCTTTGCTGAAGGCTTATCGCATGCAGGAGAAAGCCGGTGGTGTAGGCTTTGAATGGCGCAAGCGCGAAGACGTGTGGGAGAAGGTGCAGGAAGAAATGCGGGAACTGCTTGATGAAGTTGAAATGGATTCACCTGTTGAACGATTGGAAGATGAGTTTGGTGATCTGCTGTTTGCTCTGGTCAATTATGCCCGCTATATTGGTGTAAATCCGGAAGATGCACTTGAAAAGACCAACCGGAAATTCAAACGTAGGTTTCATTATATCGAATCGCAGGTAGGTAAAACTGACAAGAAACTTCAGGATATGACGCTCGAAGAACTCGATGCCTTTTGGGTGGAAGCAAAAAAAACAGAGTAATCCGAATGAAAGGCACACTTTTTACCTCCTGATTTATGTTTAAAAGAGTCTGAAGACGGAAGCCCGAAGACGGAAGTAGACTGAAGACTGAGAACTGAGGACGCGGATTTAATTCAGAATGCTAAATGCAAAGTTAAAATGCAAGATAACCTTAGAGGGCAGGGAGAGTTACTGAGTTCATCTTTGTCTTTGCGGCAATCTTTGCGTTCTTTGCGGTTTTCTTTTTTTACTGCAGAGGGCACATTGAAGGCGTGGAGGGCCGCGGAGGATGAATTCAAAATGGAAAATGCAAAGTCAAAATGCAAGGGTTGGAAGACCGAAGTATACTGAGGACTGCTGACTGCTGACTGCTGACTGAAGACTGCAGACTGCGAATTTATCTTTCCTTTGCAAAAAAATATTTCAACTATTTAAAGTAATTTACCGTTTCGTTCGTCTACCTGTTTATATGGACGAATTAATTGCCTTACCGATGACACAACCACAGCAACGTATCAAACATGCCGTACGGGATTATGGAAAGCGTTTGTTCGGGTTCATACGCAGCCGCGTAAAGAACGACGAAGACGCCGAAGATATTCTTCAGGATGTGTGGTATCAGCTGAGTTCGATTATCGATACCGAGCCTGTTGAGCAACTGAGTGCCTGGCTTTTCCGCGTGAGCCGCAACCGGATTGTGGATAAAAAGCGCAAAAAGGGCATGCTTTCGCTCGAGGATATGGCCTATGAGGATGAAGACGGCGAACTGCTGTATATGGAATCCCTGTTTGCCGATACCATGCAAAGCGAACCGGACTTCGATAGCGACTTGTTCAGGGAAAGTCTGTTCAATGCCCTGGACGAGCTGCCCGAAAAACAGCGGCTTGTGTTTGTGATGAATGAACTCGACGGTCTGACACTGCAGCAGATCGCCGACAAAAGCGGTGAGAGCATTAAAACGATCATATCACGGAAACGCTACGCAGTTGCGCATCTGCGCGAGCGGCTTCAAAATATGTACAATTT
>CAITDJ010000146.1 GCA_903891085.1 uncultured Bacteroidota bacterium | reverse complement strand
TGTGAGCACATTGTATAAACATGGCCCAAAGCAAATCACTAAAATGCTCGAAGATATTGAAATCTGGATGGCTTCGAAACAATATAACTCACTTGAAGATTTTCGTGGTTCTTTATCAGCAAAGAACACCAAAGATCCATTCACTTATCGCAGGGCACAATACGTGGATATACTGATGAAATCTGATGAGATTTTTAAAAGTTTTCCGATGCGATAATATTGATAATTAGCTTTATACTAAAATTTATTAAATCTAAAACCGTAAATCAAATATAATGATTTACGGTTTTTATTTGTCTATATTTCTCATTATTATGGTTTGCTTTGCGCCATAAATATTGTAATTTCGCTAAAATAATTTGAATGAATTTCACCGACAAGACAATTTGGATCACCGGAGCAGCTTCCGGAATGGGACGCAGTGTTGCGGTGGAGATATCAAAGTCGCATGCCAGGTTGATTATTTCGGATCGTGATGTTGTTGGACTCAACGAAACTGCTGCGATGGTTATTCCGCACGGAAGTGAGGCCATTGTGGTGGTATTGGATATGTCAGATAATCAATTGATTAACGATACCGTCCAAAAAATTGTAATGGAAGTTGGCAGGATTGATGGGTTGTATCAGTTTGCAGGTATCAGTCAGCGTTCATTGGTGGTTGATACGCCCATTGAGAATGATCGTAAAATTATGGAGATTAATTTTTTTGGTGTAATCGCATTGGCAAAGGCAGTGTTGCCATCGATGATTGCACAAGGTGGCGGACAGATGGCAGTTACTTCAAGTCTGGTTGGGAAATTCGGATTCCCTTACCGCTCGGCCTATTCGGCGTCAAAACATGCCTTACACGGTTATTTTGAAAGTTTAATGGCTGAAAATGAAAAACATAATATCCGGGTCAGTATTCTCATTCCGGGCAGAATCCAGACGAATATTTCTAAGTTTGCACTCGACAAGGATGGTAAAGAATATGGTAAAATGGATGCCGGACAAGCAAACGGAATTACTGCTGAGAAGGCTGCACGCCAGATTTGCAAAGGTCTACGAAGAGAAAACAAAGAAGTGTTGGTTGGAGGAAAAGAGTTGTTGATGTTATATATCAGGCGATTTCTGCCTTCATTATATTATAAACTGGCGGTTCATTTAAAACCGACTTAATCAAATCGAGTTTTCATGAAAATGCAAATCAATGGAATTCAGCAGTTAGGTGTTGGTGTAACAAATATTGAAGAAGCCTTCGCCTGGTATCGTAAACATTTCGGTATGGATATCAAAATGTTTGATGATGCCGCTATGGCAGAATTAATGCTCCCACACACAGAGAATGAACCCCGTAGCCGTCATGCGATTCTGGCCTTGAATATGCAGGGTGGCGGAGGTTTTGAAATCTGGCAGCATACCGGTCGCGCCCCGCACCATGCCGGTTTTGAGCTTCAACTTGGTGATCATGGTATTATTATCGGTAAACTGCGAACATCGGATGTTTCCAAAGCATTTGTATATTGTCAGCAACTTGGATTGAAATTGTATGGTAGCATTGAAAAAAACCCGACCGGGACAGAACATTTTTTTGTGAGTGATATCTACAACAATATCTGGGAAATAATTCAAACCGGTCCTCCGGTATTTAAAACAAACTCAATTACTGGTGGTGTTTATGGTGTGGTAATCGGTGTAAAAGATGCCGAAAAAAGCCTGGTGGTGTATCGCGATTTACTTGGTTTTGATGTTGTCGAATACGATGTTGTTGACGGTTTTATTGATTTGAAAGATATACCGGGAGGAAAAAATACCTGTCGGCGGATTCTGCTTAAACACAGCCGGTCAGTAAACGGAGCATTTAGCCCTGTGCTTGGACCGAGTTGTATCGAACTTGTGCAAACCCTAGAATATGTAGGAAAGGACATTTATGAAGGACGAATCTGGGGTGATCCGGGCTTCATTCATCTCTGCTACGATATCAACGGCATGGACGATTTACGTGAGAAAGCAAATTTATTGGGTTTCCCGTTCACGGTTGACAGCGCTATTGCGAATGATACATTTGATATGGGTGAAGCGGCAGGTAGTTTTGCTTATATTCAGGCTCCGGAAGGAACTTTGATCGAATTTGTTGAAACCCATAAAATCCCATTGATCAGAAAAATCGGTTGGTATCTCAATTTTGATAACCGTAAAATCAAACCACTGCCTCGTTGGGTTTTCAGGTTGTTTGGTGTAATGCGGGTGAAGTAGGTGGAAGATGGAAGACGGAAGACCGAAAAATAAGAATTGAAGACTGGAGACTGGAGACTGAGAATTAAAGACGCGGGTTTAATTCAAAATGGAAAATGCAAAGTCAAAATGCAAAGGTTGGAAGACCGAAGACCGAAGACGCCTGTCTCGGACGCAGGACACGAGAAGACTGAAGACTGAGAATTGAAGACTGGAGACTAAGAACTAAAGACTGAGAATTGAAGACTGGAGACTAAGAACTAAAGACTGAGAACTCAAGTATGATGTTGAAAGCAGATATTGATAATTACAAATTGTTGTCAGAAGAAAAACCTAATCCCTGAACCATGAAACCAAAAGGAATGTTACGCTTTGCATCAGGGTTGCTTTTTTTATTTGCCCTGGGTCATGTGGTTGGGTATGTCACCCGTCACGATAACAAGGATGTAAGGGTGCAAAAAGTATTGAAAGTGATGATGGAGAACAAGTTCGATATGTACGGACAACTGCGCAGCTACGAAGAAAACTATAGTGGGATGAGCCTGAACCTGATTTTTTCATTGGTTGCTTTTGCGGTTATGTTGTGGATTCTTTCCATTTTCACCGAAAGGAATCGTGTGTTGGTGCGTGCCTTATTGGTGCCAATTAGTTTTTGCCTGATTGGATTCTCCATCACAGGTTTCCTGTTTTTCTTTCCTATTCCGGCATACACAAGCTTTATTGCCGCCGTATTGACAATCGTGAGTTTGTTCTCGATGGTAAACAAAAATAGTGAACTAAAGTGAGTAGAAGAGTTCGGAGTGAGCTAAAATGAACTAAAGTGAGCTAAAGTTGAAAACGATAAACTCATCAACCTATCAACCCATCAACCTGTCACCCTGAGCCTAGTCGAAGGGCATCAACCATTACCTTCTACACAAAGAACAAAATAACCCCGCCCACGCTTACTGCTGCGCCGATATAATCAATCAGATGAACTTTTTGTTTCATGATAATCGCTGCAGGCGGAATAATCAGTATCGGGACAATGGCCATTAATGTTGAAGCGACACCTGTGTTGGTGTGCTGAATGGCAATCAATGAAAATGAAACGCCAAGAAACGGTCCGAAAAATGAACCTGTTAGAATGCCAGCCATTGCTTTTTTGTTTGTAAATGCATTTGCAACCAAAGCGGTTTTACGCGTAAGCGCGATAATGAAAGCAAAACCGATGAATCCGGCAATGATTCTGATTTGGGTTGATGCAAACGGATCGTATTCACGCATGCCGTATTTACTCAGTACCAGCCCTCCGGCCTGACCGAGCACCCCAAAAAAAGCAAATAGAATCCCTTTTAGCGGATAGTTTAGCTTGTATTTGTTTTCTTCATTGTTTCTGCTGAAAATTGTCATGGCAATACCTCCAACGGTCAGTGTCATGCCAAAAAGATGCTGGACAGTCATTCTTTCGCCAAGCACAATCCATCCCAATAAAACAGTAACCGGCGGAACAAATGTCATGATGAGCATGGCAATGCGCGAACTGATCAGCGTGTAGCTTTTAAAAAGGAAATAGTCACCAAAAACAAACCCGATCAAACCCGATAGACTAAGCCACAGCCAGGCATGACTGTCGGCATCGGTTGGAAGCAAATAACCACGGTAAAACCAGGAAAAGACTGAGAGGAATACGAGGGCAAATCCGAGCCGCAGAATATTCACTGCCAGGGAGCCCACCCGTTTACTGGCTATTTCGAAGGATAAAGCGGTAATGGTCCAGAAAAAAGCGACCAGCAGGGAGGCTATTTCGCCGGAGTAGGTTGAATGGGGCATTCAATAAAAATTAGGCTGCGAAGATAAGGTTTTTAGTGAAGGTTGGTGGTTGAGTCAACGCCTTCACAAAAGGGAACAGTTCACCCCCTTTTTTTGCCGCGGGCGTGTGATGAACCGAATCCAACAACACCCGCTTTTTATCGCACTATCCTGGCATATAGCTGGGTGAAACGAAGGCATACAAACCCAGTTAACAAATTGATTTTGAATAATAATATTTGATCTTATTCATAAAAGATTTTTAACTTTGATAGGAAATATTAAACAACAAAACTGCACAAAGCCAGCTACATGGGTATGTATTGTGCAGTTTTTATGTACAGATAAACGAGTTAGTGGCAACCCTAAAAAAAACTTACACAATGACGACACAAATTAAAATATTGACATTTATAAATTTTCTGATTGTTATTTTTTGCAATCAGACAACTGCTCAAAACACTTTAACGAAGGAAATTCTTTGGACAACAGATTGGAGTCCAAATGGAAAATACATTGCAATTGGTGGAAATGTAGACAGTTTGAAAATTTACAGTGAAAGCAATCTAAAACCATATAAATCGCTACCCATAAAAAACACGATAACACGGGTAAAATGGCATCCTACAAAAAATATTATTGCTGTAACGACACAAATGTCAGACGAAAAATCATTTATTTTCAATTTAGAGACAAATGAAAAAATTGAATTAATTGGAATTTCAACAGACGGAGCAAGAGGAATTGATTGGAATTACACAGGTGATTATTTAGCTATTGCCGACAATGATGGACAAATTTTGATATACGACATCAAAGGCAAATTAATCAGAAAATTTGTCCATGAAAACACTAAGAGTATAACTGCTATTGATTGGCATCCAAAAAAAAATATTATTACAACAGTAACTGACAAAATTCGCTTTTTTGACATTGAAGGAAATTTATTAAAATCAATAAAGCATAGACAGGAAGAAGTAATGTTATTAAGTATTGCTTGGCATAAAACAGGTGACTTTTTTGTAACAGGAGATTACGGAGACGAAAAAGACAAATCATTGCTTCAATATTGGAGTGAAAAAGGCGAACTTTTGAAAACCATTGACATCAGCAAAGGGGAATATAGAAATTTGGCTTGGAATTCAAAAGGTGATAGACTCGCATCTGCAAGTGACGCATTAAGAATTTGGGACACAAATGGAAAACTTATTTCAGAGGGTAATTCCAAAGATTACTTATGGGGTGTTTCGTGGAATGAAAAAGGAAACAGAATAATTACATCAAGTATGGAACAAAGAATAATACTTTGGAATAAAAAAGCGAAAAGAATAAATACCATAGAATAAAGGGCAGCCACTAACAGCAGTTTGGCAAAATGGCGGGTTTAGTGCTAAATTGAACATTCAGTTTTCAAATGAAGTTTAGTGCTAAATTGAAAGTAAGTGCTTTAAAGTCCGCCACTTCGCCAAGCTGCGAAACGTTGTGCGTCATATAAAACAACATAAATGAAACTGATTATTCTTCTAACGTTATCGATTTTATCAACTTCTTGTAACTCACAAGAGAAGAAAGTGACCCCTAATAAAGAAAGTGATTCAGATAAAGTAGAAATTGAATCTCAAATTGGAGAATATGTTACAAGTATATTTGAAGATTCCAAAGGAAATTTATGGTTTGGAACAAATGGAAATGGAATTGCAAGGTATGACGGTAAAAATTTAAAATATTTTACAACAAAGGATGGGTTGCCATCTGATAGAGTAACTGGAATAATTGAAGATTCAAATGGTATCTTTTGGTTACATACGGGAGAAGGCGTATCCAAATATGATGGGAAGAATTTTACGAATTTTTTAGTAGGAGACGATTTCAGCAGCAATGTGATTGCCAAATTACTTAGTGATAGTAAGAACGTTTTTTGGGTTGGCACTTGGAAT
>CAITDJ010000145.1 GCA_903891085.1 uncultured Bacteroidota bacterium | reverse complement strand
TAATACCTTTAAGATTTATACATCCTACGATGGCAACACCTGGATTAGGCGTTATACAGCCACTGTTGCAATGAACAACTGCATCAATGCCGGTTTCTTCACCGAGAATGCGGTATCAGGCCGCACCACCACCGCATGGATCGATCATGCTGAAGTGGTTGGATATCTGAAAGATACGGAAGAAGAAAACACCGATATCATCAATCAGGATCTGTTCGAGGTGATGGTTTATCCAAATCCGGCCAGCGATCACGTGTCGATCAGTATTCCGGAAAACGATAAGAAAGTAAAAGTGACTTTGATCAATGCCTCAGGACTTGTAGTTGAAACATCAGAATTCAACGCGATGGATGCAGAGTATCCGATATCCCACATCAAACCGGGCATGTATCTGCTTCGTTTTGAAAGAGATGGAATGATTGTCAACAAACGATTGGTTGTGTTGTAGGTTGTCAGTTGTTTTATGCCTAAATCCCCGGAGCGAAAACTTCGGGGATTTTTTTTGTTTATAGGGAATCTGTATGTTCTTTAGGGTGGATGTTTTACGAAATTATTTCACCTGCCCAAAGTCTTTGTAAAAAAACCTGCCAGGGCAAAACCAAAACCGACCCCATTTGTCGCGGAAATGGATCATTGGTGATGAGCAGGAGTTTTTTAACGGAATACTCTTCGGCAAAACATATCAGCCCTTTTGTATGGCGGGGAATCGCATTTTGGGTGGCCTTAATCTCAATAGCCACTTCATGGTCACCCAACACAAGATCAACTTCCAGTTGAGAGGCTGTGCGCCAATAGTATAAAGGATAATGCAAGCCAGTGTAGTTGCTGTGGGCAAAGATTTCCTGGTACATAAAATGCTCAAAAGCATGTCCAAAAGATTCACTTCCTGATTCAATTTCACCCCTTTTCAGGAGGTAGTTAACTATGCCCACATCAAAGAAATAAAATTTGGGTGCCTGAATCACTCTGCGCTTTGGTTTCTTTTGAAAACTGGGCAGAAAGCGGCCGGTAAGTGAATCTTCAAGTATCTGGAAATACTCCTTGACAGTAGGGGCACTAACACCACATTCTGAAGCAATATTGGAATAATTAACCATTTCACCATTCGAAAAAGCAGCTACTTCAAGAAAGCGTGAGAAGTTGGCCACATTCCTGATTCGGGCTTCTGCCATTATTTCCTCCCGAAGATAATTCCCAATATAGGCAGAAATCAATTGTTTGGGCTTATCGGAAAGATAGTGACGGGGAAGCAAACCATTGTTCAATGCACGAATCAGGTCAAAGTCTGGGATCTCAGCACTGATAAGTGGATAAAGTTCGTAGCGCAACGCACGTCCGCCGAGCAAATTGGTCTCTGATCTGATAATTCTGCGAGGACTTGATCCGCTTAAGATGAAACGGGTATGCTGGTTTTCAATCAGCCAGTGAATCTCGTTAAGCAGGGCCGGTATTTTTTGAATTTCATCAATAACAACCGGTTTATTGGACTGACTGGCCAAAACAATCTCTCTAAGTTGGGATGGATTTTTATGCAACCGCTCAAAAACATCAGAAAGCAAAAGATCAAACCAAAGAGAATCGGGAAATATTGCCTTCAACAAGGTGCTTTTACCTGTTTGCCGTGCACCCCATAAAAAAAGACTTTCATTTAATGAACCATCGAATATTTGCTTTCTAATATACATGATATTCTAAAGTTAAGGTTTTAATTATCCTGATATTTAAAACAAAATTACAAAATTGAACATGAAAAGCAAGCTTTTTCGGGAAGAAAAGCAGCGTTTCTTTGAAAAACCCGAGTTCCTGATATACTTCTTATAAATTGTACAACTTACGAAGTGTTGCAATTGCCGAATTCGAAATATGACAAACAATATAGCAAATACTTCAGTATGAAGGGTTACATATTTTGTTTATTGGTAAACACCGGATTTTTTTTAATTTCATTCCATTTGATCAACAATCTAAAACAAGTTTCTCGATAGCATCTGGCTTTTTTCTAATTTTGCTTACGCCAGAACAACCAATTCTATGAAATTCCTGAAAAATGCTTCATTGTTTTTTATAAACTGCAGTTTGATTATTATGGCAGTGTTACTGCCTTCCTGCAGCAGGACAGACCATTTTCAACAAACCAAAATCGGTGATCAGAGAGCATTTTATCAGGCCATGACCCAGGCTGCCTTCTATGAGAAAAGTGACCCTGACAGTGCATTGATTTTGACCAGCAAAGCATTGGAAATGATGCAAAAACTTCAGATGCAAAGCAATGATACCTTGTATTTACTGCTGGAAATGAAATCCTTTCTCTTGTGGGAAGTTAATCAATCCGATTCGGCGCTCCTGATGTTGTCAGATGCCCACCTGAAAGCCAAAAATACTGCTGACAAATTTTATAAGGCAAAAATTGCCCTGTTAGCCGGGTCAATAGCGCTTAAAAGAGAAAAATATGAGCTTGCCGGGAAATATCTGATCGAATCAATAACGCTTTTTGAAAAACTCGACCATGAATATCTAAAAGCAAAAGCCTATAACAGATATGGCAATCTTTTATTAAGCAAAGGTGACAATGCCAAAGCACTCGAATATCTGCTGATGGCCTATAAAATCTTAGATAAACAGAAAGATCAGCATGAATTAAGCAGCGTTTGTCTGAGCATTGGAAATACCTTTGATGAAATTGGAAGTCCGGAAGAAAAACTACGGTTTTACCGTTTGGCGCTGGAATCAGGTATCATGTCCAATGATACGTTAAATCAGATCAATGTACTTGTCAATCTGGGTGTCCATTACCGAAAGATTCTCCCCGACAGTGCACTGTATTTCTATCATCGTGTAATCGAACTTTCACCTCCCGGAAACAACAATCAGGAAATAATAGCCAGGTACAATATTGCAAATATGTATTTCGATCAAAAAAAATACAGCAAGGCACTGGAGTATTACAATAATATTTATCAGTATTGTCTTGCCAAAAAAATAAACAGGGGTGTCGTTAGTGCCAGTAGCGGAATTGTTGCTGTTTACAATAAGTTGGGAAATCCTGAAAGGGCCGGTGATTTTATTAAAACGGCCATGGCATACGCTGATTCTATAGGTGATAAACAGCTATTGTATCTTTTAAAATCCAGTATTCAAGACTTTTATGAAGAAAACGAAAATTTCAAAGAGGCCTACCTGATTTCACAGGAAATCAAGGCTTTTAATGATTCTACACAGGCTTTGGAGAAGAAAATAGCCCTTCACGAACTCGAAATACGCTATCAGACCGAGAATATGGATGCCGAAAACAACCGGCTGAATCTGGAAGTGGCTAATCAGAAACAAGTTTCAAAATCACGGTATTACATTATTATTCTGTTATTTTTAATTGCCCTGCTATTCATTTTCTTTTCTTGGAAAGGATACAGCCTCTATAGCGAACGTAGTTATGCCTACAATGTATTGATGCAAAAATACAACGAAGAAAAAGCGTATAAAAACCTGGCAAGTGATTCGCAACTAGATGTCCTAAGCGAGCTTAAAGCAAATATCTCATATTCAACGGGCGACCCGCTGATCGAAAACCTTATCCGGTATTACAATAGCGAGAAGCCTTATCTCGACCCAAAGCTAAGGGTTGAAGATGTGTACGCAAAACTAAACACGAGCCACAAAGCTTTATCCGCAGCCATGAAGCAATATAACAACAGCAATTTCAATACATTCACCAACCAATTCAGGGTCGAAGAGGCCAAAAAGATCATTGAAAACTCAAATGATACTTTTTATAAAGTGGAGGCCGTTGCCTTTGATTCTGGTTTCGGCTCCAAATCGAGTTTCTATGCTGCTTTTGAACAGTTTACAGGCGTAAATCCGAGCTATTACCGCAGTTTCATGCTTAACCGGAATGAAGTTGCTGAATGAATGACAGCTTTTGAATTTATTTACGATCTCCAAAATCCATCCTTATGGCATTCCGTCAAATTAACTTTGATGGAGATAGGTATATTCACTTATTCAGTCGGGTTTCATTAATTCTGATGAACAAATTTGTATTAGCGATATCATTTGGGTAAATGGATGATTAAACGCTTATGAATCAGACTACAAAAGAAATATCAAAGCCCTGTTAAAATTTCGTCACATTACCATTTTTATGGAAGAGAATAGTTTGAAAATTAGATATTATTGCGACTAACTAAGTAAAAAAGCTATTTAATTCTAAGTAAGAATGTTAATCGTGCGGTGTGTAATAATTTGTATATCAATATATTATATCGGTGTCCGAAATTCTGATACCCTCATGCAGGATTTCGGACACGTTTTTTAGAATCATTCTAAATAACATTTATTTTAATACTTAGTTTTACCAAATATATTCAACTAAAAAACAACAACACTATGGCAACTTTGACTCTTAGATGTATGAAAATGAATAAACTGTTTCTTTTTCTACTGCTTTCCTTGTTTGTTAGCCTGAGCTCCTGGGCGCAAACACCCACCATCACATCCTTCAGCCCTTCATCAGGTTCGGTGGGTACATTGGTAACCATAAGCGGTACAAACCTAAGCAGCCCAACTGCATTTAGCATGGGTGGCGTATCGGCAATCGTCATTTCGAACGACGGAACCACGCTGCTAGGCATGGTGATGCCGGGTGCAACCACAGGTACAATTTCAGTAACAGTAGCAGGAGGCACTGCAAGCAGTTCAGACAGTTTTTCTGTAACTCCAACCCTTTTCCCCGGCAAACAGCAAGGCGACAAATTGGTGGGTACAGGAAACATCGAGGCAGCCAGGCAAGGCAGTTCAGTGGCTGTTTCAGCCGATGGCAATACAGCCATAGTAGGTGGATATTCAGATAATTCTAACCAAGGAGCAGCCTGGGTATATACCCGCACAGGAAGCGGCTGGAGCCAGCAAGGCAACAAATTGGTGGGCACAGGAAACATAGGGGCAGCCGGGCAAGGCTATTCTGTGGCTATTTCAGCCGATGGCAATACTGCGATTGTAGGAGGACAATCAGACAATTCTAATCTCATATGGGGTTAGTTCCCCGCCGCTCTGCGGCGTAAATATTTTAACTTTGTATGTATGGGTGAAAGCGAATATATACATAAATCACATAATGTATCAGTACTGTTGTATCATTTTGTTTGTCCTGCCAAAT
>CAITDJ010000144.1 GCA_903891085.1 uncultured Bacteroidota bacterium | reverse complement strand
TCAGGCTGAAGAAGAACTACTACGGCTTGAAGATATATGGGGCAAAAAATATCCTGTTGTGATCAAGTCATGGCAAACAAATTGGGATAAACTCAATGCCTATTTTCAATATGACGAGCAAATCCGCAGGTTGATTTATACGACAAACGCTGTTGAGGGATTTCATCGCCAGGTAAGGAAAGTGACTAAGAATAAAGGAGTTTTTCCGAACGATATGGCTTTGATAAAATTAATTTATCTGGCAACGGAGAATATATCCAAAAAGTGGACTCAACCGCTGCAAAACTGGGCTATTACAGCTCAACAACTCAAGATAAAATTCGGGGATAGGATGCAAATTGATATTTAATTTCAACACTCAAATGCAAAGGTAGAACCTGTCCTAAAATTCGTCAAGGGTATATAAACGGCTCCTAAGGTCGCCGCCCTTGACTAATTTTAGTCCAGTTTCAGTAAAGCATTTAAGAGTTGAAACCAAAAAAATTGTAGTTTTGAAAAAAGTTAAAATTAACAGACAGAGTTCAGATTACACTCCCCCATGGGCTATGATTACTAGGTTATTCGGTGTGCGAAATCAATGCGCCGGCTCTTTATTACTTTATTTGCCGTCTTGTGCCAATGGCGTGTTCCATTGATCCTTTGGAACAACTTTCGGTATTACAGGATCACCCTCATATGCAGGCGTCATAATCTGAACATTGTTTTCGTTAAACACATCCAGGATATGCTGATGCAGCTCGTTATAATGGAATTGTATATTAGGCACATCATTGCAATAGGCATTGATTTCGTAATTTACGGCAAAATCACCCAACGATTGTTTCAGCACAAATGGGGTTGGCTCTTTAAGCAATCCGCTGGTCCGGTCGGCGGCAAGTTTCAGCATGGCATCTACCTGTCGCCACGGTGTTTCATAGCCAATCCCAACCGTTGTGTGCAGTATTAAGCCCAATTTCTTTGCCTTCGAATTGTAGTTGGTAATATTGCTGTTCAACAACACAAAATTCGGGATGATTATGACTTCGTTCTTCAACGATCGCAATCGGGTAGCCAGCAGCTTTTGTTCAATCACAATGCCAACCGTATCACCCACTTTAATGCGGTCACCAATTTTGTAAGCACCACGATAGGTCATCGAATAGCCGGCAATCACATTACTGATGAATGAGGACGAGCCCAACGAAAACAATAAACCAATGAACACCGAAATCCCTTTGAACGCCATCGATTCTGAACCGGGGATATATGGGTAGGCGATAATGACAGCAAATGCAATGATTACGATTCTGAGTATATTATACGTTGGAATGGCCCAGTCAGGATCAAAATCCTTGATCTCAATAGCACCCTGACCGATACCTGTAAAAAAAAGTTTGATCAGTTTGAGCAAATAGCGTGTAATGACAAATATGACGACAAGAAAAGCAAGGCTTGGCAGAAACTTCACAAAGCCTTTTGTGATAATCAGAATCGGATTGAGTATTAGTTCAAGGGCGTATGCAGCAATATTGTTTGTCCATGGAAAAAGGCTAAGAATGTATTGAAGAAAAATAGCCATCACCATAACAATAATGATCACTTTAAGTGAACGGAATATTATCTGGAATGCTTTCCAGAGTTGATCTGATTTGATCAGGTTAAATGATTTGTCGTCAACACTATTTATGCTTGATTTATACCGTTCCTGGATGCGTATGTTTATTTTTTTGATCAGCCACAACAATCCTATCATGATGAGAATCAATAAAGCTGCAGCAAGCAGGGCATGCAGTGTTTTATTGACCAGTGAGTCAACACTTCGGTCGTTTCTGTAGGATTTTATGGTTTCAATGATTTTATTCTTTTTGGCTTCCGCGAGCATTCCCCGGCTAATCTTTTCCAGTTTGGCATCCATCTCATAAACGTTCATGATCAGTGTTTCTCCGCAAAAAATCTGATGCAGGTCTTTGCCGGCTACTATCTTCAACGAATCGGTGGTAAGGGTTGTGTCAGCGGCCACTTTTATAATTCTTGTGCTGATGGCAAGGGCACGCTGGTCAGCCGTATACGATGAAATACCACGTACCTTGAACAGTACGTTGCCATCCACTTTCACCGGAACGACATACTCATTTTCGAATGTAAATTCATTCGCCTGGGGTGATGCCTGTGCGATGAGGAATATTGGCAGAGAAATGAAGAGCCATGCCAGCAATAGAAAAATGACGTTTGCCAGTTTGATTCTTGTATATAAAAGGGTTGTTTTCGTGATCATTTTATGTTGTTTAGTCGTTATTTCATGAGTTGTTTTACTGCCTCTTCAATCTGCTGATCGCGGCCTGAAGATAAAATCCCTGGTTCATTTGCTACCAATATATCGGGTTCCAGCTGGTTGTTTTCACAGAACTTTCCATCAGCAGTGCGCCAGCCGCCCATGGGAATGCCAAAAACGAGGGTAGGATCGATCTGTGATTCCCACCACACAAAAGTACCGGTCCCCGGAACAGGCATGCCAAGTGTTTTTCCGACGTTTTTCAGTTTGTAGGCTACCGGAAACAAATGCGCATCGGAATAGCAGCTTTCACCCACCAGCACGATGGATGGTTTCATCCATTTGTCGTATGGCTCGGAACCAATATATTGTCCATGGGGAACAATGTCGATGTATTTGTTTCCGCTCAGAAAATCGGAAAGTTGTTCATGAATGTTTCCGCCTCCATTAAAACGCGTGTCAACAATGAGGGCTTTCTTTTCGAAATTGCGGCCCAGTGCTTCCTGAAAAACATTCCGCATACTGGCGTCATCCATCGATCGCACATGCACATAGCCGATTATTCCACCTGACAAACGATCGACTTCATCCCTGCGGTTTTTCACCCAACGCTGATACAATAATTCGTTTGTTTCGCCAATACTAGCGGGTTTTACGCTTTCATCGAAACGATCTTGTGTAGCAGGATTTAACACTGAAATCAAGGTAAGTTTGGCCGTTTTTCGGTTTAACATGGCGTAAAAATCGAGTGAATCGGTGATCACTTCTCCATCAATTTTTTCGATGATGTAGCCTGCTTTTACTTTTGACGAAGCCTTGTCGAGTGGTCCACCGGCTATTACCTCGGCAATCTTCAGGCCTGGTCCCGTAAAATCATAATCGTACAACACACCCAAATCGGAGGTCTGATCCATGTTGGGGCGGTTGGCGCGGTATCCGCAACCTGTGTGTGAGGCATTCATTTCACCCAGCATTTCGCTTAGCATTTCTGCAAAATCGTAATTGTTGCTGATAAATGGCAGGAATTTTTTGTAGGTGGCATAATAGTAATCCCAGTCAACTCCCTGTAAATCCACCACATAAAATTTGTCACGTAGTTGTCTCCAGGCGTGGTCAAAGATATAACTACGTTCTTCGGCAGGTTTCAACATCATCTCACCAGTGGTTTTCAATGGTTCCGATTTACCATCAGCAACATCCACTTTCATGGGCTTCCCATCGGCAAAAAGCAGAATAAACTTTCCGTCAGACGATAATTCCATCCCCAGACGATTCAAACCCAGCTTCGTAAGCATTTTTGTTTCTTTGGTGCGCAGGTCGGTCACCCACAAATCGTTGCCTTTTTCAAAACTGGTGAGATAGAAAAGCTTATCGCCCTCTTTCGATAACAGCCAATCGTTGATACGTGAGGTATGTATGGTAAGTTTACTCATTCGTTCGGTAAGATTATCATAGTCGATTTCAACTTTTGTTGAATCCTGTTTTGCAGTTTCCGCATCTTCTTTTTTGTTTTTCTTGTCCTCTTTTGTTTTTTCTTCTTCTTTTTTCTTGTCTTTTTCCGCTTTTTCTTCCTGATCTTTTACGAGTGCATATTCCTCCTTCGACAGTTTGAAACGATCGAATGCCGATTTGGTAAAGAACATGGCGTATACATCGGCACTGGAAATATTGCCTCCCTGCGAGCGATCGCCATTGCGGTTATTTCCCCAAATCATCATCTTTCCATCGACCGACCATTTGGGTGCGTAATCGTCGTATCCACTGAGTGTTAGATTCACGATTTCACCTTTGCCATCTGATGAAACCAAGCCAACCTCCGGGCTGAAAATCCTGTCGGGATAAGCAAAGTTTACCAGAAACCATTTACTGTCGGGCGACCATTGGTAATACTGGTCCCCATCGGCGTACGAATAATTAACGGTAGCAGGCATGATGGTGCGTGTATTCTTATCGGCGAGGTTAATCACTTTCAGGATAACCCTGTTTTCGAGATAGGCCACCTCTTTACCGTCAGGCGAATATTCGGGCTGAAATTCTTCGGCCGCTGTAGCAATAAGTGGTTCTGTTTTCAGTAAGGTGGAAGCATAGAAATAGGGCTCTTCGGCGCGTGCAATGGATGTTGTGTAAACATTCCAGCTATTGTTAAGCTCGGCTGCATAAACCAGTGAACGCCCGTCGGGACTGAAACTCACACTGCGCTCCTGATACGGTGTATTGGTGATACGTTTTGTGAAACCGCCATCGATGCTGCTGACAAAAACTTCCCCACGGAACACATAGGCATATTCTTTCCCGTTTTTCGAAAGACGCATCTCGGTAAATCCTTCGTTCACCGGAACAATTTTCTCCTGCGGCGTGCGGCCACCTTCACTAATATTCACAATTATTTTCACCGGTGAAGCACCGGGTTTGAGGGTGTAAATTTCTCCATCGTAGGTAAAACAAAGTGTATTATTATCCGATTTGCTTAAAAAACGGACCGGATTTTTGGTAAAACTGGTCAATGCGGTCGATACAGATGGGGTATCAACAGCACTTTTATATACATTGAACGAACCGCTTTGTTCGCTCAGATAATAGAAATCGTTGTTGTTGACATCAAAAACCGGATTACGGTCCTCGCCCTTGAATTGGGTGAGTTTTGTGAATTTCCCGGGCTTGAATTCATATAACCAAATGTCGCGGGCAATCGATGAAGTATGGTGTTTTCGCCATTCGTTTTCATACCCTTTGATGTCTTCATACAGGATTTTGTCGCCGGTTGTGGAAGGACTCGCCTGCAGGGCAGAGGTTGGAAGAAACATGGAAACTTTTCCGCCGTCGACGGGCACTGAGTACAATTCGTTCAACAGTGAAATGGGAAACTGGGCATCCGTAACCAAATCCTGACGATAAGCCGAAAAGATTATGTCTTTGTTGTTGGCCGTAAAATTACAGGGAATTTCGCGGTTCGAACTGAAAGTCAGCCGGCTGGCCTCGCCACCTTGCGAAGGCATCACAAAAACATCAAAATTTCCGTTACGGTCAGAGGCAAAGGCGATGGTTTTTCCATCGTGGCTCCAGACCGGTGCATACTCATATGATTCGGTCATGGTGAGTGCCACTGCTTTGCCTCCGGTAGCGTCCACCGAGTAAATATCATCCTTATAACAAAACAGAATGGTTTTCCCGTCGGGTGAAATGGAAGTATAACGCAACCACAATGCATTATCCTGACTGAAGGCCTGAATAGCCGGAATCAATAAAAGCATGAAAGCGAAGAATTTTCTCATAGAGAATAATTTTTAAGTACAATAAATCAGTAAGTTATGATTAAAATTAGCTGAAATCCCCAAACCGAGAATAGCTAAAAAAAAACTAAAAGTAGAATTATTTTTTTCACCTGCAGAAATCAAAAAAAAAGGAAACGTCGTGTGAAATGCCTGACGTTTCCTTCAATGAATAAAAATGTAAATAAGTTTAAAATGAATCAGATAAATTGATTACAACTTCCTGATTTTGATGTTTCTGTACCAGACATCATCACCATGATCCTGCAGACCGATATAACCTTCCTGCGCAACCTTGGCCCAGTCGGGATTGTATTCCGGGAATTTGCTTTTGGCAACCATGGCATTCCATTCCGGTGTCCAGAGATGATATTCAACTACTTTTTCGCCGTTTAACCAATGTTCAACGAGGCCTTTGTAGATGAGAATTTTCACCTGATTCCATTCACCAACGGGTTTTACCTTGTCGCGAGGAACAGCTATCATATCATAGAGTGATCCGGCTGTGTGTGAATCATCACGGCTGTCAGGATGTTTGATATTGTCGAGCACCTGCATTTCAGGAGCGGTTTGCCAGATTGTTTTGTCAGGTGATTCCTGCGCCAGATAAAGGATTCCACTGTTTCCGCCATCTGAAATTTTCCATTCGAGTGACAATTCGAAGTTCTGGAATTTTTCATCATAGATGATGTCGCCACCTTCGATTGCGCCAGCTTCGCCACGGCCCGAACCTTTGCAGGAAAGCATTCCGTCCTTCACTTCCCAGCCGGCCGGGAAATGGTCTTTGCCATAACCGCGCCATTTACCTGATGTAGTGCCGTCGAACATCAACACCCAACCTTCCGCTTTTTCGGTTTTTGAAAGGGTGTTCACAGCAGATTTTTTTCCACATTTCTGCTTGCAGTATGCCGATTTTTCAGAACTGCCGCATGATGTAAACATAAGGGCAATTACCATGATTGATAAGAGTTTTTTCATATGAAATAAGTTTATTAAAGTTATAAGATTCTAAATATCATAAGGTTAAATTTGCAAATTCAAAATTACATCGTCCATCCTTCGCGATAGTGATGCTTAATATATTCATCAGCAGTCTGTTTGGCATTCATGGTGTCGTGTTGTGTATCGAAATTCGGATGACCGTCGATGATTTCGAATTTATCGCTTTTCACCACGCGTATTTCGTCGGTGTCGCTGATGTTGGTGAACTGCATTTTTTCGCCATCCCATTCCAGTTCGCGTTTCAAATCCTGCAGCCTGACAGCCACAACACCCATCACCACCATTTCGTTCATCGGGCCTGAATAGCCAAAGTTCGAACTGGTTTCTATGCGACTTTCAGGACTTTCCTTGCAGGCCCGTACCCAGTCCATCTCGTGTCCGTCAGCCACACGACGCATCGTTGGAGCCGGACGTTTGTAATTCTTGTCATAATCGAGTGGAAGTAGAAAAGGATCTTTACCATAACATCCGGTCATGATTTTTCCTTTTGTTCCGATGAGCAGACAACCTCCGTTTTCGTCGCGGCCCATGACCTCGCCGGCAGGTAGTTCCTCGGGACGAGGAGGCAACAATCCGCCATCCCACCAGGTGACATCTACCTGAGGCATATTCAGATTCATGAACTTATCGCGGGCCGGGAAAGTGTATTTTACCACTTCAGCCAAAGGTGGTGATTCGGTGTTAAACTGTGAGGAACTTCCCTGCACTTTGGTCGGATATTTCAGTTTGAGCGACATGAAAATCGGGTCCATGATATGGCAGGCCATATCGCCAAGTGCTCCTGTACCATAATCCCACCAGCCTCGCCAGTTCCAGGGTGTATAAATGGGGTTGTAAGGTCTTTCGCGGGCAGGTCCGAGGAAAAGATCCCAGTTCAAGGTTTCAGGCACAGGAAAAACTTCCTTTGGCCTTTCCAAACCTTGTGGCCAGATCGGTCGATTGGTCCAGGCATGCGCCTCTTTAATTTCACCGATAGCACCATCCCACACCCATTCGCACACCTGACGGATGCCTTCGCCTGAGTTGCCCTGGTTTCCCATTTGGGTGGCCACCTTGTATTCACGGGCAATCTCGGTCATCTGACGCGATTCCCATACTGCATGTGTGAGCGGTTTTTCGCAATACACATGCTTACCCATTTTCATGGCATTGATGCTGATGATGGCATGGCTGTGATCGGGTGTCCCGACAACCACGGCATCGATCGATTTGCCGAGTTCGTCAAACATTATACGCCAGTCGTAGTACTTTTTGGCATCGGGGAATTCGCCAAAAATTTTGCCGGCATATTTCCAGTCGACATCGCATAATCCGATGATGTTTTCGCTGCTTACAGCGCGGATGACACCGCCGCCGCGGCCGCCAACGCCAATGCCAACAATGTTCAGTTTGTCGCTGGGCATGCGATACCCAAGACCTGAAATAACATGGCTCGGCAAAATCATGAATCCGGCTGCGGTCATCGCAGTGTTGCGGAGAAATGACCGTCGGTCCATGCCTGGGTCAGTGTTTTTGTTTTCTTCCATAGATGGGGATTTTAATTTGGTTTAAAACAAATGTGATTGAATATATTTAAAACTTTGTCCGGCACAAAACAGGGGAGATCCTTCGGAATAGGCTTCCTGTTCTACAAAAATACGATTCAGTCCGGCACTTTTTGCATGGCGCATCAATTTTTTAAAATCGATATTTCCGTTTCCGACAATACAACTATCACCGTCATTTCCCATATCCTTCACATGCCAGGTCTGGAATCTGCCAGGATGTTCCTTAAAATAGTGTAACGGATCCTGTCCGGCTTTTTTTATCCAGTAAATATCGAGTTGAAATGAAACCAGGGCAGGATCGGTTTCCTTCAACAGAATATCATACGGAATGACTCCGTCTTTTGCCTTAAACTCGAATCCGTGGTTATGGTATCCGAAACGGATGCCTTTTTTGTTGCAACTTTCTCCGATTTGGTTCATCTCAGCGGTCAGTCTTTTGAAATCATCGATTGTTCCTTCAGGACGGCCCATCATGGAAGGCAAAACCAGATATTCCAATCCTGCTTCCAGTGCTTTTTCTGAATACTCTGTGGCGTTTTCGGCAGTGATTCCGGTGTGTGTGCTGTGGATTGCAATCCCCAGATTATTGCAGAAAGTCCGGAATTCCCTGGCAGGCTGGCCATAGAAACTCCCATCGAAACCGAAGGCCTCGATGCTGGTGTAACCAATTTTAGCAAGTGCTTCGATAGTTCCGATCAGGTCAATGGCGATATTATCACGTAATGTCCAGAGCTGGATACCGGTTTCTTTCATTACGGAAGGCTGATTTGCCAATGCCTTGCTTCCGAATGAAGACAACAAAATCCCTGTTGAAAGTGCAGGAATGGAACGAAGAAAATCGCGTCGTGAACTCATATTTTTTAGGTTTACATTGAAAAATTTACAATCCTTTGTTCCTCATGACTTTTCATCGCGGCTTCAATTATTTTCAAATTGAGTAAAGCATCCTCAACAGTGACCTGCTGTTTTTTGTTGTTCAGGATAGCAAGGGTCACATCATTGTAGAAGCCCATATAATTGCCCGGAATTGTTTCATATTTGCCTCTGAAATTCATTCCATTTACTACGGAATTCAGCAATCCAACGTTTTTCTGCGGATCGACACCAAAATTTCTGCTTTGAGGTTTTTTTCCTTTTCTCAATTGGTCTTCCTGGGGATCAGCCCCATATTTGATAAAAGATCCGAGTGATCCGTGAACCATAAAGCGCGGGCCGGATTCCCTGATCATCAGTCCGGCTTTCAGTCGGGCAGTGAGTTGCGGATAGATGAGTGTGAGGTCGAAACTATCGTTGGTTTTGCTTCCTTTGCGTTGGTTCAGCAGCCTGCAACTTACTGCCTGCGGACTACCAAACAAGCAGATTGCCTGATCGATCAGATGCGGACCAAGATCGAACAGGGTTCCGCCTCCTTCCGGCTGATCAAAACGCCATGAAGCTCTTGCAATTATTGGATTAAACCTTTCGAAACGTGATTCAAATTCCAGCACTTCTCCAAGGTATCCTACCCGAATGATGTGTTTCAAGGTTTGAAAGTCACCATCCCAACGCCGGTTATGATATGGAAATAATAATTTGCCGGTTATTTTTGCTGTTTCCATCATTTCAATCACCCCGGCGCTGCTCATTGCAAATGGTTTTTCAACTACCACATGCTTGCCGGATTGCATTGCAAGTTTGGCATGGTTGGCATGCATGGCCGAGGGAGTGCAAACCACCACCAGGTCAATTTGCGGATCATCCAGTAATGATTGAAAGTTTGTTAAAATCCTTGTGTTGGGATATAAACTGCCCGCTTCCTTGCCAGTTGATACAATGCTGTGCAGGTTTATAAACGGATTGTTATCAATAAATGGTGCATGAAAAACCTTGCCCGACAATCCAAATCCTACCAAGCCAACCTGAATGATTGGTGTTGGAGATTCTCCGGCTATTGGTTTCACATTCATTGTCAGTTCATTAGATGATTTTTTCGTTCACTTCATCCCAATAAGTGCGGCGGCCTTCGAGGTACGAAATGGAACCCATATGTGCAGTGATGGCTTCTTCGAAAGCCTGATCAATATGGCAGCTGGGTTTTGTGCCATCATGTAAACGAATACAGTTGAGCCATTCGCGTAAATGCAAATGGGTAGTATCAACGGCTTTGCCATCACGATAGGTATAAAGCAATCCGCGTCCGGCAAAATATTTTTCAGTGGGTGTGGTGATAGCGTCAATCTTTCCCTGTCCCGGAACATACGAGTAAATAGGTTCGTGTGGCTTAAGAATTCCTTTTTCGATTTCTTCTTTGTATTGTGTCGATTTCGGGTCGAGATTGACGATTAACGTATCATTCAATTCGATATATGCATCGTGACCCATAATCACTTTACCACGGTTTTTTTCGCTGGAAAGTGTTGCGCTGTATAGCAGCGTTAGATCACGATCAGGATATTCGAAAGTCATATTGAGCACATCGGGCACGGTGCGGCCATCTTTATAGAAATAAATACCCCCTGAGGCCATGGCTGAATGGGGTATGCCAAGCTTTAAAATCTGATTTAGGGCATCGTATTCATGCGTAAACAAATCGCCACTCAGGCCTGTACTGTAATCCCACCAGCAACGCCAGCGGAAAAAGCGTTCCAGACTGAATTCATGCCAGGGTGCCGGACCGATGAACTGTTTCCAATCGATGGTATCAGGGTTGCCTTCAGGATCGATATCATATACCCAGGCGCCATTGGGATCGTTGCGGTTGGTGCAGACCTCGATGAGTGAAATCTTACCGGCCACATTTTGGTCGATCAATGATTTTGCTGCCTGATAACTTTCTGTTTGTCGGCCCTGATGCCCCAACTGAAAAACGATTCCGGTTTCTTTCACAGTATTACGGATTTCAAAAGTCTCTGCCACGGTCCATGACAATGGTTTTTCGCAGTAGACATGTTTGCCATGACGGGCTGCTTCGAGTGCGATAGGCACATGCAGATGGTCGGGTGTGGCAATGATTACGGCATCCACTTCGGGTGCGGCAACAAGATCGTGGTATCTTAGGTATCGTTTGGGTGCCGTTTCCATCTTGCCTTCTTTGCCGTTGCGAAAGGCATTGGCCCCGATTTCAATGGCACGCCGGGCATTTTTTTCAAACACATCACAGATGGCAGTGATTTTTATGTTCAGGTTTTCCTGTGCGTTGAATTCCTTCAGATAATCGGCCCAATACTTATTATTGTTGGCTTTTTCGGTAAACTCATCAATACGATCAGGATGCACAAAACCAAGCGCTTTCATGAGATAACCACCGCGCCCTCCGCAGCCAACCATGCCAATATTAATCGTTTTTCCTTCAACAAGCGATGGGATTCCTGCAGGGATTATTGGTTTGATGTTCCGTATCAATCCCGACCCCAGTTTCTTTTTGCTTTCGTGGTGTTTCATCAGGCCGTAACCGATGACACCCAACACAGGAAGTGATACCAGACCGGCCAGCACATCACGTCGGCTAAATTTTAATTTATCGTTTTCCGGATTTTCTGAATTCATTCTATCGGGGAGTTTTTATGTACTTCCAACACCTTTCCAACCCTACAAACTGATCGCTGGGAAAAGAATAGATAACATACAAAGCAAATAGTTCAACCAAAGTTTTATTGATGATGAAATAGCTTCCATCGGATGGAAATAAATAATCAATGCCTGGATAAGCAGGATGAGAGAGGTAGTACAAACCCAATAATATTATTCCGACGAGGGAAGCGTAGCGTGAAAAAAGACCGGTAATCAGTGAAAACCCAACGACTGTCAGTCCCCAGGCATTCATGAAATCGACAACAGGTAAAATAGTTGTATTATGCGCCATCCATTCGAAAAAACCTTTCAGGAAACCACCTGAATCGAGCAGATAGGCTTTGGATGACCAGGAAGGATTCAGCACCTTCACCATACCTTCAAATAAAAAATGCCAACCAATAGCCAACCTTAGCAGGACAAGGGCTGTGAGCTTACTTTTTGAATATTCCATGTAGTATCAAAACTGATGCAATTTACACAAAAGTAACAATCAATGAATAAAACACACCTGATAATTCAACAACTTATTTTGACTTTCTGAAATTTAAAATTCAGATACAAAATAGGGTTCCTGCTTTTTGCTTTCAAAAAGTTAACAAACTGATTTTCAATGGAAAAGATTCATTGGTTTGTATTTCGAAATTAATTTCTTAATATTGGTGAATTAAAAAGGTGATTTATGGAACTTGTGCTGAAGGAAGTCGCAACGCGTAAGGATATGCATGAATTTGTTTTTTTACCCGAGAAAATTCATAAGGGTCACGATAACTGGCTTCCTCCCATTTACCACGATGAGTTCAATTTTTTCGATATCCGCAAGAATCCTTCCTTCAACTATTGCGATTCACTTCTGCTCCTTGTAAAAAAGGATGGCAAAACTGTGGGCCGTATTATGGGTCTTATTCACCACAAACACAATACACTTTTTAACCTGAAGAACACACGATTTGGCTACCTGGAATGCTATGAAGATACTGAGGTGTTTCAGGCACTCATTCAGGCTGTAGAGGATTGGGGTAGGGAAAAGGGGATGGACACCCTGATTGGTCCTTATGGCTTTTCGGACAAGGACGTACAGGGATTCCAGATTTCGGGTTACGATGAAGAACCGGTGATTGACAGTGCCTGCAATTTTCCGTATATGGTCGGTTATATGGAGAGGGCCGGCTTTACGAAAGAGGCCGATTGCATTTGTTCGCGCTATGATCTCAACTCCCCGTTACCCGAAATTTATTCACTTATTTTACAGCGTGTTACAACACGTGATAAGTTTGAATTTCTCGAATTCACTTCGCGAAAACAACTCAAACCATATATTATTCCTGTGTTTGAAACCGTAAATGATGCCTTTAGGCATATTTATGGTTTTGTCCCGATGGATGACAAAGAAATGAAGGCGATGGCGAAGCAATATATGCCTGTGATCGATCCGAGGTTTGTGAAAGTAATTACTTTTGAGAAAAAAGTAATTGGTTTTATTATCGGTCTGCCCTCACTTACCAAAGGCATTCAAAAGGCAAAAGGCCGGTTGTTCCCCTTTGGTTTTTTCCATGTGATGAAAGCGATGCGCAACGCTACCAAACTAGATCTGATGCTGGGTGCCATTAGGCCAGAATACCAGAAAAACGGGCTCGATTTGTTTCTGTCGGTGAGCATCATCGAAACAGCTAAAAAACTAGATTTCACGGTGATGGATACCCATCTGGTGCTGGAAGAAAACAATCCGATGAAAGCCGAAATCAGTCGTTTTGGCGCTAAGGAAATCAAACGATTCAGAATTTACAGGAAAGCGTTACAGACGGTGACTGAAAAATAACCTGCCTTTTCAATCAACCTCTTTTTTCGAACCCGACAAAAACCGGCATGAAACTATTTTCCCAAATTGAAGGTCAGGCCTCCGCCGAAAACCCATTGATACATGGTCGAGTAGGTGCTTACACCAGCACTGACTCCGCCGGTGCCAAAGTAAAGTCCGCCACCTACCGATTGCACGGCTGAAAGCAAGTCGATCTGAAGTTTTAAACCGATTTTATCGGTTGCCCAAATATTTGTGCCGACTTTCAGTCCCCAGGCAAATTTAGTTGCTCCGTTAGTGCTCCCGATGTCCGCATTTTGAATATTGATGATCATAGCACCAAAACTGGCACCTGCATAAGGTTCTATTTTACCACCTGTTTGGAAGTAATTGTTTCCGCCAATCAGGATATAATTCATGGCAATATTGAAGATTTTATTTTTTTCTCCACTGTTATAATACCTTATCGGAGCAGTTGCATCACGGCGCAGGTATTTAATTTCAATCGCCCTGGTTTCAATGGGCAGAAATTCGAGTCCGATACCCCATTGGAAACCACCATCAATTCTTCCCTTATAATAGCTTGAAGGGTCGTAATAGGAATCAATTTTGTCGTTCAATGCATAAGCAGTGTAGCCATTCAACCTTATGTCCTGTGCTGTTGAAAGGGTTGTGAAGCCAGCAATGAACAAAACAGCAAGAATGATTTTTTTTAGGTGAGTAGTCGTTTTTTTCATGTTGTTTGAAGTATTAATGAATGTTTGGTTTCTACAAATGGTGCTCTGATGCGTAAAATGAGAAGTTATATTCTGCTAAATTAATTCAGGACAATAAAACAGGATTAATATGCGTAATTACAGTGTGTTAAGTAAATTGTCAAACATATAATAATTGGAAATAAGGTCCATAATTCTATCTTATCCGGCTATTATAAAGCTAAATTATAAAATTATTCATTAATCAGTTGGTTTCTTTTCCATCTTTTTAGCGAGGGTTTGGTCGTATGCCAACCCTGTTTTATAAATAAAAAGGACTGACCATGTGGTCAATCCTTTTTATCGGGATGATAATGATGTTTACCAGCTGTTAAAGACAAAACCAAGGCAGATGTTGAGGTTTCCAAAGCCATCAGCTTCCTGTGTTTTAACGGCATTGTCGTATTTTACATTGAGTTTAATGCTTGTGCCTGCCGACACATCAAACAGCAAACCGGCTTCAGGTGAGATCAAAAAATGCCAGTTATTTTCTTCAATGGTGTACAGGCCCATATTGGTGTTACGCAGGTCATATACCGTACCCAAACCAAGACCGATATACGGTACTATCATACCTTCACCAAAGGCATAATGGGCATTCACCAACATAGGGAATACGTTGTTGTAACGGTATTGTATTCCGGTAAGCGTTGCATTATTTCGTGTATAACTTCCATAAGGTTTGTGTTCGTAAAACACGCTATAGCCAACATTTACACCGACTGATAAAGCCGGAGCCACCTCTTTGTGAAATTCGAAAGTAAATCCGCGACCACTCACCTTGTTGGTGTGGTCTTTAAGTCCGCCAAATGGAATGCCGACGGTGTATTGTAAGGAGGTAAAACTTTGGGCTGAAACATAAGATGAGATAAATACACCGGCTGTCAGCAAACTGAGTAATATGATTGTCTTTTTCATTGGATTGCCGGATTTACTTTTTTAAATACTGTGATTGCTCAAATGCCTGATTGATTCCTTTGGTCATGCGTGCGTTGAATTCAGCGGTGGTTCCTTCGAGGAGGCCATTGATTACAAACACCCAGGCAACCCTGGCTTTATCATTGGGGCTAATTTCGTTGGGATCGACCATGGCAACAAACAAGCTGCCGGTTGAATATCCTTCAACCACCGGATAAGGATAATACCATCCGCCGCCCGGATAGTAGCCACCATACCACCAATCGTAGTAATACCACCAATCGTTGGAATAATAGGTGGTAAGTTCGTACGCTGCCGGAGCCAGTAATACGTCGGGGTGATCTCCGATGGCCACTTGCGTCCAACCCCTGTCAGTCATATTCTGGCTGATTTTTGCCAGCATAACACTTGCATAGGTGTTGTTCACATAATTGATATCCTCGCCATTAATCAGGTTTTCGTCAATCTTGAGGACCTTGTCGGGGATGGCAAAAGTTAGTTTTTCAGCAAAATTATATTCGGGGTCATAGTTGGTGTACACGAGGTCCAACTGATCGATGTATTCGGGCCCGTCGGGGTAACATTGAGTCAGTAGCACCACCATGGCTGCCAAACTTAAAAACTTAAGTAATTTCATAGGTGTTGGTTTTAGATAATATTTAATTTGATGATTGATTCTTGACAAACACATGTTATCATGATGCATAAATGGTGCATGAGATCAGATCATTCAATGGCAAATATAAATAACAATTACTATTAACAGAATATTAGATAGTAATACGTGTTTTTTCTGGAGTGGCAAATTTTATATATTTGAATCTCAGAAAATTCTCACAATAAGCCTATTACCAACGAATTAAATCTTACAATACATGAAAATTGGCTTCATTTCGGCGATCCGCTTCTCTATCCGATAGCATTATTTCCCGGAAACCAATGGATGAATAGTCAAACGATTGAGATCAGAACTGGTGTTTCAATATTTCCCAACCATAATGGCAACCAATACCCAGCGTTAAGATGGTGAGCGAAAATTGAGAGCTGTTATTGCTATTGATGACCTTTAGTTTGTTTTATTAATAAACGGAAAACTTAACATTACCTGCCACGAATTTATGCTACTTGAACCGTATGCATTGTTCTTAATCACCTCATTCAAGCCGAAGTTGTATCTGAATTTCAGATCGATGCCCTGTCCGGGAATAACTTCAGGCAGGGTGAATCCGATTTCGAGTGGAATAGAAAAATACAAGCGATTGAAATCGGCTTTGCGATCTTCTAATATGTCAACCCGTGTTCCTGTAGTCAAATTTTTACCCTTCGCATCTTGGTTGGCACTGGTTAAAAAACTAATCTGTGGTCCGGCAGAAATAAAAAGCATGCGTGTTAACTTATACTGAACCAATAAGGGAATATCAATATAATTCAATAGAATTCCATATACCGGCTCTTCCAATGCGCTGTACTCCACAATTGGTTTTGTCTGCCTGACACCGCGTTGTGACAGTGGTTTTAACTCAGGTGTAAATGCCCATTCATTGTTAAGTTTGATATAAGTTCCCAGGCCAAAATATAATCCATGACGTATTTTAGAGGGGTCGAGTCCGTTCATTGTCGAAAAATTGAATCCGGCATCGATACTTGTATGAAATTTTTCGGTCGCAATTCTATCACCAAAAATAAGCACCAACAAAGCTGCCTGTGCGTTAACTGTTGTGGTTATCATACTGCCAAAGATGATGGCCGATAGTGTAAAAAGCGTGATTCCTGATAATCCCTTGTTCCGATTTGATAATTTCTTGCTGGTCATGGTATAGGTTAATTGTTTTAAATGAAAAGATGACAAAACATTAAAGATTGGGACAATAATTGTGTAAAGATATTTAACAAATTCAAAAAACAAATTATTCAGGTTATATTTACTAGCCTTTCTGAATAATCAGTTAGCAATCAGCATTAGTATTGTTTTATTCATTGTTTCACCTCTTTCAGATGGTTGACTTTAAATAGGAAATGAAATAATTCAATCTCATACAACTAGATATAGAATTTGATTTTCAGGGCTTTGTTTCAGTATTTCAATTTTTAACAACCGATTGCGGAGGAAAACGGGTAAGGAACACTCTCATTCTTGGAATATTACAAAAAATCATATATTTTTGTTAGGGTCAATACGAATGTGTATTCACACCATGTATTTTTAGCAAACACCTGATTCAATATGCAACCGAAAACTTACTCTGAACTTTTATCTCAATCACCAACGATTTATGCATCAACCCAATGCAATCACCGGCTTGTATTTTTAGTAGCCGCATTGTTGTTATTGCTTATTGGATTGCGACCATCCGAGACAATGGCACAGATTTATGAACCCGAAGGACTGAATTTACCTGGTGGTTGGAATGGATGGACAAATCCTCCTACCAACAATCTTGCACTAGCCAGTGCCTCCCAGGTCGCCGGAGGACGGGTTACAAAAATCACTACCGGCACCACACGCTGGCAGACAATTTTCAGTGTAGCTGCAAGCGGAGGCGATGTGGTTGGCGTAACATATGAGTGGCTTTTTACAAGTGGATCAGCAACAAATCCATGGGCGAATAAATGGGCTGGTGTAACTGTTGCGATGAATAATCTTCAAACCTATTCATTTAATACAGGAGCAAACAATAGTATCACTGTAGTGAATGGCAAATGGTATTCGATGAACTGGAAGGATGACGGTTATGTTGGTACTCAGGCCATTTTCATGGAAACATCGGCTCAGCCTGTGACGATTTCAACGGTGGTTCAAAACCTCTCTCAAGTTACTCCCGATAATCCCGTTGAGGTAACGATCACTTTATCAGCAATTCCGTGTGCTGAAGAGAAATTTTATGTACGATATTCTACAGATAGCTGGACAACATCACAAATATTGCCGGTCGCTGTCAGCGGAAGCATAGGTACAGCAACAATACCTGCGGAATTGGAAGGAGTTACGGTTTCCTATTATGCGATGAGTACCACACTTAATAACCCCGTTGCAGACTTCGATTTGGTTACCATTAAATTGAATAATAATGGAGGATCGAATTATTCTTACACGGTGGTTGCGACTCCAACAATCACTTTTGCCAATCTTCAATCACCCGCATCTGGCAATATCGAACCCAACGACCCGTTTACAGTCTACGGGCAGGCCTATATCGCAAATATCACCAACCAATCTGGTCAGGCAACAGGCTTACAATCATGGATAGGTTACAGCACAACGAACACGAATCCAAGCACTTGGACAAACTGGATCGCAGCAACTTACAATGTTGATCAAGGTAGCAATGATGAGTTTATGGCCGACCTTGGCGCAGAAATGAACACAGATGGAACTTACTATTACGCAACAAAGTTCAAATACCTCGACCAAACAGAAGTTTATGGCGGTTACTCAGCCACAGGCGGCGGTCTGTGGAACGGAACGACCAATGTATCAGGCATTTTAACAGTAGCAACCATTCCTGATCCTGTGATTGAATTTGCCAATCTTCAATCACCCGCATCTGGCAATATCGAACCCAACGACCCGTTTACAGTCTACGGGCAGGCCTATATTCCAAATATCACCAACCAATCTGGTCAGGCAACAGGCTTACAATCATGGATAGGTTACAGCACAACGAACACGAATCCAAGCACTTGGACAAACTGGATCGCAGCAACTTACAATGTTGAT
>CAITDJ010000143.1 GCA_903891085.1 uncultured Bacteroidota bacterium | reverse complement strand
GTCAGGTAGTTTTTTGCCTGATGAAACTACTGAGCAGTTGCGAACATTTTGTCGGCACAGAGCCGGGTTGCTCGATTCTTCAGCATCAGCATCAAAAAAGATGCAGAAATACCTCCGTTTGCTAAATCTTCGGCTGGATGTAGTGGTAAATGATATTTGTGGTTTAACAGGATTGAGTATCATAAAAGCCATCTGCCAAGGCGAGACAGATGCTTCAAAACTAGCTTCACTGCGACATGGTAATTGCCATAAGTCGGAACAGGAAATAGCGAAAGCATTGCATTCGAATGGTAGAAAAGACTATTTATTCGCATTGAATCAGGAACTGGAGATGTATGCAGTTTTTCAATCAAAAATAATGCAATGCGATGATGAAATCGAAAAAATGCTTTCCAAGATAATCGATAATGATGACGACAAAAAGCAGCATCATTTAGAGGCAAAACCGTACAAAAAAGTCAACAAAAACACGCCCAAGAACATTGATCTAAACTTAAAATCCTATCAATACTTCGAAGGTGTTGATTTGATGGCCATTGAAGGCATGAGTTACTCCACTGTATTAGCGATCATGAGTGAAGTAGGACTGGAAGGAATTAAGAAATTTCCGACTGCAAAGCATTTTTCAAGCTGGCTCAGAATAGCGCCAAACAATAAAATCAGTGGTGGAAAAGTGCTTTCAAGCAAAGTGCCACGTGGAAGCAATCGACTTAAAATTGCCCTTAGAAATGCAGCCAATGCCATCGGCAATTTGAAAGACTCAACCCCTCTACGCGACTTTTTTCAACGGATTAATTTTCGCAAAGGAAGGGTATCAGCAATCAGTGCCACTGCAAGAAAACTCGCTGTAATAATTTGGAATATGGTAGTAAAAGGAATCCCATATCATAATCCAACAGAATATCTTTTCCTCGATCAAAAAAGAAAACTGGGAATTGTGAAAAGAATCCAAAAACAAATCAGTAAATTTGAACTCAAACCAACAGACTTTGGTTTCGTAACTAATTGATTATGAAATGCAAAATTTAACGTTAGTCAGAAGTTTAAAAAACGACACATCGGACAGACACGAGAACCACCGACAATTCGGTTTGACACTACTTGACAATTATTAATGGCAGACAAGCAATAAAAATAAAAAGTGGAGTCCAGAAACCATTTTAAAAACGGGGCGGTTCCGAAAAGCCTTATGAGTAGGAAAACTAAATCAATTTATTATGCAAAAGATTTTTACTAAATTCAATGGACTCTCATTGAGAAGAATGAAAGTTTTATTAGTCCTGCTGATAAGTACGGGCTTTATTATCAACACCTCAGCACAGGGGTTTGACGCATTGAGCAACCCAAAAATATATGTTAAACTTACTCATCCCCCAGGATTAGGCTTGAAAATTAACAAAGTTGTTTTTAATCCTGCCACTGGAAATTGTTCTGACCAAATCATTGATGCAATGATAAGTGACTTTGTATCCAATAATGTTGAAGTGATTGATAGAAACAACCTCCAAGCGATACTTGCTGAACACGATTTTACTTTTTCTGGATATGTTGACAAAAATAGTGCAGCATCAATTGGAAAAATAATTGGACCTTCTGCTATGATTACAGTTAAAGTCTTGAGATGTCAAACTGAAATAAAAGATAATTTGTATGTTGACGAAAAGAAATATAATTATGAAACGAAACAAAATTATATTGCGAGGGCTTATATCGCTAGGACAACTGTTTACTTAAAAGCATCAATTCAAACCACAGACTTAACAACTGGTAGAATTTTTACGGCACGTGTTCTTGAATATTCGCCTGTAAAAGAAAATAAAGCATATAATGGCAAACCAGAATCGCCTTCTGAATTTGATGTACAAGAAATGGCATTCAGATATTTAACTTCTGATGTACATAGAATGTTTTTCTCTTGGTCTGAATCCACCGATTTATACTTTATGGATGATAAAGATGGCGGTTTGAAAGAAGCTTTTAAAGCTCTTAAAGCGGGTGATATCGCCCAAGCATTTGAACTTTCAAAAAAGAATCTCGAATTCTGCAAAACTTCTACTGACATTAAGGAGAAGGTATTAGCTCATGCTTATTATAATGTGGGTATGATGTATTTCATTCAAAATGATTACAATAAAGCAATAGAATTTTTCCAAGAATCTCAGAAAATACGACCAGGAAATATTGTCACAGAGTCAATAAGTGAATGCAATAGGGCAAAAGCTCTTGCGGAAGAGATGCAAAAGATTGACGATAAAGCCTCAATTGAAATAGAAAAAAGCAATAATCAAACTCAACAAGCTGAACAATCTCAAATTGCAAATACGTTGACAAATGCTGATATTATTTCACTAACGGAAAAAAAGCTGCCGACAAACCTCATTATCCAAAAAATCAAAACATCAACTTGCAAATTTAATACATCAACTGACGAATTAGTTAAATTAACAAATGCTGGCGTTTCTGAGGATGTAATTCTTTTGATGATGGAAAAAAAGTAACTATTTATAAGGATGGTAAAGAAAACCATGCCCATAATCGAGTAGACGGCTCCGCCAGCAGTAGCTGACGGAGTGCGCCTCTCACACCACTGTACGTACGGTTCTCGTATACAGCGGTTCATTAAGATGTGGAGCAGTTTTCTCGTAATAGGTGAGCATAG
>CAITDJ010000142.1 GCA_903891085.1 uncultured Bacteroidota bacterium | reverse complement strand
TGATGTGAGACGTGCAGATATTGCTTCCACAACGAAAGACCTTGGTGCTTATGAATTTAATGGTGTACCTAACTCTTTAAATTCATTATCTGCTGCCAATACTTTCTCTATTGCTCAAACGGGTGCTAACTTCACAGTAAATGGTATTGCTGATGCTACTTATGCTGTATATTCAGTAAATGGCAGTCAAGTTGCCACAGGAGTTATCAAAGCTGGAATGTTCAATATGAACGCCAACAAAGGCATTTATTTATTGAAAGTAAACGAACAAGTGGCTAAATTCTCTGTACGATAAGCCCAATTTGTTGACAGTTATCAGTAATCAAAACCGCCTTTTCTTCGGAAAGGCGGTTTTTTTCATAATTTATAGCTCGTTTTAAAATTGGCAACCAATTACATACATAAAATCTTACTTTATTATTCTTGCTGCCAAATATGCAAAAATCATGTATCTTTGTATATTGGATTTTGTAATTAAAATGATAGTATGACTTTAAGTGAGATTAATCTTCAAGAGTATTTATAAATGAGAGCTAAAATAATAAAAGCATCAAGCTACAAAATTTCGCAAAAGGGATTTCTCATTCTTGTGCTAATGTCAATTCAATCGTACCTGAATGCGCAGATTACTGTAGATGCAACGAATAAAACATTAAAAGAAATTATTAAAGTTATTGAAAATACGAGTGAATACCGTTTTTTTTATAATGAGAGCCTTAGTGGAATTGATAAGATTCAATCGCTACAAGTTAAGAATGCCTCTATTGAGAAAACTATGTCAATTCTTCTCGAAGGCACTGAAATAAGCTATAAGCGTGAGACTGAGAATATAGTAGTACTTATTCCCCAAAACAGATCAAGCCTTGTGGATAAAAAAAAGATAGCTTGTTTGGTAACCGACTCCATAGGCGAACCAATAGTAGGTGCTACTGTAATTATAAAAGGTTCCGATGTGTGTGCAATTACAAATATTGATGGTTTTTTTTCGATGGAAGTTCCTCTGCAAGCACAAGTAAATATTTCAAGTATTGGATTTAAGAAAAAAATCTTAAAAATTGGTGCAGCAAACAGTTACATAGTAACCCTTGAAGAGGATGTAGAAAAACTTGAAGAAATAGTGGTTGTGGGATATGGAACACAAAAAAAGATAAATGTGACAGGGGCAGTAGCATCGATAGATTTTAAAGTGTTGGAGAACCGTCCGATAACAAATCTTGGTGAAGGCCTCCAGGGCACGATTGCCAACCTAAACATCACGCAAACCGATGGGTCACTAGGCAGAACCTCTATTTTTAATGTGCGTGGCTTCACGTCAATTAATGGTGGTAGTCCGCTAATTTTGGTAAATGGTGTGCCAATGGATATAGACATGCTTAATCCAAATGATTTCGATCAAATTTCTGTATTGAAAGATGCTGCTTCTTCTGCCATATATGGGGCAAGTGGTGCCTACGGAGTTATTCTTATTAGCACAAAAAGCGGAAAAAAAGGAAAAATTCCAAAGGTTTCTTTTTCAGCGAATTACGCAGTAAATAAACCGACTGTTGAATTCAGCCAGATGGATGCTATGGAACGTATGCGTTTTTTGGATTTTGGAAGTAATCGTGCAAATGGTAACAACTATTATTCCAATTTACAGCGAAATGCCATTACTGCACATTACAATAATCCGACACAGCCCGAAACATTTATTGACCCTGCATCACCTTTGTTTTATAGCTACAGTGCCAATACAAATTGGGCCAGGGAAATACTTAGAGACAGCTATCCCATGCAACAATACAATGCCAGCATTTCGGGTGGTAGTGATAAATTTACTTATTATAATTCAGTGTCTTACCTTTCTCAAAAAGGCATTGCTAAACATTTTGATGAGACATACAAACGGTTTAACCTTATGTCGAATTTAAGTTACGATTTAACCAACTGGTTAAATATTGGCACTAAAATATCAATAAACAACAGTGACAAGATGTATCCACCGGACAACAACTATGGTGGATTCCCCGAAAACGCTTTGCCTTTTAGTATTCGTGCCAATCCAATTATGCCTATTTATAATCCAGATGGTACTTATGCATCGGATGGAGCAAATGAAAATTTGGTGAATATGCATGAGGCCGGTGGATACAGAACCCGGACGGTTAATGATGTGTGGATGACCTATACTGCAAAAATAACTCCTATTAAAAATGTGGTGCTTAATTTTGATTATTCTTCTGGTACAAATTTGAAAAATGAGATGTCATATTGGCGGGAAATGCCCTTATATGATACGAAAGGAAATGTGGCAGGTTATCATACTTTCACTTATCCAAATTCAGTGCAAAAAATGATTTATTCTATTAAAAATGAAGTATTTAACACCTATATGGAATATGAGAATAAATTAGGGAAGCACAAAGTGAAAGCAATTTTAGGATTTAACCAAGAAAGCACCATAAAAAAGTATTTTATGGCAGGCAGGCAAAATTTAATAAAGGATGAATCACCCTATATGAGTTTGGCATCAGGTGAAGACATTGTGGCCGATGCATCTACTGAAATTGCTTTAAGGGGTGGATTTGCGCGATTTAACTACAACTTTGCGGAGCGATATTTAATGGAATTTAATGGACGTTACGATGGCAGTTCAAAATTTCCGAAAAACGATCGTTTTGTGTTTTTCCCGTCTTTGTCATTGGGATGGCGCGTAGACAATGAATCTTTTTTTTCTGGATTAAAGCAGTCGGTAAATATGCTAAAACTAAGAATCTCTTATGGAAGTTTGGGGAATCAAGATGTGGCGAGTAATTATCCCTATTTGGCTACATATAGCTCATTACAACCTTATTATATATTTGGAGGTCAGTTGCCAATAGCTGTTTCTACTCCGGGATTGGTAAGTCCAATACTAACATGGGAAACAGTTTCCCAACAAAACCTTGGAGTTGATATTGGATTTTTCGGGAATAAATTAAATGTCAGTTTTGACATTTACCAGAGAGGCACTAAAAACATGCTTACAAAATCGGAAACCTTACCTGCACTTTTAGGAACAGCTGTACCACAGTCCAATGCTGGTGATTTAAAAACCATTGGTTTCGATTTGAGCATAGACTGGAAGCAGACAATTGATGTAGTAACTTATGGTGTAACTCTACTATTGTCTGACAACACTTCTGAAATAACAAAATACAGTAATCCTCAAGGTTTACTTTCAGATTATTATGTAGGTCAAAAAGTGGGTGATATCTGGGGCTTGGAAACTGGAGGTTTTTTTAAGACGGATGCTGATGCTCAATCTTTAGATCAGACTCAAATATCGGGACGGAAGCGTTTCGCAGGTGATATTTATTTTAACGACTTAAATGGTGACGGTAAAATTACACGAGGAACTCAAACATTGAATGATCACGGTGATATGAAAGTTATTGGCAACAATACGCCAAGATATAGTTTTGGAATTAAACCCTATATAAGTTGGAAAGGATTTGATTTTGTAGCTATAATTCAGGGAGTTGCAAAAAGGGATACTTGGCTTGCAACTGATTATTTTTTGACAGGTTATGTTGATGAATGGATGGGCATCAGTAAAGTGGTAACCGATTATTGGACGCCCGAAAATACAGATGCCTATTTTCCTGCTCCAGTTTTTAGAGTTGGCACAGATGTGACTGCTGTTCAGTCGCATTTTCTCCAAAACAGTGCCTACATCAGATTAAAACAATTAACAGTTGGATATACCATTCCAAATAATTTGACAAAAAAAATAAAAATTGAAAGATTGAAGTTATATTTCTCAGGGAAAAATCTGTGGACTGCTACTAAGATGCTCAAAGTAGTTGATACTGAAATGATTACTCCTGCAGGATATCCTGTTTCAAGTACTGTTTCCTTTGGTATGAATATTGATTTTTAAAAAGAAAAACTCATGAAAAACATATACATACTCATACTCATCGTTTTTTCATTCGCATATGTAGCATGCAATGATTCTTTTCTGGAAAAATACCCATTGGACAAATTGAATGATACGACTTTTTTGAATACTGCAGCTGACATAAAACTGTATGCCAATCAATTCTATCCAGATATTGAGCCGAATATGTATGTTTTCAGAGATGATGATTGTTCTGATAATATGGTAGCATATACTCGAAATTCTTATATTTGGAATGAAGATATTGTTCCACAAACAGGGGGTGGATGGTCGTGGGATAAAATTCGTAGTTGTAACTATGCTTTGGTACGCATTGCCAATTTGAACAAAACGCCAGAAATTTTGAAATATGAAGCAGAAATTCGTTTTTTCAAGTCATTTTTCTATTTCAGCTTGATAAAGAAATTTGGTGATGTACCTTGGCTCGAAACTGACTTACAAACAAATTCGGACGAATTATACAAAGCAAGAGATTCTCGCAAAGTAGTTTTTGCCAATGTGCTGAAAGATTTGAATTTTGCTATTGCAAATTTGCCTGCCGTTCGTAACAGTGGTGATAGGTTGACTAAATATGCAGCACTAGCACTTAAAACAGAGGCTTGTTTATACGAAGGTACATTCTGTAAATATCATGGCTTGGGTGATTATGTCCACAATTTAAGGGAAGCCACAACTGCTGCTGAAATGGTTATTAATTCAAATTTATTTGCTATTTACTCATCAGGTGAAACCGATGAAGATTATTACAACTTGTTTGTTCAAGATGATAAAACAGCGAATCCAGAAACAATTTTCTGTGCCATATTACTGGAAAATATTAAAATGGATAACAGAGCTCGAAACCTTTGGAATGGTGGTGGAGGATATGGATATACGCAAGATTTTGTGTCAACATATCTTTGCAAAGATGGATTGCCCATTTCCCTTAGCCCATTATACAAAGGAGATGCCAACTTCAATGATCAATTCATGGACAGAGATCCGCGTATGCACCAATCTGTTTATAGCTCAATTGATGAATGGAGCAATGATAATGCAGGAACAATTGTATATAAAACTTTCCCTGATTTTGTTCAGAAGCAAAACCCCACCTGTTTTTTTATACGTAAATGGCGACCTATTTATACAAATCTGATTTTTTTGAGTAAAAATACAGTTGATGATTTTATTTTCCGATATGCTGAGACTTTGCTTAGTTATGCAGAAGCAAAGGCAGAGCTGGGCGAATGTACTCAAGATGTATTGGACATTTCTATCAATAAAATAAGAGATCGTGTGTCTATGCCACATCTAATGGTTAATGTCGTAGCTGATCCAATTCAAAATTGGGAAATACCTGTGTCAGCGCTCATCAATGAAATTCGCAGGGAGCGTCGAATAGAATTATGTGCAGAGGGCAAGCGTTGGGATGATTTGGTGCGCTGGAAAGCCGGAAAAAGGATAGAAGCTGCTAATACTATTTTGGGTGCTAGAAACTTAGATGGTCAATACCAAGTAATTTACCCAGGATATCCATCTCGAAAATGGGATGATAAATTATACCTTCATCCTATTCCAAAACAGGAAATTGCACTGAATCCTAATTTGAAACAAAATCCGGGATGGGAATAGCCCTTTTTAATAGTTTTTTCTGAGTTTCTTAAAATAAATCAATATATCTACTAAAAAAATCGTTATAAGATTGATACAGAACAGTAAGTTGAAAATTAATTCGGCTTGCTGT
>CAITDJ010000141.1 GCA_903891085.1 uncultured Bacteroidota bacterium | reverse complement strand
TTTGCCTCTAAATGATGCTGCTTTTTATCGTCATCATTATCAATTATCTGAGAAAGCATTTTTGCAATTTCATCATCGCATTGCATTATTTTTGACTGAAAAACTGCATACATCTCCAATTCCTGATTCAATGCGAATAAGTAGTCTTTTCTGCCATTCGAATGCAATGCTTTCGCTATTTCCTGTTCTGTCTTATGGCAATTACCATGTCGCAGCGATGCTAGCTTTGCAGCATCAGTCTCGCCTTGGCAAATAGCTTTTATGATACTCAATCCTGTTAAACCACAAATATCATTTACCACTACATCCAACCGAATATTTAGCAACCTGAGGTATTTCTGCATCTTTTTTGATGCTGATGCGGATGAATCTAGTAAACCGGCTCTGTGACGACAAAATGTTCGCAACTGTTCAGTAGTTTCATCAGGCAAAAAACTACCCGACAGCATCCCCATGCTGTGTAGTTTCTGAATCCATTGACAATCCTGAATATCAGTCTTTTTACCCTTGATGTTTTTGGTGAATTTTCCATTGCACAAGATTACCTGAAAATCTTCTGAAATCAAGACTGCATATAGCGCTTGCCAATATGTGCCGGTACTCTCCATGGCTACTGTTTGAATACCACTTAATTTAAACCACTCAACAATCTGGTACAAATCTTCATTGAAAACGCCAAATTCACGGTATTCATTCGCTCCTTGTCCAATGGCTACCCAATGAGACCGACTGCCAATATCAACCCCGGCTGCTTTTGGGTTGATAATTTCCATCGTAATTTCTTTTTCCTCCATAATATATTCTACTTTAACAAAAAACTCCTTGGAGATGTGCTTTCGGCATAAGAAAATATTCTGAACGGGGTTCTCGTCTTTGGAATGAGACCACCACTTAAGTCATCACAAACATCTCAACCAGGATTGCGCTCGTGCTTATTAGCAACAGTTTTAAAATCGGCCTTGCAAAGAGTTCTACAAATGTACAACTGTATTGTAAATACCTCCCACGTTAGCTTCGGAAGTCAATGGTTTCGGTATATGAAGGATTGCCCATAACGTTCCGACGCTATGGCAAGTGCGGGAATAAATTGTTGATCAACTGTCTGCCAGCACAAATGTATATAAAGATTGCAAATGTTTCAACGAACATGCAAACCCGCATTTGCTATAGCGTTTGTTACCACCAGTGCTTTTTTTGTTTTTTTCGCCAAGACTTGGTTAATGATATATTAAAAATTTTCCAGAAATCGTTGTGCTTTTGAGCCTTATGTGGTAAAAGTAAAGACCTGAATTTAAATCAGATGTGCTTATAACAGTCGACGTTTCACCTCCTTCGATTATCTTTTCTTTTATTTTTCCCCCTCGGGAATCGAATAGTTGAAAAAGGAATGTTCCTTCAGGAATTTTGTAATCAAAGACTGCAAAATTGTTTGCTGGGTTAGGAAAAACGTGCAAAGGATATTTAACTTCATCTTCTTCAATTCCAATAGTGTAATCGCAATAAGGAGCCATATTAGATGAATATAAACCTAATACAGGGTCTTCGTAACAACGGAAAGGTCCACCATGGTTCTCTGTACCAATGTTACAATTTAAAGTTGGAGTTGGGAAAAAATATCCGTCTATGGATCCGATAGTCTCAATAGCACTAGACCCCATAGAGTAATATGGATTATAACTAGTACTCTTAAAGTTCAATTTAATCAGGTCTCTTCCATTAATATTAACAATTTCTTTTGATTGAATCTCAAAATAAGGATTGTCTGTACATTGACTAAATGTAGAAGGAACTTCCCATGATTCTCCACATAATCCCTTAAAATCATAGAGTTTATATATCTTAGAATCTTTAAACCATAAAATATCCCCCCAATTTTCTCTTAGGAACACTGTTCCCATGTCAATTGTTTCAATCTGCTGCTTCATGTAATCATAATAAGTACATGATTTTTGAAATTTAGTAAATTGAAAATCATCTATAATTGTATCTTTTGTGGGATACATTTTTATATAGCCTTCTTTATCAATATTGGTAAATGAATAATACCAAACAGCGTCTTTATTCGGCCATTTACTGCGTTCATTAGTTAGTTTTAATTTAATAACACATCCAGCAGGATTCAAAAAATAACCTACATTTTCGGAAGTGAAACAAAAAATATTTTCAAAGTCAATATAATCTGAATACATGCTTGTACGCAAGTCTATTCCAGAATTATGATAACTCCAAGTCTTACCCCCATCTAAAGTTCTTAAACAGCTATTCCAAGGATTACCTAGGAAGCCTATTGTATCATTTAAAAAGTATAGGATACCGGGATATTCATCGAAATCATATTTGCCCGGCCAGAAATTCTTTGTAAAAAGTTTATTCCACGTTTTGCCACCATCGGCAGTTTTGAAATTGCAGTTCTTGTTATTATTATCATATCCCGAAATATAACCAATGGAATCGCTAGTAAAAAAGATATCACGTATTGAGCTTATATTTGGTGGATTAGGCATACCCCAAGTTAGACCATCGTTATTGGAACAATCAGTTGACCTACCACTAGTAGAATTATTCATGAAAATATAGCTCATTTTCCCCTTAATGCGAAGACGATATACTATCTCGTTATCGTTTCCTTCCCTAATTTGTGTAAATGAGTGGCCACCATCAACAGTTTTAAATACTTTGCCTGCTAAGCCTGCAACATACCCTGTATCGCGTGAAACAAATTGCATCGCAAAAATCCAGGAATTAAAACCCAAAACCTGATCCCAGGTATTACCACCATTTGCAGTTTTCCATAAAGTATCCCAAGCACAAATGTATCCGTATAAGCTATCAACAAAACAGACATTTAGGGGATGTCTAATCTCAGGATGCTTTATTATCCATGTTTTTGCACTATCCTGGGTTTGCATGTACCCAGAAGACCACTGTAATAAGATAAACCCATTTTTAGGTGTGCAAAAAGTAATAGCCGACAAACCATCAGTAATGGGTGTATCCGAAGCAAGTAAAAAATTAGTTCCGTAATCGTAAGATTTCGCCATAATACTCATTCCAACACTAAATAAACGTCCTTCTGAATAAGTAATATCGGTGAAATCAGAATAATAATTATCCCAAGTGTTTTCTTGTAAAAACGACCATGTGTTGCCACCATCTGTAGTTTTTATGAATTCATAATGTTTACCATCGGAAGTATTTAGAAAATAACCTGTTAAAATACCTGTGTCTGGCGATAGAAATAAAAATTTATTACTAAATCCAGGTGGGGTTATGACTTTTTGCCAATTTATTCCACCATCAATTGTTTTTATCAAAGCATTTTCACTATCACCCCAGCCATTGGGAGCACAGGAAATATATCCAAAATTGGCATTGAAGTAAATTTGATGTACTAACACCGAATCAATTATTGACTTAAAACTTAAATTTACCCATGAATTACCTCCATTTGTTGTTTTTGAAATTTTGCTATAACCATTCCCTACATAACCCAAATCCTTGTTTTCAAAAAAGACAGCTTTTTCTTCAAAAATTGAATTATTGTATATAAGGGTTAAAATTTGACTCCAAGTTTTCCCACCATCAATTGTTTTAAATAAATTATCATTATTCACATATCCGATATCCTTTGTTGTAAAAAATATATTTGATCGCCAATCCCCTGGATAATTAGTCAATAGCCAGGTTTTTCCCGCATCAGTTGTTTTTAGTAAGCCATTATCTGCAACGACATAGCCATTTTCTTTATCAACAAAGAAAATATAGTGGCCGCCTGTACAAGGAATTGGTGATTTATCCCAATTCTTGCCAAAATCTTTAGATTTATAGATTACTCCAGCGCTGCCAATCGCATAAACAGTATTTGAATCAGTCATAAAAACTCCCTCTAAACGATCTCCAATAGGTTTCGAATAGTTCCATTCCCATTCACAATTTTGAGCAAAAGGGAAAAGATAAATAAAGGTGAAAACAAAAAGTAGGATTGTTTTTTTCATAACAATATTGTTAAGATATTTTCTAAATCAAAAAGTTGTAGGCGCAGTTTTTGTCAGCATTGGTGGTAACGGTCGAGGCTATATGCAGTAAGGGATTGCGGGCTACTTTCCTGTCCACCTACACCAAACTTTGAGCGGGGTAGAATGCTTGAATTACCTCTGAAACCCTTATTGCATATAGCCTTTGTGTGTGCCCTGCATGAGCAGCGCACACCTGTCGTAAGCTTTAGAAAAAGGTTAAAAATACAAATAAACTTTCATA
>CAITDJ010000140.1 GCA_903891085.1 uncultured Bacteroidota bacterium | reverse complement strand
CTCATAGAATCGAATTAAAAGGGGAATCTTTAAGAAAACGAAATCAATTAGAAAAATAGCTATTTTTACCTCCCCATAGTTCCTTGTAAACTGGCGCACTTTGCTCCGGATTTACTGGCGCACTTTCACCGGAATATTCAAGACAATTTCAGGTCGGTTTTTCACTTTTAAAACGCGATATATTCTAGTTATAAAAATGGGTATTGATCGGAATGGACTTAATATTTTCATCATGTTTTTTTTAAATGAACTAAAAATAAATTGTATAAGACAGTAATAATTGACATTAGAGAATGAAGATCAAAATGATATGCATGTATGCTGAAATGGATTTATTTGGTATCGTACAAAGCAATTGAGCTCTTCTGCAAAAACTCCACTGTCGCTTACCGGAATGGTGAATATTTTTATCTGCATTTTTTTCAAATTTCGACCGCCAAAGGCGGCTTTTTTATCACTAGTTTGGCAACAAAAATCTTCATGGCTCGTGCGGAGCAAACGAGCCTATTCTGATTTTTTTAGCCAAAATGTACTTTTGCTCAAAAGGTGTGGCTTTATTAGCTACTGAACTATGGGACAAGCGCCAGGCGGAAGCCTAAGTGGAAGTACCCGACGTCGGGGTGGGAGTTGTAGCGATACGACACCAAACAGCACTGAGGATCATTGATCCAGCCTCCGCCACGAATCACGCGGTACGTGCCCGATGATGGTCCCTGTGGATTGGTCTGGCTGCCACTGCTGTATTGGCCATACCAGTCATTACACCATTCCCACACATTGCCGCTCATATCATAAATTCCCAATTCATTTGCTGCTTTTGTAGCCACCGTATGTGTTATTGATCCACTATTACCATTATACCATGCAACTGCATTGATATCATTGCTGCCAGCAAACTTATATTGCTGTGATAAATTTCCACCTCTTGCTGCAAACTCCCATTCAGCTTCTGTAGGTAACCGATACTTTTTTCCTGTTTTTTGGTTTAGTTTTTGGATGAATTCCTGCACCTTGTTCCAACCCACATTTTCAACAGGTAAATCATCACCTATAAATCTGCTTTGGTTGGTGCCTATTATCGCAGTCCATTGCTTTTGGGTAACTTCATATTTGCCAATCGAGAAATCACTTACAGACACCTGGTGTTGGATTTCATTGTTACCTCTGTCAGCTTCATTATCAGGGCTACCCATTGTAAAAGTGCCTCCTTTTACGAAAACCATTTCCAAATTTATGTTTTCAAATGTTTCAATATAATTTTTGTTGGCAACCGGATTGGAGGGATTCTCTTTTATCAAATTATAAGCTGAATCTGAATACCAATCACTTGCACAAAGTTTCTCTTTCTGGTTTTTGAGCGATTTATCTGGCTCAGGAAATGGTTTAAATTTAAATTTCTTGATTTTTTCATTAATCATATCAGCGATTTCATTTTCGGAAAATCCTAATGATTGTGCTGATGAAAAGAGTGCTTCAGTCTCCGCTTTGTGCAAAACCCCATCAATAAATGCAAAATCAATTTGATGGTTTATTATGATTAAGTTGTTGACTTTAGCATGTTTATATTGGTCTTTATTAACTAATTCAATCCATCCCAGCGCATATAAAAAGCAATCAACGACATAGTCAGCGGTCTGATCAAATGCGTTAGTGTTTTTAAAGATGTCTTTAATCGAATTGATCTTTATAATCCTGATGGAATTATTTTCGTGTTCCAAATCCAAAAGTTTTGATCCGACTTTATCCTCCAGGGCTTGTTTAAATACTCTTTGATATTTCTTTTCCACATGTGGCATTAGGTCAGACAGCATTCCTTTCAATCGAATTTCATTTAAAATACTGATGCCGTATTGTTGTATGATAATTCGCAGAATTTCATGCGGTTCAGCACTCTTGTCAGCGTTTTGCATTTCAAATAATGGTTTACCGCAAAAAGGACATTCTGAAATAGAAACACCATTCGGTGGCGTCCATTCGGCTTTACAGCTATTGCAGTTCATCTCTTTTTCATTTATTCTTTATCAACTCTTTCCGAACTAAAATCCCTGCAATCGAAATATCATCCTGACTTCCTTTTGCCGATAATTGCGGTAAATAGGATTGCAGTTCAGCAACTCCATCAACAATGCCTTTTTCGGAAAAGAGTTGAAAAATAGTTTTATAAAAGCCATGCAATGCTTCATCGGTTCCAAATGTATCGTCCACACCATCGGAAGCAATGAATATGGCAATCGGTAAATTTTCTTTACTGAAATAATAACGAAAGCGACTCAAAGCATTTTCATCACACAAGGAAGTTGTTTGGTTCAAAAAGCATTTTTCGTCCCAAGGAATGGGCTGTGAATATTCACCGATAGAGTCAACTGCCACGCATTTGCCATCACCAATATGCAGGCCAAACCAAAATTCTTTTGCACGGACTACTGCTATCAAAGTTGTTCCATAAGCTGATACCCAGCCTTCTTCCGTTTGAAAAGCAGTTAATTCTTTTGGTGTCAGAATGGCTCTTTCGGCATCTGTGAACGGTTCAAGAATAGAATCTTCAGTTATGGCTTCACGCCAGCGATAAATAATATTTGCAGACAATTGGCTAAGATAGGAATCGGGATTGCTCAAGAGTGTATCTACCACCTTACCACCCTGTTGCGATTTGGCAAAGCGGCTTTTCATAAAATCGCGAATAGCAGCATGAGCCTGTTCGGCTGCCATGTGAGAACCCCGATTGCTGCGAAAATATTTATTGCCACCATGTCCATCGCACACAATGGCAACGGCATAATCGCTTCCTTCGCCACTTAAAGCAAAGTCCTGACACACCTTTTCCTCTTTGATGTGCGATGCACCTACGGAAGTAACATAAAATGTATCGAATTTAGGCATCTTCACTGCTTGATTAGAAACTTACCAACCATCCTGTACATCTTTCGTATCGATGTTTTCTTTCTCAAATTCTTTGATCTGTTTAGTGAAATCAGCCGCTTTCTGATTGGAATCAGCAGAATCATCAACCCCAACGCCTGAACTCTTACTTCCAATTTGAGAGGCAGTCACACTGGCAAAACGAATCATTTTGCGTAAAGCTTCAGGCGAACGAGCAGTTAAAACACATTCATCGTTTCCGGTAAACTCTTTCAAAATATCCACGTTTGCATCGCTCCCAATGGCTACCGCTACTTTTATTGCAACTTTAAACCATTTGTTTTTGCGAAGTACTTCCAATTCTTTCTTATAATCATCGGTTGGAGCACCATCCGACATCATGAAGATAGCCGGAGCATAAGAGCCAGTTGCATCGGCCATAAATCCTTTTGAAACTGAGAATTTTTCGTTCAGCATTTTAAATGCTACGCCCATTTCCGTAAGTCCTCCAGCTTCAAGGTTATTCCAGACAAACTGATCAGATTCAATGGGTTGTTCGTACAACCAGCTCGCACCGGATGAAAAATCGAGGACTGCAATTTTTATTTGGGCATCAGCATTTTCGGCTGATATGTCCTTGATTTCGGGGATTACCTCCCTTATGGCTTCGTTTACGGCTCCGATTTTATCCCCGGTCATACTGCCGGAGGTATCAACCAGAAAAAATAGTACCATGGTTCGGCGCGGAATGGGTACTGATGATAATAAGTCGCTCATAATTTTTGGGTTTAAGAATTAATGATTTTGAAATCAATTTTGTATATCAACAATTTTGAATTTTCCTTCAAATAAAATAACTGGTTTAGCATCTTCCATAAAATCATCGCCAACCCAAAATCCTTCTGCAAGTTCTTCGTTTGAAATACCTATATTTTCATCAAAGTATGCATCATCTAATTGAATCCACTTGCCCTCGATTAGTTGGATTTTTGCAATTTGAGTTAAATAGCATTTTCTGTTTTGAAATTCATTTTTCCAAAACTCAAGATATTCAATTCTAACAGCAAATAAGCATTTGTATCGGGTAGGATAATTTGAGAAATAACTTTTACGAATTATTTCAAATCTTCTTTCTTTATCAAATTTGAGATAATTTGTTTCGGGATCAAATACTCTGTCAGGAAAATCAATTGTTGAAATTTCATCACCAACATTCCATTTTTTTTGGTCAGCTTTAATAGTGTGAATGTGAAATAATTCCACAATATGTAGATTGTCAATTAAATATAGTTTACCGAACTCTAGATTATTTTTCATCTTTCACCCAATCACCATTCCTATCAATGAAACCTCTTTTATAATCTATACTTACACGGGCTAAACCCCCTTCAAAAGATTTTGCCTCATCATAAATTAATGGAATCACCTCTTTACCTTCTCTATTAATAAAACCATATTTCACTTCACTTAGATTTATCCCTCCCCAAAACTCAATCTCTTCATCAGTTACCTCAGGAAAAGCTCCAACGACTGCCAAACCTTGACTAAATGTGTTGGCTTCTTGGTATAAATTATCACTGATGATATTTCCTAGCCAATTTTGATATTCATAAAAACCCATTAACCTTTGATCATAAGATATAACTGGTTCAGGTTCTAATGCATAAACCCAGCAATCAAATACACTATTCACTGCCGATATTTCCAAAGAAAAATCATTTTTAAATTGAGTTTTCAATGCATTCAACTTTAAATTGAAATCTTTTTCATTTACACTGTAAATGAGTTTATCTGCATAGTAGTCCTCGATATACTGACCATCAAGAAACGATGAAATTTTAATTGGTATTTCTGCCTTTATACTCAGTTCAAGTAAAAACTTCATTTGTTTATCATCAAAAATCAAATCTGCAATAACAGCATTTAATTTCTGTTTTTCAGCAATTACATCTCGACCTAATGTGTCAATAATATCCCTAAGCGCTTCTTTTGTTTTCATTATTTTGATTACGTCTGTTTGATGCTGTTTGTAATTTAATTGTAGCCTATCAGCCTATTTCCCCTTTTACTCCTCCAGCAAAAGTAATCTTTACATCTTTAAAAACCGGAACTACTTCATTGTTATTCACATTTTTTGTAGTACCGTCAGGCATAGTACAAAGCCAAGTATCCGGGCTTAAATTTCTCAATCCCCATAAATTAGGGTTGTTTTTATTCTGTATCACTTCACCGGTTATAGTTGTAAAATCATCACTGCCTGATTTGGTGTGGCAAACATAGCTTTTTTGCCCCGGATACATGACAAGTTTGTTCCGCCCTATCTTCAGCATCAATGGTTTATCTAGTTTTCGTTTGCAACTGATACAAATTGATTGTGCTGCGTTGGGATCAATAAAGGTTTCGCTGCCACAACTGCACTTTACCATTTCATCGCGCAAACGCACAAAGAGTTTTTGCCATTCGTTTTCGGGTTTGCGTTTATTTGGTTCATGTATGCATTCGCTGCCAAAGGCATGGATGAATTCGTCATGTATAAATTTTGGGAATAGCGGCCAACGACGCATGGCGTTTGTATGAATTCCGGTCATGGGACGATTCGCATCGTTTTTGGGATCGAAAATAAAAATCGGGTTGCTTCCGTAAAACCGCCGCTCGTTTTCGTCGGTCATGCAAGGAACTCCGGCAATGAGTTTGCCTTCCAGTGGATGGTTGTTGAACAAGAGCATAAAAAGCATAACCGCCAGCGAAAACCTATCGGTATTGGCATTGGGCCTGGATTTTCCCAACACAACCTCTGGAGCCATGTAGCGGCATTTACCGGCAATGCCCAGATTGGTACCATATGGAGCAACATTGTCGTTGTCGCAGATTAAAACATCACCGGTTTGCGGATTGATGAAAAAGTTGCCATCGTTCAAATCCTGGTAGCTGTAACCACTACGGTGTAATTCCCGGAAGGCATTGCTGATCTGTATAGCTGCATTGATCATGGCTGAAAGGCTGGCAAAACGCACTTTAGCCAAAAGGAAATGTGAGAAATCTTTATACTCATCCGTACGAAGACTCATTAAATAGCCAAAGTGGCCGGCTTTCCAGACCGTGAGAAACTGAGGCCATAGGAATGCGGGGGTTGGCGCACCATTACGGATATTATTGTCAAGGTTATCGTAAAACTCCTTTTTGCAAGGGTGGGAGTACCATTTTAATGCATATTGCTTGCCGTTTAATTCAACCAAATACACAATACCCTGACCGCCTTCACCAAGTTTCTTTTTGATGGTTACGTTGCCGCCTACTTTGAGTTCTATTTTATCGGAGGGGAGGAATTCTTTCATAATGGATTAGGAATAGAATTTTTCATTATAGTACAAAAATTTTTTAATGTAATTTCATTACAAAAAGTTGACACTAATTGCTTCGTAAAAATATGCTTATTTGTACTGGCTTTAATGATATGGATATGATTTCGATAATCGTACAATTTGACAATATCAGCTTGACTACTTGAATCGACAAGCCCTAAATCAACTGCTTTTTTTATCCTATGCTCAAATTTAATTTGATAGAGTTTTTTTTTGATAATCTTTGCTTTACAAAGGTATAAGTTCTCGGAATCAGCAAGACACTTGATTTCTATTGATTTACAAACATCGGTATCTTTAAGTATTCTTTCTTTCAGTAAACAAGCTATTTCATCTTTGTAATAATTCTCCAAGACATAATCTATAATTGCTTCATAAATAGATGCATAATGCAGTATTTGTATCTCATTTAATGGATGAGCATCAGTAAAATTAATTGATAATTTGTCGCCCAGATTTTTAACAAACACAGTCTCTTTATACGATTTCTCTAAATTTTTTCTTAGTGTTTTGTTCTCAATAAAATCAAATATATTTATATTTTCCTTTGGTTTACAGTGTTCTACTTCTGGTTTAATTACTTTTCTAAATTCATTTTTAGTCATTGTCTTAATTGTAAATTAATCTTATATTATCTATTAGAACTTGTTTGTATTCCAATAATATTTTTTTGCATATAATCTTCCATTCTTTTCAGGTAAATTAATTTGTATAAGAGCAAATTCTCTACATTTAAATTCAGAATCGGAATGGAATTCAATCACTTCTTCTCCTATCATATTTATAGCACCCCATTTCCTATCTAGACAAGCAAGTGCAATGTTTGCATCGAAATCACTTACAGCTTCATATTTTATTGAAATTATTTCTTTCTCAGCACTATTGACAAATCCCCACTTATTGTTAATTTCTACCCTAGCCATATTACATCGAAATGGTTTGATTGAATTATATTTCAATGGAGAAATTAATCGACCAGTTTTGTCAATCAGTCCAGATTTATTGTCATGTGTAACAATTGCTAATCCATTTTTAAATGATGTAACATCATCAAATCGTAGTGAAATTATGACCTGCCCTTGCCTATTTAGGAAACCATATTTACCATTCAATTTTACAGCTGCAAGACCCTCACTGAAATTTTCAACTTTATCATAAATTAATGGAATAACCCTTTTCCATTTGTAATCAACAAATCCATATTTTTTTGATTTAACAATTGATAACCCTTCGTTAAAATCAATCAAGCAGTCGTTATAATCGTACTCATCTAATGATATTTTTATGTTATTTTTGTTTATATAATAAGAGTTGCCATTTAATTTAACAGAAAATAAACCATTGTTTAAATACATCGCATCATCATAGATTATGGGGATTGCTTCTTCCCCCTTAAAATTTAAAAAACCAAATTTGTCATCTATTTTAACACGAACTAATCCGTTAATAAAATTAAGTTCTTCGGGTTCTCCCCACATACTATCCCTTATTGTCTCAAACCAATCATATTTAAATTCGGAAACTTCTTCACCTTTTTCATTTATCAAACCATATTTTCCTAGATTATCGTTCCTAGCAAGACTAACTCCATTCGTAAAGTCAAGTAAATGTGTATATTTAAATTCAGAAACTACTTGCCCTTTTAAATTAATCAGTCCATAATAAATAGAATTCTCTACATAAGCTGCGCCATATTTAAAAGGTTTGGCGCTATCATAATTGAATGGAATTATAATTTCATCATTTTTATCAATATATCCCCAATTGCGATTTAAGTAGACTGGGGCTAAACCATTTGAGAAAGACTTAGCCCTCCCATATTTTGGCTGAATAACAACTTTGCCGACTTTGTTAATAAAGCCCCATTTCCCCTGTAATTCTACGGCCGCTAATCCTTCACTAAACTGTTCAGCATATTCGTAATTTGCAGGAATAAATTCTATCCCTTTTGTGTTTATAAATCCAAAATTACCGTCATGTCCAGAAATTGAGTAAGCATTTTTAGCGACCAAAGCAATACCATTTTTAAAATCCATAGCTTTTTCATATTCAAAATCAATTACTTGATCTCCTTTAGTGTTGATGTAACCATATTTTTTTATGTCCTTTCTATAGACACGGGCAAGACCATTAGAAAAAGGATACCAATAACAATTATCGGAAAGTTCAAAGACAACATCACCATTCGAATTTATGAAAAACCTACTAACATCTTCTTCAACACACCTATCATCATATTGATATGTTACCTCACACTTTGTTACTTCAACATAGGCTAAGCCATGACTAAAGCTTGTTGCATGACTATAAGTTAGTGGGAATATTTCAACGCCTTCTTTATTAATAAAACCAAATTTTGCATTTTGCTTTACTAAAGCAAGGTTTTCACTAAAATCTTCAGCACCATCATATTTAAAAGGAGTTATCATATCCCCTTTTGAATTCCTAAACCCGCAATAGCCTTTTTGCCATATAATTTCAAAAGAATCTTCCGGTTCTTCAAATTCCAATCCAAGCGCACTAATCCAAAAAGCTATAATCTGTTCGGCTGCGTCCTCTTTAAGGAAAGCATCTTCCGCTAAGCGGTGTTGTATTGCGTGTATTTTCGAAGTACGAACTGAAGTATCGAAGTATTTTATGGCAATTAGTTGCAAGGGAATATTTTCGCGTACTGATAGTAGAAGAAGGCGTTTGCTTTTTGGGTCATGTGCAAATAAGTCAGAAATCATTGCGGAAAGGCGTTGTTGGTTTTGCAACAGTTCGCTACCATGCACTTGCAGCATATTGCTCAAAATCACTTCGGTGCTCAGTACTTCGGCTTGCTTGTTTAGCATTTGCAATATATCAGTTTGGCAAAACGGGCATATGCTTAAGGATTTGTTTTTCGGTGATGTCCATTCACTTTGGCAGTTGGCACATTTCATATAGTAAGTTCATTCATTTCTTTCCGAAAATTGCTTTAATGATTGCACTTCCGATTTTACGCTCCAATCCATTTTGTGTGGTTGGAATGCCTGTTTCATGGGCAATTTGTTGTTTGACTTGTGTGATTCCTAAGAATCGTTTCCATGAAAATGTAAATCCGCGCATGGCTATAAGAATTGGTTAAAATTAATAAATATAGAGCGTCAATAATAAAAATCCTAAGTACTTTCCAAAAATTTCAGGCATTACAGCCTTGGTTTTTAAGTTTTTGATCTATATTCCCGATCAAGGTAATCGTTAAAACTTTTTCCTTTAATCAGAATCCGGGGAGAATTCTTGAACTAAAGATAAAAGTATTTTATTAAAAACTATTTGAAAAAATCAATAATATTTAATTTATAGTATATCTAAATTAGTAGGAACGTTATTTTGGCCCACGCTGGTGCAGATTTAAAATCTGTATCCGTAAACCCTCCTATTTAAAACAGAATATACCCTTCGTTCAGCGCATTGTCCGCACTATGAATCAATCCCCCGCTGGTGCTGATTTGCAATCGGTATCGGTATAATCTTCGCACAGCCTGATCTCCATCCTCCGTCTAACATCCACCTGTCCAACTAGAAGTGCTTGTTGTTTCATTTTAAAAAACCGCAAAAATCCCTGTCTGCGCCGGGCAGGCATAACATGCGTGTGCCATTTTCTCGGGCACAACCACTTTCCCCTTCTTGCAGCCCTGAAGTTTATTAAGTACCTTTGTAATGAAATTTTTGAAGAAATGAAACAGAGATTTTATTTTGACACTTCCATTTTTGGCGGAGTATTTGACGAGGAGTTTGAAGAGGAAAGTTTGCAGCTTTTCGAAAGGGTAAAGTCGGGGCAATTGATATGTATGTATTCAGATCTTACAGAAACTGAATTACTTAATGCACCTGTTAAAGTGAGTGAATATTTCAAAAAACTGCCAGTAGAAAGCTTAGAACGAATTATTGTAAATGATGAAATATTGGAGCTCGCCACTAAATATATCAATGAAAAAGTAGTTGGACCAACGAGTTTTGACGATTGTGTTCACATTGCAACAGCGACAATAAACAAAGCCGATATATTAGTGAGTTGGAATTTTAAGCATATTGTTAATGTGTACAGAATAAGAGGTTATAATTCAATTAATATTCGTTCAAATTATCAATCATTAGAAATACGTTCACCAAAAGAAATATTAGACTATGAAGACTAAAAATATTGCAATGGAAAAAGAGTTTGACACCGTTAAAACTTTCAGGGCTATTAAGGAGAAAATTTCATTAGAAATGATTGCGATGAATTTTGAGCAAATCAAAGCGTATTTAAAAGCAAATAGCAAGAAACTTCAACCCTGATAAAACCACTCCTCAGCGAGTAAGGTGATGGGACTGGCCAGCAAAGAAGTCGCCGGACGAGCCGATAATCAGCTTATTTCAACCATTGTGAAAGAGATGCTGGGTGTGTAAACCCGATTTGAACTAAAAGCAAAAAAAGGAACCCAATTGAGCTCCTTTTTTGTTTACAATATTTTCATTCTCATTGTTTCAACCATTTACCACTTTCGTTCAATCCTTGCTGGTTCGTGATCTTATAGATATAGGTACCCGGTTGTAGAAAACCCGTATTCACTGTTCCCAAGGTACCGGTAAAGTTCTGTTGCAGAACCTGTCTGCCATTCAGATCAAACAATTCAAAAAGTGAATGCTTGTGTTGGGCAGCTATCCTAACATTGATCATTTCATTTCCTGGATTGGGATACACAATGGCTTCGTGCATCTCAACAATCGGGTTCTCCTCGTCCCCGAGAATCAAACCATCGCTGTTAAGTTTCAGAATAATAATGTCAGTTTCCAGTTCGGTGGTATTCAAATAATCATACCTTGTACCGGCCACAAGGCAGCCACCATCGTTGGTAGCCACCACTTTGCCCATCATATAGTAGGCATCACCGCCATAAAAGCGCTCCCACCGTATATTGAGCAGGCTGTCGGTTTGTAAAACAATGAACCAGGATGGCCAGGGATTGTAGTAACCCAGCCACATATTACGTGTGCCACCCATGAAAATGGAATCCTTGTTTTTAAAATCTATACCGTTCATTTCTGCCGGAAAATCAACAGTATCAGATACCCGCCAGTGGTTGTACAGATGACCCGTTGTATCCATGGGATGAAACTGTCTGATAAAGCCGAGTGTATGCGGAGGCCTCTCCAGATGAGTATCGCCTAGTAGGTAGAAGGAAGTGTCCGTATCCCATTTAACTCCATAATTTCCGGTTATAAAATCAGGTATTTTTTGCCGGGTAATAACATTGAATGTTGAATCCAACATTTCATAACGAAATCGCAGTGCTTTAATTATCCAATAATTACCGTCTGGCATTTCTTTTATCTTGAAAACGATTCCATTATCATCATTCTCCAACCATACTTTTGCTTTCAGGCTGTCGAAAGTAGGACTGAATTCATAAATAAAAGGTCGATACAAATTATTATCAATTAAAAATGCTCCACCCACAGTGATGTTCCCATTTGACTTTTCTTGTGAGCAAAAAAGTTCACTCAAATAAGTTGGAGGAAAATAATAATTGGTTTGATCTGATAAATTCAAATTTATATCCATTTTATTTAAAACGAGACCGGCTTCTTTCCAGGAATTCCACTTATCAAATACTGTTGAGACAATTGTAAATAGTTGATTATCTGAGGGAATTATATGTCTGATTTGTATGCTTTTTTCAGGGTAATGAAAAATATTACTATCCGACATACTGCCATATCTATCCAATTTTGCCAACAATGCATATTTATTATCCGGCTGCTCAATAGTGGAAAGTTGGCCACTAAAATATATGCTGCCATCGGGGGTTTCAATAATATCAGTAATAAATTCATCCAATGGTGTTGATAGTATAAACTCAAATGATGTTTGCTGGCTGCTGAGGTGTTCGGAAAAAATCAACAGTAACAATGTAATAGTTATATGTAATATTTTCATTTTTTGAAGGTTTTTATTACAAAACATTTTTGAAGTAATAACCAGAAAGTCCCGCATTAGCGGGACTTTCTGGTTGATATTTTAATTGGTTTGATTTCCGATTAATATTCTGATACCATATGTAACATAATAATAATGAAAATGTTTTGGATAATTTGCTATTAGAAGGTCATCATCAATTTGAACACTTGCGAAAGATTTACCTTCAATTCGAAGTCCCTCACTATAATTGTTGATGATGTTGTGCGATTGTACCAAATAGTAATCGAGCAAATCATTGGTGAGGCAGTTGTTTTCGGGGTAATCCCATCCAACATACAGCCTTTCGTTGTAATCATATCCTGTTGCTTCAACTGTTTCTAAATCAGTAAAGGTATATTGCCCGTCAAACAATAAGTAAGGATTATTTAGCCGGCGTTGCAACTCATCTGAACCATCCGAAACCCCGTATTCGGTTCCATTGCATTTGCCAAGTGGCGGATCGCCATATGTTTGTGTAAGTGTACCCCATAGCCAATCGTCATCATCCTCAAAAGGCAGGTAAAAACTCAGAATGTTGAAAGCGAAACCAAATGTAGCTGACAAATATGCTGTTCTACCAACAATGCTATCCAAAGCAACATCCGAAAAACGCAATACTTTCGCATCACTGGTTATTTGTCCATATTTATATAGAAGGCTGTCTTCCATTTGTGTGTAAACTGACTGTACATCGCTCATCAACACCATCCCGTTGTCATCAATACCTATCGTGTAGTTTGATTTCATCACTTTAAAATCATTCATTGCCGAATCAGGAAAAGCATATGTGAGGTTTTGTAGTGCTTCCAGGTTCCATACAGATGAATCGATTGAAATCTTTTCACCGGCTTTAAGATTGCTCCTCATTTTCGCGTCGAAATTCTTAATACGTGTAATCACCTGTTTGCTACGTGCAAGCATTTCATCATCTTGACTAACGGGTTGATTGATGTTGTCTTTGTTACATGAAAAGAACCCTGATAATATCAGCACGAAAATAAAATTATAAATAATTTTTTTCATTTTTCATTTTTTTTGTTTATTAAACATTAATTGGTCAGTGCGTTTCAGATAAAAAGGTTATGGCCATCACATGCACTGGTTTTCACAAACTGCAATGTGTGGCTATAATAATCGAAATTGTTTTTCCCCAATAAAAATATTCGCTCTATGGCAGAAAATAGTTGAAATACTGGTTTATTATATTGGTAGAATACACTTCCATTGCTATTGATTCTGTTTCTATGGGTTCGGCTAAAATAATAAAACGGCGGACGCGTAACAAAAACTGCAATTATTATAGATATAAACAGGGGGGGTAACTATCAGTTATACAAGCAGATGTGTTATTTATTGCTTCAGATGTTATACGAGAAAAATAATATATTAATAAGTTATAGGGCATTGGAGGTTGTTGTTAATGGAAATAAAATTACTGCTTATTTTATAATAAACAAATTTATTTTCACTTGTGAGCAGATTGGTGAAAGCGGTTTATTGTAGTTGCCTTATAAACCACATTGGATATTGAACAAGCTTTATTAAATCAAATAATGTCTATTAAAACAAAAAAGGAGCCCGATTGAGCTCCTTTTTTAATTATATGAGGTATCGGAGATTATCCCAATGCCACTCTTTTGAAATCAACAACAGTCAGGGCTTTATCAGCATCGGCAAGGTACTGACGAACAGTTTTCTTGTTTTCACGGATGAAATCCTGGTTGAGCAGGGTGCTTTCGCGATAGAACTTATTCAGTTTTCCACGGGCAATTTTTTCGAGCATGTCTTCGGCTTTGCCTTCGTTGCGTGCCTGTTCCATGCCCACTTCAATTTCGCGCTGTATAACATCCTGTGGAACGTCTTTTTCGTCGAGGGCAACAGGAGCCATGGCGGCAACCTGCATGGCCACTTCATGACCGAGTTGGTCAACGTTTGCAACACCGGCTTTGCTTAAGGCAACGATGGTAGCCAAACGGTTTCCGGAGTGAATATAAGCGGAGGTAACGGCTGATTCAACCTTACCAAAGGCGCCCAGTTCAATCTTTTCACCAATTTTACCTGTTTGATCAATAATGGTATCAGCAACAGTTCTGCCATTCAAATCCATGGCCAATAAAGTATCAATATCAGCCACTTTATTGTTTACAGCTAAATCGAGAATACTGTGTGTGTAGGCAATAAAATCTGCATTTTTTGCAACGAAATCAGTTTCGCAATTTACTTTAACAACTGCTGCGTAGGTGTGGTCAGCATTTGTTTTGGAAACGACAACACCTTCGGTTGCTTCGCGGTCGGCCCTGTTGGCGGCCACTTTTTGTCCTTTTTTACGCAGGTAATCAATGGCTTTTTCCATATCGCCTTCACTTTCGACGAGTGCTTTTTTGCAGTCCATCATTCCGGCGCCAGTAACCTTACGTAACTCATTCACTTGAGAAGCGGTAATGTTCATAGTATATTTTTTCTAAAAATTTATCAATTATTTTTTTGCGATAGGTTTGCGGGGGCGTTTGTTTTTTTGTGCGCCTTCACCTTCACCTTTTTTCGAACCCGGCCCGGCACCTTTTTTCGAGCCTTCTTCTTCCTCATCGTCGAAATTTGGACCATTGTTAACATCGTCATCATCATCTGAATCCTTGTCGTCATGGGCCTTGTCTTTCGACAGTTTACGTTCGTTCATTCCTTCTTCAATGGCTTCTGTCATCGCACGGATAATCAAAGAGATTGATTTTGAAGCATCGTCATTGCCCGGAATTGGGAAATCGATGATATTTGGGTTTGAATTTGTATCAACAATGGCAAATGTAGGAATGTTGAGTTTGCGTGCTTCGGCAATGGCAATGTGTTCTTTGATCACGTCAACAACAAAAATGGCTGAAGGAAGGCGGTTCAGATCGGCGATACTGCCTAAGTTTTTTTCCAGTTTTTCGCGTTCGCGCTGAATCTGGAGTCGTTCACGTTTCGATAAGTTGAGGTAGGAGTCACTTACCATCAGTTTATCGATGTTTACCATTTTGCGAACAGCCTTACGGATGGTGGCAAAATTGGTAAGCATTCCACCGGGCCAGCGCTCGGTTACGTAAGGCATGCCTACTTTTGCAACTTCTTCGGCAACGATGGCCTTGGCTTGTTTTTTGGTAGCAACAAACAGAACTTTTTTGCCTGAACGTGCTAACTGACGCATGGCATTTGAAGCTTCTTCAAGCTTGGCCTGCGTTTTATAAAGGTCAATAATGTGGATTCCGTTTCGCTCCATAAAGATGTAAGGAGCCATGTTTGGATTCCATTTGCGGCGAAGGTGACCAAAATGTACACCTGCATCCAATAATTCTTCAAAAGTTACTTTTGACATAAAAATTTAATTTTTAATTGTTTACATTCACTAAAAAACAATTGTTGAGTAGCTCTGCGAAGAGAAGTCTCAACAATTTGGATACTAAACACAATCGTTCGACTGGTAAAGGCCTAACGTTTGCTAAACTGGAATTTCTTACGGGCTTTTGGCTGACCTGGTTTCTTACGCTCAACCATACGTGGGTCGCGGCGCATTAAACCTTTTGCTTTCAAAGTCGGACGGTATTCAGGATCGATTTCAACGAGTGCACGGCTGATACCCAAACTGAGTGCTTCGGCCTGACCATTGATTCCACCACCATCAAGATTTACTTTGATGTCGTATTTGCCTACATTGTTTGTCAGAATAAGCGGTTGTTCAACAACAAATTGCAAAATTCCTGTAGGGAAGTACTCTTTATAATCTCTTTTGTTGATAGTGATGCTACCATTGCCAGCTTTAAGATAAACGCGGGCAACTGCAGTTTTCCTTCTGCCTAAGGCGTTGATTACTTCCATGATACTTATTTAATTGTATTAAGATTGATTAATTTTGGCTGTTGGGCTTCATGTTTGTGTTCAGGACCGGCATAAACATACAGGTTACGGAACAATTCAGCGCCAAGGATGGTTTTGGGAAGCATGCCTTTCACCGCTTTTTCTATCACTATTTCAGGTTTTCTCTTCAACTGATCAGTTACAGTTCTTACTTTCTGACCTCCCGGAAAGCCTGAGTGACGGATATAATATTTTGTCTCCATCTTGTTGCCGGTTAAAGCAAATTTCTCGGCGTTGATAACGATCACGTTATCACCACAATCGCTGTGTGGAGTGTAGGAGGGTTTGTGTTTTCCTCTGAGGATCAATGCTACCCGTGATGCCAGCCTGCCTAAGATTTGATCCTCAGCATCGATGACAACCCAACCTTTGTTCGCGTTCTCTTTGTTCACGCTCACAGTTTTGTAACTCAATGTATTCATTTGACTCTTAATGTTTCTTGTGTCGCAATAGTACGTACTTATCCCAAAACGGGGGTGCAAAAATAGAAACTTATTTCGGTAATAACAAATTTACGAACAAT
>CAITDJ010000139.1 GCA_903891085.1 uncultured Bacteroidota bacterium | reverse complement strand
AGCAACAATACAAGCCATGGTTTCTTCTGAAATTTTTGGAGAACGTGAAATTAGAAAATGTATATGCTCAGGATTAGCATATATTGCATATAATTGAGAATCATTGTTTTTTACAATACCAGTAATATATTTTTCAATTCTTTCCCTGTGTTTTTCAGAAATGAGCGGTAATCGTTGCAAAGTAGTTAGTATAAAATGGCAGTATAAATTATTATATTCTATTTTCATCTTAATTGACGGATAATAAGGTAATAAGGTCGATGAATTGTTTTCTTTTCTTTCTACTAAGGTTTTTAGGAATGATAAGGTTTTAAATTAAACATCTTAAATCATGAATATCACAAAACTATGAACTTTTCCAGCACATTAAAATAAAATTTTGCCGAAGTTATTACTTGTTTTTTTATCTTTATACTTCCCCGATAAAAAGCGTATTATTTTGAATCTAATTTCTAATTTTGCTACACACACAGTTTCAGTACAATTTGTTCTAAATTGGATCACATGAAGAAATCTTTACTAAGCCTTGCCATTCTTGTTTTTCTCATTTATAGCGCAAGTGCCCAGACTGTTACAATTTTCGGAAATGTAACTTCTGCCAATGATGGCGCTCCGCTACCGGGTGTAACTATCAGAATCAAATCAACAACAAACGGCACCATCACCGATATCGATGGCCACTTCACTTTGAAGGACCTGCAGCCGGAAAACATTCTTGTGGTAAGTTTCATTGGTTATGACACACAGGAGATCACGATCGGGAACAACAAAAACTTTAACATTCAGCTGGTTGAAAGTGCAGAACTACTTGAAGAGGTTGTGGTCACAGCACTCGGTATTACCCGCCAAAAAAGGGAAATCGGTTATTCAACCGAAAAGATTGAGGCTACCATGATCACCGATTCCAAAGCACCCAATGTGTTAAACGCCATCACCGGACGATCGGCCGGGGTACAGATTTCACAGCCCGACGGAATCGAAGGCGGTTCAACACGTATCGTGATCAGAGGAAACAACAATATAGGTTCCGATAATCAGCCTTTGATCGTGGTTGACAATATTCCACTTGAAAACACACCCGGCCTGACCAATATTGGGCGTGGTGTAGATTGGGGAAGTGCCATCAATGACCTGAATGCCTACGACATCGAAAGCATGACGTTGATGAAAGGTGGCGCTGCTTCGGCACTTTACGGATCAAGAGGCGCCAATGGTGTATTGTTTATCACCACCAAACGCGGCACAAAACAAAAAGGTATCGGTGTTACCTATAATATGGATTATAAAACCACTACACCTTATCTGTTTCGTGATGTTCAGAACACATATGGAGCTGGTGGTCCCATATCATTCACACCTCCCTCCTTTCCGACCAATGGCGATACCCTGTTGTATCCGGGAATTTATGGAAATGAAAATCTCATCATCAATCAGGCCGGTGAAACATCGAGTACTTCAGCCGAGTTTGGTTATTATGGCTCAGCTGTTTCATGGGGACCTAAAATGGAAGGGCAAGCGGTAAAGTGGTGGGACGGCGAAATGCGTTCATATTCGCCGCAACCCGACAACCTGAAAATACCTTTTCATAACGGTTTCACCACCACACACAATGTCTCAGCAACCGGTGGCGGCGATAAAGGTACGATGCGCGTTTCTTTCACTCGTCAGGACAACAAAGCCATTGTTGACAACAGCGACTTCAACCGCACGACCATTAACCTTGGAGCAAATCTGAAAATCAGTGATAAACTACGCACCGATGTTACACTTTCCTTTATCCAATACCAACGAAAGAACAGCCCGATGTTAGGTGAAGACAGAAACTCCTTTAACAAAGGTTTGCTTTATTGCTGGCCACGAAGCTATCAGGGAATCGACAAACTAAACTATGCGCTACCCGATGGTTCGCAGAATCCGCAGGAAGGTTTTCCGTTCAACGATATCAGTCCAACGCTATGGTGGGAATATTACAACAACAACACAACCCAGAACCGTGACAAATATACCGGTGCCCTGTCACTTTCTTATGATCCTTTCACCTGGCTGAATATATTGGGCAGGGTCAGCCGTGATTATACCGTCGAACAGTTTGAAACCCGTAACAAACCCACCGATGTACTTGGTTACTTAAATGGTTATTACAGTAACGGTCTATCAAGGAACAGGGGCGATAACTACGACTTCACGATGACAGCAAATAAAGATCATATTTTTAGCAGCGGATTTGATGTAAGCTTTACTACAGGCGCAAGCCGCTGGAGTCAGGATTATTATTACATCAACGGACATTCGGGAACCTGGTATTATCCGAATATGTACACCCTCTTCAACTTCACCGAAACTACCTATATCAACCACCCTGATGGGCACACCATCATCGATAATCAGGGCAATACTGCTTCTGAAATGATTCCCACAGAAGGTATCTTACGCAAACGCAACAACTCGGTCTTTGCTTTCCTCAATCTTTCCTACAAAAAATATTTGTACATGGAACTTACAGGCCGAAATGACTGGTCGTCAGCGCTGCCTCTCAACAACAACTCCTATTTTTACCCCTCAGTCTCACTTAGTTTTATCCCAACTGAAGCCTTTGATGTTCTGAAATCAGTTCCATGGATGAATTTCATGAAAATACGTGGGGGCGTGGCACAAACGGCTACCGATACCGATCCTTATCTGTTGAGTTTTTATTACAATACAAGTTTGTTTGGCGGACAGCAATCTTCCGGTTTCCCGGGAATCATTCCACCAATCGAGCTCCGACCGCAACGTGTTAATGCCTATGAATCAGGTATTAACCTTGGATTATTCGATAATAAAATTGATATCGATTTCACCTGGTATTATCTCTATTCGTTTGATCAGATCATCCCTAACCTACCCGTTCCGGTTTCTTCAGGTGCCTCCAACATCATGACCAACGAAGGCGTGCTAAGCAACAAGGGTTTCGAGATCATCATCAATGCAGTGCCTGTGCAAACAAAAAATCTGGTTATTCGTACCGGAATCAATTTTGCCCGTAACCGCAATAAGGTTGTCAGTTTGGGTGGCAATGCCGATTCTTATCTGTTAGCCGATATCTGGGGTTTGAACGGCCCGGCCATGATCCTGCGCGAAGGTGATGCATATGGAACCATCAGCGGGTACGATTATGTGTATGATGATAACGGAAATCGCGTTGTTAATGATGCCGGCACAAAATATCTCATCACCGATAGCCGGGTTCCGATCGGGAACGCGTCGCCCGACTTCATTGCCGGATGGAACACAAGCCTGCAATACAAAGGCCTGCGTTTAGGGATGTTGATCGATACCAAATGGGGTGGCGATATCTACAGCGGATCGTATGTTATTGGATTGCAAACCGGTCAGAGCCCTGAAACGCTTATCGAACGCGAAGGCGGTGGACTTCCTTATACCGATCCGGCAGGAAACACCAGCAATATCGGTATCATCCTCGAAGGTGTGCACGAAGATGGAACACCCAACACCAATGTGGTACATTATTATTACAAATACCTGCCCAATGCCGGTGGCTGGGGAAAATTTGTATCAACACCCGGTATTCTCGATAACACCTGGGTGAAAATGAGAGAGATAATTTTGTCATATACCTTACCTCAACCCTGGATTCAGAAAACCAAAGTTTTCCAAAACCTGACCCTCTCACTCACAGGAAGAGACCTGTTCTATATTTACAAAACCCTGCCTGATAATATCAACCCTGAGGGTATCATGGGATCGGGAAATGCGCAGGGATTTGAGTGGGCTGCCAATCCGGGAACACGCTCTTTTATTATGAGTCTGACAGCAGGATTTTAAGTATTTGTTGAACAAAGAAAGAAAGTATATAACAATGATATCAAGTATAGATCAAACCAAAAGCACAATAAAACTAAGCCGGTTAGTAAAGAAATTTTCCATTTTGGGCGTTTTTACTGGTTTAATTTTCATATCGTGCACCAAGGACTTTGAAGCAATAAATACCGATCCACAGGGCTTCACCACAGCCACTGATGGTTCCCTTTTCAACAATGTGATCCAATCATTGGTACCAACCGGTAATGAGTTGTTTTACATTGAGAATGAGATTCTCTATAAGCAAACCCAGCTGGCTGCGCTCACCAATGCAGCCTGGGGAAACTTTACCATCGGAACCGAGGATATCTGGAGCAACTATTACACTACCCTGCCTGAGATCAGGGAGTTAGAAAAACGATTTGATACCTACGATACGATTGGTGAAGTGAGAAATATGCGGGCTATGTTGAAAATCACCCGGGCATTAAAAACATTCAAAGTGACCGATTTGTTTGGAGATATGCCATTCAGCGAAGCAGGTTATGGCTTTCAGAATTTGGCGCTTTTGCACCCAAAATACGACAGTCAACGCGACATTTACCTGAGTTTGCTCGACGATCTGGCATGGGCCGACGAAAACCTGGATGTTTTTGCCACCACCGAAGAACCTTTCAAGAGTTTTATCGCCTTCGATAAGCTCTTCCATGGTGATATGCTGCAATGGCAGAAGCTGGCCAACTCATTGCGGCTGCGGTACGCACTCCGCATGTCGGAGGTTGAACCTGAGCTGGGTGGCGCTATCATAAAAAATATCCTTGAAAACGACAGGCCGGTGATCGATGGCTATGATTTTGTCACCTCTAAACTTGAGAGTGCCTGTCTGTGGCCGATTACAGCAGGATTCAAGCATGAAGCACTCAACTGGTCTTTCCGCGAACACGAAAACCTTCGCATGGGATCTGTTTTCTGGAGTTTCGTCTCCTACCACGACAGCACTGATGGCAGCGGCATTTTCGATCCACGTGCCATTATATTTTTTGAAACGAACAATGCCAATGAATGGAAGGCTTATCCCCAGATACCACCTGCCGGCACGCCACCTTCGGGAGGGATTCCTTATGAATCGCACCGCGATCAGGAAGGAGCATACTCTATCAAAGGCGAGTCCAGTATTTATTCAGCGTTCAATTATTTTCTCATCCGTGATGAAGACCAGATGCCTATCATTTTCGTGACCGGCGCCGAAGTTCACTTTATCAAATCGGAAGTTTATTTCAGAGGAATCGGTGTGGCTGAAGACAAGATGCAGGCTGAAATAGAATACTTTAACGGAATAAACTCTTCGGTAGAATGGTGGTTGCAACGGGCCGAGAACTCCAAACTTCCACTCTCAGGGATTGAGTTTCCCGAAGTAATCACCATACCACAATGGCTCAATGCGGCTACGGTTCAGGGACGCTTCGGATTCTGGAATGCGACAACGGAAGAAGAGAAACTGAGATTTATTTACGCGCAATGGTGGCTCGATGCATTCAGGCAACCACAGGAGGCATACGCACTTGCCCGGCGCACAGGAATGACTCCTCGCGAAGGTGATCCACTTAACCATTTCCGCTTGCCTTATCCACCTTCCGAAGCCGCGTACAATGCCGAAAACATGAACGAAGCCATTTCACGACAGGGTGGTGACAGTCCGGAAACAAAACTCTGGTGGATGCCCTGATTTTTTCAGGTTTAACATTAATTTATAAAAATGTATTTATTTGATTTATCATAATTTATAAACATTTTTTCGTTCTTTGCATAACTTTGTGTCTAAAGTCTGCCATCAGTCACGGAAGGTTATAGCTAAAGCTATTATTTTGTATTTGTTAGCTTTTGAATTAAAGCTTATATAAAGAATTATTACACTTAGGATCGCAATGGAATTCGAATAGTAAACATAGTATCATAACACAAATACCTAAACAATGAGAAAAATCTACTTCTTTTTCATGCTGCTTCTGGCAGCCGGAATGCTGCATCTTTCTGCAGGTTTGCAGGCCCAGACAAACCAGTACCTTCATTTCGACAGAGTGGATGATTATGTCATCCTTAACAATGGCTCCCAGTATTTCAGCGGAACAACCCAGCTATCAATCACCGGGTGGTTTTATTGCGATGAACTGGCTTACGGACAAGGTTATATGGGATTCCGCATCGGATCGGGTAATGCAGAATTCTATCTCATACAACTTAACAATGGCGCGTTGGAATGTCGTTTAAAAACCACAACAGGTCTGCACGAATATGCTGCACCGAACAACACTGTCATTCCGCAGATTTGGCAACACCTCGCCTGGATTTACGATGGTAGCACCGTTAAATTGTACGTAAACGGAACCCTCAAAGGCAGCTCGTCCGCTTCGGGAATATTTCAGGGTGAAGCCGTGCCTTTCGCCATTGGGATAAGTCCGTTGGGAGGTTTCAACTTTGTGTATGGGGGACGCGTTGATGAAGTTACAGCATGGAACAAAGCGCTCTCGCAAGCCGAGATACAGGATATGATGGAAAATGAACTTACCGGAACCGAACCAAACCTGCAATTGTATTATAAATTCAACCAGGGTGTTCCGGGAGGCGACAACACCTCCATCACCCAGCTCGATTGCCAGATCGGTGGTGATACGCGTGATGCTGACCTGATGAATTTTGCCCTTACAGGTGCAACATCCAATTTCAATGGAACATTAGATGAAAGTTATCAGGCCATCTCGTTCCCGCAGGTACCAAACCATCTTATTTCGGATGCACCTTTCACCATTGAAGCGACTACTACCTCCGGACTTCCGGTAACTTTCGAAATACTTTCAGGCCCCGCAACCTTAAACGGAAACACGGTCACACTCACAGGTCAGTCGGGTGAAGTTGTTATTGAGGCAACCCAGCCGGGTAACGATGTGTTCGATCCGGCCGATCCTGTTGTGAACAGCTTTATGGTACTCGATCCTGCCACACATGTCCCCGAAATTCTCGTGCGTAATCCTCTTCCGGGCAATGTGTATATGCCATCGCTTCATGCCATTCAACTTTCGAGCGTAGCCACCATCGCTTACCCTGAACTCTTCTCTATTCAATCGGTTCGTTTTGAGGTGGGCGACCAAACCATCGCCGCGTATGATTTGTATGCCAACAGTCATTTCACCGGCTGGTGGACGCCCGATTCCTATGGTTCACAGAGCATAACTGTTGTTGCGACCAATAATTTTGGCGCTTCCTCAACACAAAATATCACCGTGAATGTCACTCCAACGGCGACAGATATGACCGTGGTTGCCGCGGATGATGTGTGGCTCAATCCGGCAAATTTCACCCAGGTAGTCGAAACCGAATTACCCTGCTATGTGGGCGCATTTGATCAGGTGACGGCCACACTCACCGTGAGCTGCCCCGAGGGCGGCTGCGGCGAATGGGACCGCGTTGCCAGCGTTGACGCCATGGGCATCGACGGACGATGGTTCGAAGTGATCAGGTATATCACACCATACGGTGTAGCCTGCGACCATGTGATCGACCTGACAGATTATATATCGCTGCTTCAGGGAAAAGTGAAATTCCGCTTTAACTGCGAAACACTCGACAACGGTTATCTCTATAACCTCACCCTCAATTACAACCAGGGCACACCGTTGCATCTCTATAGTTCAGTGTATGAAATCTGGAACGAAATTTATCCGTTTGGAGATTATGCCAACCTGCAACCCGTTGAAAATGTAACTTTCGAGTTCCCTGACTATGCTGTCGCCTCCACACTCAAGCTAGTTTCGACAGGCCATGGCTGGGGTGACCTGAACACCGGCAATGCCGCTGAGTTTTACAACGCCACCCACCATGTCTGGGTGAATGGAGCTTCCACTTTCACACATGTAAACTGGCAAACCTGTAACCCGAATCCGGATGGTTGCCAGCCACAAAACGGAACCTGGTTTTATAACCGTGCAGGCTGGTGCCCGGGCTCTATCGCACCCTGGTTCGATTATAGCATGAACCCTTATGTAACTAATACAAATGTTGAACTGGGTTATATTTTTGCCGAGGATTATGTTGACCTCTGTCATCCGAACCACCCTGATTGTGTTACCGGTACAACCTGCACCGATTGCAACGACGGCTTCAACCCAACACTCGATGTAGCCTGTAACCTGGTAGTATATGCTTCCAACCCGATCGTGGGTATTGATAACGACTATATGCCCGGCGATATCACCGTGGGACCGAACCCGACTACCGGTAAGCTTGATGTACAATATACCGGTTATAGCAATACCACAGCAAAGGATATTGAATTGTATGATCTGAAAGGTACGCTTGTCAGCGACTTTGGATGGAATGGCAGCGACATTCGTCTCGATCTGTCGTCCTATCCCAAAGGTATTTATGTGATGGTGATTCAATCGACCGGAGCGAAAGAAGTGAAAAAGATCGTGCTGCAATAATTCAAGCATCATTAAAGAAAAAGTAAAAAGCCCGCCGCGATTATCGTGACGGGCTCTTTTTTGACTACGAAAAAAAAGAAACTTGGAATTGTGAAACGAATCCAAAAATAAATCAATAAATTTGAACTTAAACAAACAGACTTTGGTTTCGTAACTAATTGATTATGAAATGCAAAAATTGACGTTAGTCAGAATTATAAGACCAACAATATGACAAACATTGAAAGCAAGAAAATATCTATTACAAGAAATTTAATTCTAATTGTTTTTACTTTTCAGATATCATCTTGCACAGGACAATTGAAAGAAAAACCGATTAATGATACAACAGAAAATGGAATAAACAATCAACCAATCAATTTAAATCAAAGTACAACATTTCCACAAATTCACACCAATTTAAATGGGATGGTAAGGGAGTTTGTAAGGAAAATGTATCAAGATAAAAAAGGGAACTATTGGTTTGGAACAAATGGAAATGGGATTATACGCTACGATGGTAAAACACTTGAAAAAATTTCAATCGAAGGACTCCGCCCATTTAATGTTGTTAGAGAAATTGTTGAAGATGAAGCAGGACATTTATGGTTTGGGACTGACTATGGACTCATAAAATACGATGGTGAAAAATTAACTACATACTCAGAAAAAGATGGCCTGCAAGATGATGAAATTTGGGGGCTGACAATTGACAAAAACGGACTCATTTGGGTTGGTTCGATTGGTGGGGTTAGTCATTTTGACGGCAAAAAGTTTACACCATTTTTATTGCCAGATACAAAAGTCGAAAATCCAAAACCTATGCTTTCTGATAAATTGGTTTTTAATTTTTGGAAGACAGAAATGGAACGATGTGGTTTGCTACCGATGGAAATGGAATTTTCAAATACAAAAATGGCGAATTCATTCATTTAACATCTAAAAATGGACTTACCGACAATAATGTCGCGGATATTTTAGAAGACAAGCAAGGAAATATTTGGATTGGAACTTTTTATGGTGGTGTCAGTAAATTTGATGGAAAAACCTATACTAACTTTACTAAAGATGGCATTATTGAAGGTATAGAAACCTATAATTTTTGTGAAGACAGACAGGGAAATATTTGGTTTTCGGCAGAAGGTTATGGCGTGTATCGATACGATGGAGCAAATTTCACCCAATTCACAACTGAAAACGGATTAACCACAAACGTGGTTCAAAGTATACTTGAGGATAACAAAGGTCAACTTTGGTTTGGCACCTGGCAAGGAATAAGCATTTATGACGGAAATAATTTTATGAACGCTAAAGACAAAGAACCTTGGACGAAGTAAAAATAACTGTCGCTAACAGCACATTGCAATAGGCGGGATTTACCTGCGGTGCTGCTTCGCGGTCGTGCTCTGCAGACAGTTTAGTGGTAAAAATCCCGCCCATCGCAAATCTGCAAACCGACATCATACAGTATCCATCCGTCCATCTAAATCTGCTATTTCTCCTGTGATAACCGAACACAATAATCCGTCAGTAAAGATATTATTATACTCCCTCTTGACCTGATCCCCATTGTTTTGTATCTTGTACCCAATAATGGATTCTTTCCATAAAGAATTTATTTCTAATGATGATTTTTAGCCCATCTCCGGCTTTAATAATAGAACAGATAGCGCTTTTACAGCTACCAGACTCCACCTATTTTCAAACCAAATCATCAAAACATGAAAAACTTAATGAAAATTTTAGGGTTACTGATGTTATTGTCCGTAACAGGTTATTCCCAAACAAGCCATTTCTATCAGGAAAGTTTCGATTCAAATGATGAAACAGGCTGGTCATTTTTAGCAATCGGTGCTGACATTTCAACGCAGGATGGAATGTTGATACTTACTTCGGAGGAGGATGCCACGATCCATGTTTTTCCACCCATCGGTGCCACCATGAATGACTTTTCATTGAGAGTGAAAGGTGGTGGCGAAGTGGGCGGTGGTATCGGCAGGCAAGGGTTCAATTCATATCTTGGCCTTCACATGGAATATGATTCAATTTATGTGATTTATGCTGAACAGGTTGAGTATTATCCCGAACCAAATTTTGTCTGGTCGATTGGCTATCCAATACCCGGTAATACGAACAGCATGCAACTCGATGCTATAAAATCGGGAAACAATCTTCTTGTTAAAGCGTATATGAACGATCAGCTTTTTTATGATAGTCAGATTACGAATGTATATGAAGGTCTTTTATATGGCCGTATGGTTTTATACACCCTGGCTGGTGAAACAAACAATTCATTTACACTGGATGAAATCGATATTGATTACAATCCCTATCCAACTGAAAGTGAAACCTATACGGATGATTTTAATTTTCAACAGGCACCCTGGATGAAATTTGGCGATCTGGAGCAAACACCACAATCCATTACCATGAACAGCAGCAGCTTGAATTTCAATTACAACAACGACAATGAATCAGCGCTTTATGTGATTCCACCTATAACTTCTGTTGGAAACTTCTCTATTGAAGTGGAAGGTGAATCCGGACCTGACCATAATGCCAGTTTCGGAATAAGCAGATTCTTCGACTATAAAACATATACAACGATGTTCATCGAAGACGATTCATTATATATCGGGTATGCCGTCAATGCTTTTGAACCTACGATGATAGGTTCAGCGCCAATAAATCCGGCTACAACAACGAAAATGAAATTCTCAGTAGAAGGAATTGCTCCAAATTTAGTGCTGAAAGGATGGGCAAACGACGAATTGCTGATTACCGGCAACATAAACAATGCCGGCAACAGACTATCTTATGGTCAGTTGGCAGTTGGTTTTGACAGGGGTAATATAATGAATTCAAGTTTTGATAATGTCACAATTAATTACACTCCTTTTCAGCAACAGACGTCAATCTTAGAAAAAGATCCGGATAACAGCCCTGTGATTGTTTATCCAAATCCGTTTGCTAATTCAACCACTTTCTGCTATAAAATTACAACGCCAGGAATGGTTAGCCTGATCATATACGACACCTTTGGGAGACGCATATCAACGCTCGTGAACTCGTGGCAACAAGCAGATACATATGAAATACCTTTCGATGCTGCCGGGCTTTCTTCAGGAGTATATTTTTACCATTTGGAAACTGCGGCAGGCCTTCATTCAGGAAAGTTTCACATCCTGAAATAGCAGAATTCAATACAATAACAATGGTAAATGGATGACGCGGATGAGGTGGATTTTAACCTATTGTATCTGATTTAGCCGGTAGCTAAACGATGAACAATCCGGTTCATTTTACCTGTTTATTGTAATGCCATCCAGGCTTGTTTGCAGCATGCGACTATTCGTTAATGTATATTGTATCGTGAAAGTATGGGTTTTGTTTGCCGAAGGCGGACTGTTGAAAGTGAGAAAACAGACTTCATACGACAATTCAGTTCTGTAATAACTTTGAACCCGATATCCAATCCGAATGGTCATAATATCCATTAAATCAGTTCCTTTTGGAAAATCAGCATTGTAATCTTCACTTGAAATCACCGAGATGGATTCGATATATTCGTAGTTAAATGCTGGATCGCAAGCATAAGCCTGGCTAAAGAAAGAAAAAGGTCTGTTTATTACTATTTCATCGAATGCATGTGAAAGTTCAATGCCAATACTATCATACCTGATTCCGTTTGCCTGTTCAACATAGTTATCTACGGTGAAATATATCGGATAGTTTTGATCAGGAACAGTAAAACCGGTAATTTTTTTTGCCTGCGCTTGGATAGAAGTCAGTTTGGGATAGACCCCGCTGATACCTTTGCAATCGTTGCAGGATGTGATGAACGCAAGACTTAGGTAAAGGAACAAACCAAAAATGCTAAGAAAGAGGACTTTTTTCATAATGATGGAATTTGTTTATGCATTGTCCTAACTAAAACAATGGGCAATGTAAATTGATATTATTTCTGCCAGACCCGCACATAATCAATTTCGTAGGTAGCCGGAAAAATAGCATCATCCACACCATATTTACCGCCCCAGTTGCCACCAATGGCAAGGTTCAGCAACAAATGAAACCGCTTGTCGAATGGCCATGCCTTTGAATCAGTATGCTCATTTTTAAAAGTGAAATAAGGTTTGCCATCTAAATAAACCCTGTATTCTTCGGGTTCCCATTCCAATCCGTAGGTGTGAAATTCGCTATTTGCTGTCGGGCAGTAAATCATGCCGTTTTTGTGTGTTCCGATAGAGTGATTGTACGATTTTGTATGGGCCGAACCGACGATGGTGTCGGGTGCATAACCCACCTGTTCCATGATATCGATTTCGCCCGAATCGGGCCATCCGCCGTATTCCCAGTCGGTCGACAACATCCAGAATGCCGGCCATGTTCCCCTGCCCACAGGTAATTTTGCCCGCATCTCAAATTTACCATACAACCAGTCGCCTTTTTTACTGGTCACCAGTCGTGCCGAGGTGTAGGCCTTCCCTCCCATCGAATCTTTCAGGGCAACAATCTTTAAGGTTCCATCCGAAACAAATGCATTCCTGATATCGCCATCAGTATAATGTTGCGCTTCGTTGTTTCCCCAGCCTGTGGCATTGCCTTTTGTATCGAAACTCCATTTCGTTGAATCTGGTAAACCCGCATAATCGAACTCATCGGCCCAGACAGCTTTGTATTCATTTTTTGGCTGACACGAAAACATCATTACTCCAAAAAAAATGATAATCAACGGATTAATTGAGAAAGATTTCATATTGAGAATATTTTGCAACGATGATAACCAACAATTTTTGCCTTACTGCAAATGGCCTTACAAATGTACAAATAACCTGATGAGACAACTAAACCAATTTGCATTTTGAACTTTATACTTTATACTTTGAACTTTATACTTTATACTTTGAACTTTATACTTTGAACTTTATACTTTACCCCTGCCTCGGATCAGGTTTCAACGGCATCTTCGCCATCTTTTCCACTTCAAGCATCGGGTAACCGAACTCTTCCACCATCTTCCCCAGCAAGAGATATACACCTGCACCCTGAAAACGATACTGCTGCAGCGATTGCGGAAAATGAACCGTATCGAAAAACTCGCCGGTATGATCGATGAATGTACCGAAATGCATCAGTTCACCCTTTACAGTTTTTACATATTTAACAGTCACCAGTTGCCCAAGCATACGTATTTTCTGACCTACTTTCGCCAGCATTTCACCGGCCAGCGCTTCGCCACGAAAAGTGGTCACCAGCAAATCAAACTGTGTCATCGTCACCGGGAAACCGATCAGTTCAATCTCGTCATACGCATCTTCAATAGGCCGGTATTCCAGTTTGGGCAAACTGTACGACTGCGAAGCCTCACGAAAAAGCACCGAGGGTAAATCAATATTGCGGCTTTTCTTGCGATACAAATGCGCCTCCCAGAGCAATCCGGGCTTGGGCTGACCAGTGAATGCAAAAGCACCTGCCCTGATGAGCAGAATCAGTTGTTCCATACCGGGTTTCGTGCGGTCGATGAAATCGTGCAGATCGGCATAGCCGCCAAACTTTTCACGTTCTTCCACAATATGTTTCGCCACAGCCGATTCGAGACCGGCCAGATGTACAAAACCGATGTAAATTACCTTTCCTGCGATAGAAGTATTGTATTGACTGTGGTTTACGCAAGGCAGATGAATCGTTCCGCCTTGTCTCCGCGCCTCATTAAAATACACCCAGGTGTGGTAAAATCCTCCGAAATTATTGATCACCGCCACCTGAAACTCTAGCGGATAATGGGCTTTGAGGTACAGACTCTGGAAACTCTCCACAGCATACGAAGCCGAGTGTGCCTTCGAAAACGAATAACCAGCAAACGATTCAATCTGCCGCCATACTTCTTTTACCACTTCATCAGGATAACCGCGCTCACGACAATTGCCGAAAAACTTCGACACAATCTCTTCAAACTCATTCTTTTTACGTTTTTTTCCACTCATGATACGGCGCAGCACATCGGCATCGGCCAGATCGAGACCGGCGAAATGATGACACACCTTGAGCACATCTTCCTGATACACCATCACACCATAGGTTTCTTTCAGCTGCTGTTCCATCACCGGATGGATGTAACTGAAGCCTTTCGGGTTGTGAAACCGCTGTATATATTCGCGCATCATACCCGATTTGGCCACGCCCGGACGAATGATGGAGCTGGCAGCCACCAGACTCAAATAATTATCGCAGCGTAACTTACGCAACAAACCACGCATGGCCGGACTCTCGATATAAAAACAACCATTCGTTTCGGCCCGTCGGAGCTGATCCTTCACCTTTGCATCCTGTTTGAATAATTCGACCTGATGCACATCGATGGTCAACCCCCGGTTCGCCTTGATGATATCAACGGCTTCCTTGATATGCCCGATGCCGCGCTGACTGAGGATATCAAGTTTCTCGTAACCGATTTCCTCAGCCACATACATATCCCATTGCGTGGTTGGAAAACCTTTGGGTGGCATATCGAGCGCACAATAATTTGTGACCGGTTCCTCCGAAATGAGAATGCCGCCGGCATGAATGCTGCGCTGGTTCGGAAAATCGACAATCATACCCGCCAGTTCATGAATGTGTCTGGTGATGCTGTTAAGTGAATAATAGCGATTCGGATCGGCCGAAAGTTCATCGATCTCCGCCTTCGGCAGACCATGCACCTTGCCTAGTTCGCGGTAGATCGACTTGCCACGAAAGGTGGAAATGGTTCCCAGCAAGGCAGTATGCTTGTGTCCGTAGCGTTTGAAGATATAATCCGTTACATCATCGCGATCTTTCCACGAATAATCGATATCGAAATCGGGTGGGCTGGTACGTTTTGGGTTGAGAAAACGCTCGAAATACAGGTCGAGTTCAATCGGATCCACATCGGTAATACGCAGACAATAAGCTACCACACTGTTGGCACCGCTTCCGCGTCCCACATGGTAAAAACCCCGCGACATCGAATAGCGGATGACATCCCAGGTAATGAGAAAATAGGCCGAAAAACCCAGCTTATCGATGATATCGAGTTCATCCTGCACCCGTTTGGCAGCTTCCTTGTTCTTTTTCCCATAACGATAAGTCAGTCCTTCAAAAGCAAGTTTGGAAAGTAAAGTCCGGTCATCAGACACACTGCCTGTAAAGGTTTTTCTGTTTTTGATTGAATTGAAATCGAAGTCGATACCACATTCATTTTCAATCATTTCTGTTGTCTTAAGCAAACCGGGATAAAGCACAAAAGCGGCCCTGAGGCGCTCAGGAGGCAGCATGATTTCATCACGGGCAGCAAACTGATCGCTTGTCAGCTTCGACAACAATTCGTTGTGATCGACCGCACGCAGGTTCTGGTGCACATAATAGCTTTTCTCATCACTGAAGGTAACCGGCTGCATCAAAACCAATTTCTCCTGATGGTTACGCAGTTCGGAATGAAGCAGACGCGGCACCTGCGACAGCCGCACGCCCAGAAACTCATTGTCGCGCAAACGTGCCACAAGCCTTGTTCCCACCGGATAAATGATAAAAGCATGATTAAAAGAAGGTGCATCAGCCGGATATTCTCTTGCCTCCATATTGTGCCGGGTCAGCATTTCGTTAAGTTCACGAAAGCCTTTATTGTCGCGGGCAAGACCTGCATACATCAACTGATCGCCATTGCGGAACTCCACTCCGGCAATGGGTTTGATGCCCTGTTTGCGACATTCACGCACAAAATCGATCATACCCATGCTGTTGTTGATATCGGTGAGCGCCAGTACCCGGATGCCCATACTTTTGGCCTGCTCCACGAGTGTTTCCACCGGAAGTGTGCCGTAACGAAGGCTGTAGTAACTATGGTTGTTCAGATACATAAAAAAGTGCCTAAAGTGAACTAAAGTGAGCTAAAGAACCAAAGCATACAAGATAATTGTAATTTATTCATTTATATATATTTATGTGTTTCAACATTAACTTTAGTTCACTCCGAACTTTAGTTCACTCCCGCCGCCCTGCGCACAGCTTCTTTACCAAATCGCTTGCGGATACGGTCCATGGCCTGATACAGATTGGCCATCTCTGGTGTATCTTCAAACATATTAAGTTGCTGCGAGCCGCCTACAAGATTACTGAAACGCACGCCAATCAGGCGGATGAGCATACGGCGGTTGTAAAGCCGTTCGAAAAGATCATGGGCTACCCCAAGCAGGATGTGATCGAAAGAAGTGTATGAAATATGCTTCTGCAGACTGTGCGTGTCAAAATTGGCATAGCGGATTTTCACTGTCACACAACCGGTGAGTTGTTCCTTGGTACGCATCTCAAAAGCAATCTTCTCGACCATGGCCGACAGGCGTTGCTTCAGCATGATGATGTCGGTGGTATCCTGCTCATAGGTATGCTCGCTGCTAATCGATTTCTGCTCCGAATACGGTTTCACCGGTGTTGGGTCGATGCCGTTGGCCTTACGCCAGATGACGATACCGTTTTTGCCGAGCACCTGCTCAATCATCACCGGTGGAACCTGTCGCAGCGTACCGATATTAAAAACACCCATCGATCGCAACAAGCGTGTTCCCACCTCGCCTACCATCGGGATCTTATTGATTGGCAACGGATCGAGAAAAGTATTCACCTGCGTGGGCAGCACCTGCAGCTCCCCATTGGGCTTGGCCTGTCCGGTGGCAATCTTCGACACGGTTTTGTTGCCCGACAGTCCGAATGAAATGGGCAAACCGGTGTGTTTGATAATACGCTGACGCAGTTCATGTGTCCACTTATACGAACCAAAAAACCTGTCCATACCGGTGATATCGAGGTAATGCTCATCCACCGAGGCCTTTTCGTAAAGCGGTGCGCTGTCGGCAATTACATCCGTTACCAGACGTGAGTAGCGGGTGTACAGTTCCATATCGCCCCGAATATATACAGCCTGACTGCACAACTGCTTCGCCATACGCATGGGCATGGCCGAATGCACACCAAAACGACGTGCTTCGTAGCTGCAGCTCGCCACCACGCCGCGGTCGGAGGTGCCGCCGATAATCACCGGCAAACGCTCAAGTGCCGGGTTGATCAGCCGCTCAACCGACACGAAAAAGGTGTCGAGATCAAGATGTACGATTGTTTTTTCCATTCTTAAAGTGAACTAAAGTGAGCTAGAGTGAACTAAAGTGAGCTACCTGCCCGGCTGATGCCAGTCAGCCGGGAAGTGAGCTAGAGTTAATCTGAATTATAGACATTTAACTCCGAACTCTAGTTCACTCCGAACTCCGCACTTTAGTTCACTCCGAACTTTTTTTGCTCATATACTTGACATTATAATTATTTGCAGTACTTTTGATCATTATATAATCATTTTTACGATCACAATATAATCATTTTGAATAACAGAAGTCAAGGAAATGGATTTTTTAAGAAATAATTTAACAAACTGATTTTCGGGAGGAAGTATATGTATTTTGGATCAAACATCAAATTATTACGAAAACGACGTGGCCGCACCCAGGATGATGTAGCCTATTCGCTACAAATGAAGCGTCCTACATTAAGCGGTTATGAAAACGAAGTGGCGCAACCGGGCATTGAAGTATTGCTCGCTTTTTCAAGCTATTTCAATATTGCCATCGACACGCTGGTGAAAGTAAACCTGGCCTCTTTTGGAGAAAATCAGCTCCGTCAGCTCGAAAACGGCTATGATGTGTATATTAAAGGAGGTAACCTGCGGGTGCTGGCCACCACCGTTGACAGCAGCAATACCGAAAATATTGAACTGGTTGGCGAAAAAGCCAAGGCTGGCTACACGACCGGCTTCTCCGACCCGGAATATATACGCGTGTTACCGGCATTCCGTCTGCCATTTCTCTCTGAAAGCAAGAAATACCGGAGTTTTCAGATCAGCGGCGACTCAATGCTACCTATTCCCGACAAATCGTATGTAACAGGCGAATTCGTCCTCGACTGGAGTTCTATCCGCAGCCACCAGCCCTATATCATCCTCACCCGTGAAGAAGGTATTGTGTTTAAAATAGCCGAAAACAAAATCGAAGACGAAGGCAAACTCATCCTGCATTCACTCAATACCCTCTACGCCCCATATGACCTGCCCGTGAATGAAATACATGAAGTATGGAAGTTTGTGAATTACATCAGTTCCGAAATGCCTGAAGCCAATCTCGAAAAAGAAAGCCTTATGGAAACGGTGAAAAGTCTGAAAAAAGAAGTGCAGGCCATACAGATGAGATTAAATTTATAAAATAGATGAAAAAGTGAAAAGGATATTGTACTTCGCTTTATACACATCATTAATAGCTAATTTTGTAAACAGATTACTAAACCTATGAACACACCCGAACTCAAAAAAAACTTTCACAACTTGATTGACCATATT
>CAITDJ010000138.1 GCA_903891085.1 uncultured Bacteroidota bacterium | reverse complement strand
GTGTGAATGGCAACTGGAACCTGATCTGGACGCCTTATTATGGATTTGATTATTCCTCTTTTTATATCATGCGTAAATCAGGAACAGGTATCTATGAAGATATTGCTACCGTTTCGGCGAGTTTTAATTCCTATACCGATTTCGATGCGCCAGATGGTGATGTTTCATATATGATTAAAATTGTTCATCCTACGGGCTGCGATTATCTGATGCGTGAAAACAGGATCCCGGAAGTGTATTCCAATGAAGCTTCAAACAGTGTGGTAAATGTTTTAGAAAATGGAGACTTTGATTTCAATGTGTACCCAAATCCGGCAAATGATCTGATCAACTTGGTATTCAGCGATAAAGTCAACGGACAGGTATATCTTATCATTACTGATCTTGCAGGTAGAAAAATCTATTCCGGAGTTTTCAGAAATCTGAATTCAGACCAAATACATTCAATCAGCAGTGCGAACTTTGAAGAAGGTGTATATTTGCTATACGTACAATCAGGTGAAAAAAGCAGCACAAGGAAAATCGTGGTCAATCATTAGTAACTGAAATAATCCGATCCGTTTCACATTGTAATGTTGATGAGCACAGAAAGAAAATCCCGTATGTAGCGGGATTTTCTGTTTTAATTTATGCTGTAATGAATATTTATCAGATTGAATGTATCTGTGATTTCTGAATCCCCAACCCTGGTTAACTTCAAAATGTCCACGCTGGAGCATTGTTCTATATTATGAAGCAACATCTGTTTCAGAAAACATCGCGTTTCAAAAAAAAAATCGAAGGTTTTGGACTATACAACTTAAACCAACAATGTGAACCGAACTGTTACTTACAGCTGACTGCAAACCGCTTCGAAAAACATTGGCCAATGTACGTTGTCGGCGCTTTTTCCCATGCGCACGATGATGATGTTTTTTGCCGGATACACATAGATAAACTGTCCGAGTATTCCTTTGGCGAAGTAGGCACCTGATTCGAGCACCCGCCATTGATAACTGTAGTTATATCCCTGTGAATCAACAGAATTGTTGTGAATCGTCAGGCTCTTTTCGATCCAGTTGCGGCTGATAAGTTGTTTTCCCTGCCAATTACCCATTTGCAGGTACAGTTTTCCGAGTTTGGCAAAATCGCGGGCACGGGCATTGAGACAGCAAAATGTTTTCGTGGCCCTGTGTTTTTTACTGTCGAGGTTCCAGCTGGCATCGAATTCCATGCCGAGGGGTTGCCACAATTGTTCTTCAAGAATGGCAGGAAGCGGTTTGCCCCAGGCATTTTCAATGGCCATTCCAAGCAGCAGCGAATTGACGCTGATATAGTTGTACGACTCTCCGGGTTCTTCGGTCAGTTGCAGGGTTTTGATGTATTTGTTGAGATTCAGCCCATAATAATATTTTGCCATATCCGAAAAGGGACTTTTGTATCTTTCCTCAAAACCGATACCCGACCGCATATCAAGCAAATGCCCGATGGTGACAGCTTCCAGACCTTTTTGCTGTAGTGAGGGAATATAGGTAGTCATTGAATCATTCACACTGCGAACCTTGCCTATGTCAGTGGAAATCCCCATCAGTGCCGAGACGAAAACTTTTGAAACAGAAAATGACGGCAACACAGATGCCTCATCATAGCCGTCGAAATATTTTTCATACAGGATGCTGTCGTTACGGATCAAGATGAATGATAGTGTTTTGTGTTGTTCCAAAAATTGATCAAAATATTGCATATCAATAGTTTTCAGGTAGGAGGGGAGCTGAATATCTTCTTCCCGATCCGAAGCAATAAATTCAAATGGGGTGGCAGGCGATTCGATCTTCGATTGAGGAAATTTGCGGTAATCATTTACATCAGCAAGATTGTAGTAAAAAAACCTGCCGACATGGCATGATGAGAACGAAGTGATTATCAATAAAGTGAATATCAGTATTTTAACAGTAATATATTTCATGGATTGTACAATTGATCGGCTAAGTTACTATAAACCCTTATAAAGGATTGAACAACCGGAAGAAAACACATGCATTTTATTTCGGATTTTGCTGTCCCAAATAAAATGTTCTGGCATTTTTGATGATATAATTCTTCCTGAGTGGTTGTTGTTTAGCTGTAATCGGGTTAGGAAAGGGGTGAAATTTGGCCGAGTTTTTACGATCAAATGGCTTGCTTTTCATGGATGCAGCATTCATATAGGAAGGTTTTCTGCCTGCATATCGACCTGATGTTGGATTTTTTTTACTTGATAAACACGATGATGTAACAAGCATAAGCATCAAGAAAAATCCAATCAAGCGAATTTTCATACGTTTTCCCTTTTAATGTGCAGTAAATGAACAACAACTACCGGCTAAAACAGCCCGACGAAATTATTAATTTTTTGCGATCGTCGAAATTAACTTTTAAAAATAATAGAAATATCGTTTCATATCTTAAAACTAATTATTTTTGTGCCCGATAGAGGTGTCCGATATCCTTGCACGGAATAGGACTTAATTAGGGAATCAGGTGTAAATCCTGAACAGTTCCCGCTGCTGTATGCTCTTTCACAACTTCCTGAAAATCACTGCCACTGTCCTGTTTGCATGGGGATGGGAAGGCTTCAGGAGGGGAGTAAGTCAGAAGACCTGCCACTGTCGGTTTTGTATTTAAGCTTTCGGGATAAAAGCTGTCGGCAAAAGTCAATCATTGATTTCGACAAGTTTCCTGATGGTTTTAAGGTAGTATTTAACCTTTAAACTATTGTATGGTACAGTTGTACAGGATAATCACAGGGTCATTTCCACAGGCTGGATTTTCATTTTCGGCGAAGGGATATCGGTTTGAAAAGCAAGTCAGGTCATCACTGATGCATAGAATTTTCCTCTCCTGTTTTTTCATTACACTATGTTTCATATCAGCCACTACCAACGCCCAACACTACCAAATAAACGATACAATTTTATTACCCGATGTTGAAATAGAAGGGGTGGCTGTTTTCGAAAAAAATGCTGCCTTTCAGCGTCAGATGGATACCTTGAGCATGCAATCGATGCAATCAGCCGGGTTGACAACCTTGCTCTCACAACATAGTGGTGTTTTTGTGAAGAATTCTGGTCCGGGAACCCTATCAACAGTTTCATTTCGCGGCACAGCAGCCAGCCACACCCTTGTGTTGTGGAATGATTTTCCGGTGAATGCCCCCATGCTCGGACAAGTAGATTTTTCGCAGGTACCGGTTTTCTTTATCGATCAGGTAGGTGTATTGTGGGGAAGTGCTTCCTCAGCAAAACGGGCAGGCGGGCTGGGAGGAACGGTGACATTGGATAATACCATGAAGCTTAACAAAGGGCTCCACCTCGATTTGTGTCAGACTGCAGGCAGTTACGGCACTTTCGGTTCCTACGCCACCGTAGATATCAGTAAAAAGAAATTTCAGTTCCGGACGAGATTCTTCCGTAAAGCAAGCCGCAACGATTTTGAGTATGAAAATACCGCATCGCTGCCCAATGCCCGGATGAAACAACAAAATGCTGACTACTCCGATTATGGCCTGATGCAGGAGATTCATATTTCAAACCGCTTTGGCAACTTTAGTTTGATCAGCTGGAACCAGTGGAACAGCCGAAAACTGCCACCCATCATGACAAATCTTGAACGTGGAGGCAAGCCCGAGGAATTTCAGGATGATCAGTTCCATCGCAATGTATTGGGTTATCTCAATGCATGGCAATCAGGAAAAATTGAAATAAAAGCCGGTTATTTTATCGAAAACCAGCGGTATTTTCTCCGCACCACGAGTGCCTCAGCCCCGGCCGAAACTGTTACCCTGATTGATTCGAAGAACAAATTGGAATCAATGCATGGTCAGATGAAGGTTACACAATCGCTGTTGAAAAACCTGAGCCTGTTTGGCCGGATGCAATGGAACCGCGATAAGGTAGTGTCAAACAATTATTCTGATACAAAAACCAGGACCCAATCATCAATTTCCATGGGCGCAACATGGGTTGTTAATTCTTTCCTCAGCACGGAACTTATTGTTAATCAGGATATGGCAGACAATAACAATCTTGGTTTAAATCCTTCATTTACAGTTTATTATAAAATTCCTTCCAGACAAACGCTGAACATTAGTGGAGGAATCAATAAAAATTACCGTCTGCCGAGCATGAACGATTTGTTCTGGTATCCGGGTGGAAATGAGTCGTTGCAGGCCGAAAAGGGAATTACCACCGATCTGTCCATCCAATGGCAACCCAGGGCCGGAAACTTCCATTCAGAAATGGATATAGATGTATTTTTCTCCGTCATTAGTGACTGGATTCAATGGCGTCCTACTGAATACCGCTATTGGGAACCTCTGAATATTGCCAGGGTTTTTGCCCGGGGAACGGAGTTTCATTTCAGAACAGAAGGTAAAGTTTATGGCACATCCATCAGCTTATCAGGTAATTATGTGTTTACGATCACCACGGACGAAAGTCAGGTAGCCAAACTGGAGAATAGTTCGGGCAGGCAGTTGATCTATATTCCAAGACACCATGCTAATATGTCCTTGAGTTCAGCATACAAGGGTTATTCCTTTACCTACACCATTGAATTTACCGGAAGACGAACTACCTCACCGAATGGTGAAGACTTGTATACCGGTGTGTTACCCGCTTATGTGCTGCATCATATCGCACTGGGCAAGAAAATTAAGAAATTTGAATCAGAAATCAGGGTGAATAATTTACTTAACAAGAGTTATCAGGCAGTGTTGTGGCGTGCCATGCCAGGACGAAATGCCGAAATATTGATTCGTTATCAATTATAATTTGCCACTATCCAGTCACCAGTCACCAGTCACCAGTCACCAGTCACCAGTCACCAGTCACCAGTCACCAGTCACCAGTCACCAGTCACCAGTCACCAGTCACCAGTAACCAGTAACCAGTAACCAGTCACCAGTCACCAGTCACCAGTCACCAGAAACCAGTAACCAGCAACCAGTAACCAGTAAACCATGAAAAATCTTCTTTATTTTATTATTTCAATCCTCTTTATTCAATCATGCAGTATTGATAGCAACAATCCGGATCCTATATTCCCCAAGGGTTTAGGTAAAGGGTTCTACGTTGTCAACCAGGGTGGCTTCACAGCCGGCAATGCGAGTCTTTCCTTTTTTAATTACGATACTGCCAGAATGACCAACAATGTTTTTTACAAGATGAACAATGCGCCACTTGGCGACGTGGCCCAAAGCATGACTTTCGTGGGTGATTACGCCTTTATCGTGATCAATAACAGTGGAATGATCTACATCATCAATGCACAAACCGGATATTTCATACAAAAGATCGTTGGCCTCACTTCACCCCGCTATTTTTTAATGGTTGACGGCCAGAAAGCCTATGTTTCTGATTTTCTGGACAAGGGCATTACGGTGGTAAACCCTAATACACTTGAGATACTTGGGGTTATCCAAACCGGAAAATCGACAGAGAATATGGTCATGATCGGAACCAGGGTATTTGCAGCCAACTGGTCGGCATATAACCAAACCGGATCGAACAATACTATTCAGGTGATTGATGTTGCTTTTGATGCATTGGTCGACAGCATTCAGGTGGTAAAAGAACCGAACAGTATGGTTGTCGATAAAAACAATAAGCTGTGGGTGTTGTGTAGCGGAGGGTATCTGAACGAGGAAATTCCGGCATTACATTGTATAAATCCGGATAACCTTGAGATTATCAGGACCATGTACTTTGAAAGTAACGAACTCTCACCCGAGCACCTGACCATCAACGGAACCGGTGATACACTTTATTACATTAATCAGAGTGTTTACCGTTTGGGTATTAACGACACCCAACTACCCGATCAGGCCTTTGTTCATAAGGGTAATCATAATTTTTTCACATTAGGGGTTGATCCTGAAAAATCACAGGTAGTTGTTACCGATGCCGGAAATTTTGTGCAAAATGGAAATGTTTTCCGTTATTCACCCGATGGAATCCTGATTGATTCGGCGCAGGTTGGTATTATTCCGGGTTTTATCGGTTACAATTAGCCAACGTAATGAATTGTGAAAAATTGATTGGTAACAATTAGGTATATTTGTGTGCTAAATTTCGGTCTTCCCTCGTCGTGCCGCCGAGGCAAGCGTCTTGGGACTTCCGACTTAAAAACAATGAATTATGAACAACAAAGTAGATGTAACCTGGGCTGGCAACATGGCTTTTGAGGCTGCGGTAAACGGTTTTAAACTGATGATGGATGCCGATGAATCAGTGGGCGGCAAAAACAGAGGGCCACGCCCTAAACCATTGACACTGGCTTCGTTGGGTGGGTGCACGGCCATGGATGTTATTTCCATGCTGAAGAAAATGCGTGTTGAACCCGAATATTTCAATATTGCTATCGATGGCGAACTCACTGATGAACATCCGAAATATTACCATAAAATTCACCTGACCTATATTTTCAGGGGTCAAGGGCTTGAAATGGAAAAACTGGAGAAAGCAGTCAATTTGTCACTGGAACGTTATTGTGGTGTATATACACTGTTGAAACAGGGTTCTGAGATCACCCATTCGGTGGTCATTGAGTAATTCAGGGAAGGGGATAGTCCTTTATTATGTCAATGAATTCGCTGAGAATCATTGATGTAGCACCCCATACCATGTGGTGTTGAAACCTGAAACAAGGCACTTCCACTTTCGATCCATCTCGTGCGGTAATTTCACCCTTTCCCTTGTTTTTTTCATCGAGTAATTCCTTTATGGCTACATCAAAAACCTGTTGAACCTCCGATGTGTCAATTTGCAGCATAGGGGCTTTGCTGAGGTATCCAACTACTGGCATCACATCGAAATTGCTTGGTGGGATATACAAGTCTGTTAAACAACCAAGCACCTGAATATCAGTTGCTTTTATACCAATTTCTTCTTCCGTCTCGCGCAAGGCAGTGGCAACCAAATCAATGTCGGCTTGTTCAAATCCACCACCGGGAAAAGAAATCTGTCCGCTATGCACGCCTTCATAAATATTTCGTTCAATAAAAAAGGTATGCAGGGCATTTTCACGTTCAAAAAGTAAAACCATTACTGCACTTTTTCTCGGACCGGTTGCATGTTTGTAGTCCAAGAGGAATTGTTTACGGGTAACAGGCTCCATTTTAGAATGGCCTGTGTTGCCCGGCAGGGCTTGCGTTAGCCGGGTTTTCAGCCAGTGGATAAATAATTCGGTATTTGCTTTTTCCATGCCTCAAAAATACGTAATTAACCTGTTCTGAAAAGAGGTTGGTCCATGGGATTTATCTTTTAATGCAATCACACTTTTATCAAACGATTCTGATCGGGCTTGAATTATTGCACCTGATTGTTGTAAACTTAACGTATATTTGATAGTAAAAAGAAAATTAATTTATTACTTTTACTTTTTAATAGTAGATCATTTATGGTAAAAGAAAAGGAAAATCCATCTGCCTTCACTGATAGCACAGCGGAAAATGCAAAGCGATTGGTACTTTTGAATGATGATGTGAACACATTCGATTTTGTGATTGAGTCGTTGGTGGATATATGCAATCATACGCCCGAACAGGCCGAAACCTGTGCGTTTATCGTGCATTATAAAGGAAAATGTGCGGTGAAATCAGGCAGTAGAAAGGAATTGTTGCCATATTTCAAATCGTTGAGCAACAGAAATTTAACTGTAGAAATAGACTAAAATTATGTGGACAGTCATTTTCATTCTCATCGGTATTGGATTGATCATGGTGTTGCTCGAGATACTGGTGATACCCGGTGGGGGTCTGGCTGGTGTGATAGGGTTTGCGCTGATGGTGATTGGCGTGTTTCTCACCTACAGCCGCGAAGGTAGTACTTCGGGTCACCTGGTGCTGGCAGGAACGCTGGTTGTAAATATCGGTGCGCTGGTGCTGGCTTTGCGTTCCAAGACATGGGACCGTGCAATGTTAAAAACAAATATTGACAGCCGCGTGAATACCATTGATGATGACGAGTTGAAAGCAGGAGATGTTGGCACAACCATCTCACGTTGCTGTCCGATGGGTAAAGCACTGATAAATGACCGGTTTTATGAGGTAACCTCTTACTCCGAATTTATTAATGAAGACACTGAAATTGAAGTTATTAAGATTGAAAAAAGTAAAATATTCATTAAACTAAAAACGTAAAGCTATGCCTGAAATGTATGTTATCGTTGGGATTGGTTTCGGAGCCATATTTTTGATCTGGTTCTTATTTTACTTTATCCCTGTCGGAATGTGGTTCAATGCCCTTGTTTCGGGTGTGCACATTTCTTTGTTACAACTGATATTAATGCGCTGGCGCAAAGTACCTCCGTCAATCATCGTCACCAGCATGATTGCTGCAACAAAAGCAGGTATTATTCTTGAGCGCGATCAGCTCGAAGCCCATTACCTCGCCGGCGGACGTGTTCAGCAGGTGATCAATGCCCTTATTTCGGCTGACAAAGCCAATATTGAGTTAAACTTTAAAACAGCCACAGCTATCGACCTGGCAGGTCGCGATGTGTTTCAGGCTGTGCAGATGTCGGTTAATCCCAAGGTGATTGATACCAAAAGGGTTACAGCGGTTGCAAAAGATGGTATTCAGTTGATCGCCATTGCACGCGTTACAGTCAGGGCAAATATCAAGCAACTGGTTGGAGGAGCAGGCGAAGAAACCGTATTGGCTCGTGTTGGAGAAGGTATTGTTTCGTCTATTGGTTCGGCTGACTCGCATAAATCAGTGCTCGAGAATCCTGATTCTATTTCGAAGGTAGTACTCAAAAAAGGCCTCGATTCAGGAACAGCATTTGAGATTCTGTCAATTGATATTGCTGATATCGATATTGGAAAGAACATTGGCGCTGTGTTGCAGATGGATCAGGCAAATGCGGATAAAAATATTGCTCAGGCAAGGGCCGAAGAGCGTCGTGCCATGGCTGTGGCACTTGAGCAGGAAATGCGTGCTAAACAAGTCGAAGCCCGTGCCAATGTTATTCAGGCCGAAGCGTTGATTCCTATTGCCATCGCCGAAGCATTAAAAAATGGTAACCTGGGCGTAATGGACTACTATAAATTCCAGAATATTCAGGCCGACACCAAAATGAGGGAATCGATTGCCGACCTGGATCAGAAATCACCTCCGGCACCGCCAGAGAAAAATCAGAAGAAGTAATATAAGTAATTGGTAAAAAAATTATCTGTCACTCACATTGAAAGCCTGGTTGGTCTTGCGAAGCAGTCATTTTTGCTTCTTTAAATCATAACCTTGCTTTTGTTCACACTTGTATTACTTAATTCAAACTGAAATGTACACTCCCGACGAACAAAAACAGATAGAGGATGCACTTAAGGATCTATTACTTGGCATGCGCGAAATTGCCACTGTACAGGAATTGCAAAAAGTGCAGACTGCCTTTGACTGGGCATTGAAAGTTACCAAAGGCAAACGAATGTTTTCGGGCCGACCTTATGTGCTGCATCTTATCGATATTGCTGAAATTTCGGTGAAGGAGATCGGATTGCGCACATCCTCGGTTCTTCCGGCCCTGCTTCATGGTGTTGATTTGAAATCTGATTATTCAATTGATCAGGTGAAGGCTGAGTTTGGTGAAAATGTCGGCGTAATCATCAGTGGTTTTAACAAAGTGTCGGAATTGCGAACTGAACGGATTTCGTTCCAGTCAGATAACTTCAGGAAATTGTTTTTAACACTGATTGAAGATATTCGTGTTATTCTGCTCAAAATAGCCCATCGCCTGCACGACCTGCGAAACCCGTCGGACTATGAACCGGCTTTACTTACAAATTTCGTCCATGAGGTAAAATATCTGTACATCCCAATTGTTCACCGGCTTGGGCTGTATAAGATAAAAGCTGAGTTTGAAGAAAGGGTAATGAAACACGAAAACCCTGATATCTACCAGAGCATTAGCGATAAAATCGCGGCCAGCATGTCGAAACAGGAAGCGTTGATGATGGATTTTATTCAACCCATTCAGCGGGATCTGATTGCCAACGGCTTGGATTGCACCATCAAATGGAGAACAAAATCAATTCCCTCCATCTATGCAAAAATGCGGACGCAGAATGTTGAATTTGAACAGGTATATGATTTGTTTGCCATACGTATCATCTCGAAAAGTACGCCTAAGAAAGAGAAAGAGGATTGCTGGAGAGCCTATTCCATTGTGACTGATAAATATACACCCAATCCAAAACGTTTGCGCGACTGGATTACTTCGCCCAAGGCATCGGGCTATGAATCGTTGCATACAACGGTAAAAGCATCAGATGATAAATGGGTTGAAGTTCAAATCCGTTCAGAGCGGATGGATGAGGTAGCTGAAAAAGGCCAGGCAGCGCATTGGCAGTACAAGGACGGTGTTCGGAAACGTGAAACGGACGATTGGCTGAATCAGGTGCGTGATATACTTGAAAACCCTGAACAGATTAACTTCGATGCCAGCAGCCATGGGGTGGGCCAAGCTGTTTCAGACAAGATTTTCATTTTTACACCCAATGGCGATCTGAAACAATTGTCGAAAGGGGCCACCGTACTCGATTTTGCATATGAGGTGCATACCAAAGTGGGAGATACATGCAATGGAGCGCGGGTAAACAATAAAATTGTGCCTATCCGGCATTTGTTGCAAAATGGCGACAAAGTGGAAATAATCACCAGTAAAAAGCAGATGCCGAAGCATGATTGGCTTGCCTTTGTGAATACTGAACGGGCCAAGAGTAAAATAAAGCGTTATCTGAAGGAACAGGAATCGAAGGAAGCTGAGTTTGGCAAGGCGGTGTTGATGCGAAAAGCAAAAAACTGGAAGATTACCCTTAATGACGATACGTTTAATCAATTGGTAAAACATTTTAAAACACCCAATGCCATTGAGTTCTACCATATGATCGCCACTGAAAAAATTGATATGGTGGACTTAAAGAAATTTCTGGTTTCATTGAGTGATGACGATAAAACGGTAAAACCAAAACCGGACGAGAGTTTCGAGATCAAAAAATATTTGGCTCCGGGATCGGAAGATTATCTCATTATCGAAGAAGGTATCGCCAATGTTGACTATAAGTTATCGAAATGTTGTAACCCGATACCCGGTGACCAGGTTTTTGGATTTGTAACCATCAGCAACGGAATCAGTATTCACCGCTTGAACTGCCCCAATGCAGCAAGTTTGCGTGAAAGATACAATTACCGGGTTCTTCAGGTAAAGTGGAGAGAATCGAAGGATAACAATATTTTCCAGACTGGTATTAAGTTGAGCGGCAGGGATGTATTGGGTTTGGTTGGCGAAATAACCAAAGTCATCTCCGGTGATCTAAAAGTAAATATGCGATCGATTTCATTTGACTCGAAAGATGGTCATTTTGATGGAAAAATTGTTGTGCAAATCAAAGACACCGACCACCTCGATCAATTGATGCATAAGCTGTCGAAAGTAAATGGCGTGGAAAAAGTGAATAGGGTTGATTGAGGAGTGAGCTAAAGTTCGGAGTGAACTAAAGTTCGGAGTGAACTAAAGTTGAGTTAAACCTATCAACCTATCAACCTATCAACCTATAAACCAATTAACTAAAAAATGATCCTACAACTACCAATCATATCATTGATTATTATCGGCCTCGGCATCTGGTTCTGGATGAAGAAAAAGAAACCATTGGCCATTGTGTTTATCGTCGGCGGACTGCTGGGGCTTATCCTTTTTTATGCGGTGATGAAGATTTTTCCTGAAAAAATGCCGTTTTAGAAAAGCCCTGTTTTTACCTTTTCCCGATCAATCTGCAAATGTGAACCAGCCTGAAACCATAGTTGTACTGTCTTCAGGTTCTGATTGGTGCCTGAATTCGTTTGTTTTTCTGTTGTAGATGTATTCCTTGCCCCATTTTTGGTGATGTTTCGCAATCTCCTGCAACGCCATGGTGATGGTATCAAGTTCCTCATCTCTCATGGTGGGGTGCAGCGAAATACGAATCCAGCCCGGTTTCTGCGACAGGTCGCCATGGTTAATCAGATCGGTGATCTCACGCGATTTATCATGGCTCACATCGAGCAGAAAATGACCGTAGGTACCGGCACAGGCGCAGCCACCGCGCACCTGTATGCCATATTTATCGTTGAGCAGTTTGGCGACAAGGTTAAAATGAATTCCGTCGAAATAGAGCGAAAACACCCCAAGACGATCTTCAATATTGTCGGCAAGTATATGTAAACCAGGAATTTTGCGGAATGATTCAAAAGCTTTCGTTACGAGTTCATGTTCACGTGCCCGCATCAGGTCGGGTCGCATTAAATTTTTAACCTCAATGGCCAGCGCAATACGTATCGCCTGAATAAAACCTGGAGTTCCTCCATCTTCGCGTATCTCAATATCATCGATATATTTATATTCGCCCCAGCGGTTTGTCCAGTCAACAGTTCCTCCGCCGGGATTATCCGGACTCGGGCTGTTGTACAACGAACGGTCGAAGATCATCACACCCGAGCTTCCCGGACCGCCCAGGAACTTATGCGGACTGAAAAAGATGGCGTCAAGTTTTTTCATATCATCATCTGCCGGATGCATATCAATGTCAACATATGGAGCAGAGCAGGCAAAATCGATGAAGCAAACACCGCCATGTTCATGCATGATTTTCGCCATTTCGTGGTAGGGTGTTTCTATTCCGGTTACATTCGAACAGGCTGTGAATGAGCCTATTTTGAATGCACGATCCTTATATTTTTCCAGTTGATAACGTAGTTCATTCAGGTTAACCAATAAATCCTCATCCGGTTCTAGCACCACCACATCCACATTGGTCTCGAACCAGCTTGTATGGTTCGAATGATGTTCCATATGACTCAGAAAAACAACCGGTTTTTCGTTTTCGTTCTCAAACTTTTGAAGCATATGCAGGCTGTTTCCCTTGATACCCATGATACGGTGCATTTTGTTGATCACCGTGGTCATACCCGAACCGGCGGTGATAATGACATCGTCAGGACCGGCGTTCACATGTTTCTTGATCAGTTTTTGCGCATAATGGTAGGCATTCGTCATCCTGGTGCCTGTTTCACTCGTTTCGGTATGGGTGTTACCAATAAAAGGCCCCAACTGTGTGGCAATCTTGTCTTCGATAGGTTGGTATAACCGCCCGCTGGCCACCCAGTCGGCATACAACATTTTTACTTCGCCATAAGGACCTTTGAAAAAGCAATTGTTCCCGATGGTTCTTTCGCGGAAATACGAAAAGTGTTTATAAAGATCATTCATATACAAACATGTATTTTTTGATTTCAAGAAGGCTCAGCAAGGAACCTTACAATGATGGATGGCAAAGGTAGGGGATTTATTGGATTGCAATAAAGCGTAACCCGACGATTTGATTTTTGGGAAGGCTTTGTCATCTCTCTTATTGATATTGGCTTTTCGTCCAACCGCAGCACGGATTATTCGCTTTGCTCATGAGATCGCTACGCTTAGTTACAAATCCTCGCCAGTCAGGGGAAGATCTTTAGCAAACTCGTAAATCATCTACTGTGCGGTGTTACCAAGATACCGAGAAGGGTGAAATTGCGTCCCCGTGATAAAAATTTTCAAATTCCCACATTTTCAAATTCCCACATTTTCAAATTTTCAAATTGTCGAATTGTCGAATTTTAGCTCACTACGAACTTCCCACTACTCACTCTTCGAAATCTGTATCAATCCCACTTCAACCTCACCATTTTCGGGATACACTTCTATCCACGAATTATCTTCGCTAAACCATTTATATTGCGAACCAATGCGGACGATGAAATCGTTAAACTCGCTGTTTTCGGGTATTGGCAATACAAATCCGCCGTTTTTGCCGCTTTTACTTCCAAAGCTTATCAGCAATGGAAAACTCTTTGTTCCCGTGTTACGGGCTTTGACAAGGATGTAATTACCGCGTCGTTCGATAACATCCACCGGTTTGAATTCAAAACGTTTTGGTGTATTTGATGCCAGCGTCAGGTTGGCGCTATTCAATTCGAAAAGTTTATTGTCTTCGATGATTTTTGAGATTTTTTTAATTTGTTCGCGTGGATACGTTTCATCCGGTTTGGCATTTTCAGCCTGAAGATAGAAATCAACGGCCTTGTCGTAGGTTTTTGTGCCGAAGTTCCGGTCAGCTTCGTTTACCAGACGGTTATATTCTGATTTTGCAGCCAGCAGCTTCTCGCGCATGATATTGTCAATCAGCGTTATTTTCTCAGTGGTGTAGGGGTCAGCCGGCTTGTAGCTGAGCGCGGTCCTGAAATCGACAATGGCAAGTGCATAGTCTTTTTTATCAAGGTTTTGGTTGGCGCGTGTAATACTCTCGTCATACAGGCGTTGATTCTCACGTGCAGTGGTCTCCTTTATGAGTTTTATCTCTGAAAGTCTGGCGATGGCGTAAACATTCCCGTTATCGAGCGCAACCATCTGGTTCAAACTGGTGATGGCAGTCTCATATTCTTTTTTGGTGAATGCATCTTCTGCCTGAAGTTTCAGTTCGGCCAATTTCATTTCGAGGCTCTTCGCTTCAGCTAACTGTTTGATCTTTTCGTTCAGCATATTTATTTGCGTCTGCGGATAGCTTTCGTTGGGCTTGAAATTGAGGGCGATCTGGTATGACCGGATGGCTTCGTCAAATTGCTGGTTTGCCACATGAGCATCAGCGAGGGCGATTGCTTCGTTGTATTTTGAATTGAGGGCCGTTTCCTTTTCAATGTTGGCGCGTGTTTCCGTGATCAGGACCAACTGTTTGCCGGGATACGTTTCTGCGGGTTTCACTTTTTGTGCTTCGGTGTAAGCAGTGATTGCTTCGTTCCATTTTTGTTCATTGAAAGCCTGATCAGCCGTCGAAATAAAGGAAGCATATTGATTTTCGATGGCTAAGTTTTGTTCTTTTTCGGCGATCATAATGTCGATCTTTTTCGCCTGAGCCAATGGATAAGCCTGGTCACTCAACAAGGCTGCCGCTTCCAGATAAATGGTTTTTGCTTCGGTTAACTGACTTTTTGCGAACAGCTCATCCGCCGAGCTTATCAGTCGTGTGTAACTGTTTTGACGTTCTTCACTGGCTTTTGCATCAGCCAGCAGCGTTTCAATTTCCTTTATTTTATCGACAGGTACCTGTTCATTGGGTTTTATACCAGCCGCTACACGGTAGGATTGTAAGGCAGCCTCATATTTCTTTGCATTATAACTGGCAGTTGCCTCGGTGATCGCTTTTGCATATTGTTCGTCATTCTCCAATTGCTGTTTTTGGGTAAGTAAAAGCTGATCAATCTCACCAATACGTTGCTTCACAAAATCATCTTCAGGCTTAATTGAATTGGCCCTGATGTATTCCTGGAGCGCATTATCGTACTCTTTTGCTGCGAAGAATTGCTTTGCAGCTGCGATGGAATTGTTGAAGGCTTCGTTTTTCTGATTTGATTCATTTTTCAGGCTTTGGTCGATCCTTTTAATCATATCTGCAGGGTAAGCCTGCTCAGGCCATATTTGCATGGCAAGTTCATATTGTGCTTTCGCCTCGGGAAGCATTTTCTCTCCATACAGATTATCAGCCGTTGACAGCAAGTCGTTATATCGGATAGATTTATCATTTAGCTGAATAGTCTCGGCTAACAGGGTTTGCGTTTTGGTATCATTGGGTGTCAACAGCAGCGCCTGATTGAGTTTCTCAATGGCTTTGGTATAATCGCGGCGAGTGATAAACTGCTCCGCTTCTGACTTCAGTTTGTTGAATTTTTCGCGATTGAGATTTTGTTCGGCGAGTAGTTTATTCGCAAGCGCGAGATTGTCGATTACCGCTTTCTGGTTAGGGATAATCACATTGGCTTCGTTCAGCTGAATGATAGCTTCTTCATATTTTTCTTCATCAAGCAGTTTCTGGCCCAGCGTTGTTGCCTTGTTATAACTGTCAATTTTCTGACGTTCACTGTTTAAGGTTTCGTTTATTTTGGCGGTTTTGCTGAGGGTGTATTTGTCGTTTGGAAAAACTTTCAGTGCTTCATTATATTCTACCAATGCCTCATCCAATTTATTTTCGTTGTAAAGCCGGTCAGCGATATCAAGATGCTGGTAGAATATTTCCTGTATTTCCATTTGTTTTTTGAGCAGCACAAGGGTTTCAGCCAACCTGTCTTTTGCATATTTGTCTTCTGCATTGAACCGGAGAGCCATCTCATAATAGGTTTTGGCGCTGATATAATCTTTTTCATCAAATTTTGAATTGGCCGATTTGATGACCGATTCGTATGATTTCACTTCCTCCTGTGCCTGTGAATTCAGACTGGATGTTATCAAACCCAGGATAAAGACTAAAATGAGTATTTGCTTGATTTTATGCATATTCTGTATAAAAATATAATGGTGGTTGAACGGATAAGTGTCTGATTTATTGTGAAACAGAAATACTACTGATTTTACCGTCGGTGATGGTTAGTTTACGGTCGGCCATGGCAGCTAATTCAGGATTATGGGTGACAATGACGAAAGTCTGGCCAAATTCGTCACGAAGTTTAAAGAAAAGCTGATGCAATTCGGAGGCAGAATTTGAATCGAGGTTACCCGAAGGTTCATCGGCAAGCACCACAGCCGGTTTGTTGATCAGGGCGCGGGCAACGGCAACACGCTGCTGTTCACCTCCCGAAAGCTCCGATGGTTTATGATCAGCCCGATTGGTAAGATTTAAATAAGCGAGAAGCTTCATGGCTTCTTTTGTGGCTTTTTCTTTTGAATCGCCGGCGATAAATGCCGGAATACAAATATTTTCGATGGCGGTAAACTCGGGCAGCAGGTGGTGAAACTGAAAGACAAAGCCTATTTTCCGGTTTCTGAATCCGGCCAGAGAATTTTGGCTTAGTTTGCTCACCTCTGTGTTATCAATAGTAATGCTTCCTGCATCAGCGTTTTCTATGGTCCCGATAATATGTAGCAGCGTCGATTTGCCGGCACCTGATGCCCCGACGATTGAAACGATTTCGGATGTGGCTATCTGAATATCAACACCTTTGATAACGTTCAGTTTTCCAAAAGATTTAAAAATGCCGCTTGCCTGTATCATATTGTCAATTGTGACCGCAAAAGTAGGAAAAAACAGAATTGCCCGCGCATTCCTGCTTTGACCAAGCATTATCAATATGTATTTACCTAATTATTTTCTTACGAATCATACAAATGACTAGGGTGATTTGAGTTATTTTATAACTTTGTCATGAATTCTTTACAAACCTAATTTACTATGAATTTACACGAGTTTCAGGGAAAGCAGATATTAAGTAGCTATGGAGTTTCAGTACCATTGGGTATTGTAGCCGACAGTCGTGCCGATGCAGTGGAAGCTGCCAAAGAAATACAACAGAAAACCGGTTCCGACCGTTGGGCTGTAAAAGCCCAGATTCACGCTGGTGGACGTGGTAAAGGCGGTGGCGTAAAAATCGCAAAATCATTGGCCGAAGTGGAATTGTATGCTGGTCAGATTCTCGGTATGACCCTGATTACACCGCAAACAAAAGCCGAAGGGAAATTTGTTCGCCGGATTTTGATTGAGCAGAATATATACTATGCCGGCACCTCGGATGTGCGTGAAATTTATATGAGCGTTCTCCTGAACCGTAATACCGGTCGAAATATGATTATGTATTCACCCCGTGGTGGTATGGATATTGAGCATGTAGCTGAAGAAACACCGGAATTGATTTTCCATGAAGAGATCGACCCTGTGGTTGGTCTTCAGGGATTTCAGGCACGACAGATTGCCTTTAACCTGGGATTGTCAGGCATTGCCTTTAAAGAGATGGTGAAGTTTGTGCAGGCATTGTATGATGCCTTCTTGGGATCAGATGCCAGTATGTTTGAAATAAATCCGGTGATAAAAGCCGCTGACGACCGTGTGTTTGCTGCGGATGCCAAGGTAACAATCGACAACAATGCCTTGTTTCGCCACCGTGATATCGCTGCTATGCGCGATCTCACCGAAGAAGATCCGATTGAAGTGGAAGCCAGTAAATATGACCTGAATTTTGTTAAACTTGATGGAAATGTTGGTTGCATGGTTAACGGCGCCGGTCTTGCTATGGCAACAATGGATATGATAAAAATGTCAGGTGGCGATCCTGCCAATTTCCTCGATGTAGGTGGTACTGCCAATGCCAAACGTGTTGAAGAAGCATTCCGTATTATTTTAAAAGACCCGAATGTGAAAGCCATTCTTGTCAATATTTTTGGTGGAATCGTGCGTTGCGACCGCGTTGCCCAGGGAATCGTGGATGCTTATAACAATATCGGCGAAATCAAGGTTCCGATTATTGTGCGTTTGCAGGGAACCAATGCGGCCGAAGGGAAGAAACTAATCGACGAATCAGGTTTGAAAGTGTTTTCTGCCATTCAGTTGCAGGATGCTGCCAAGCTGGTGAATGAAGTGTTGAAATAAAATTACTTACAACATAAATATATTAAAAGAGGCTGTCTCAGGTATTGAGGCAGCCTCTTTTGATTTGATAATACGCCATTATTAGAAATTACATCTTAAACTCAGGATGGCATTTCTGCCCGGGGCACTGATTCCGCTTGCAAAAAGCCTGTAATGCTTGTCGAGGATGTTTTCGAGACCTGCCTGCACGTTCAGGTATTTGTTAAACTGGTAGGAAGCACGCAGATTGAGTGTCATCCATGAAGGCATGCCATCAATGGTGGCATAGGTTTCATTGTCTTCACCACTCGGACTGTAATCTTCGATTTTTTTCCAACCTGTATATCTTGCATAAAATTCGGCTGTGAATTTGGTCAGGTCAAGCTTAAGTGATGTAAGACCAAAAACGGGAGGAATATGATCCAACGGAACATCTTCATCGGTGACATGGCCATAAGTATAAGTCAAATCACTTGAAAGTGACAGATAGCTCGTCAAAGAAGCAGTCAGACTGGCTTCAACACCATAGATCAAGGCTTTTTCGGCATTCTGTAGTGCCTTAACTCCGCATAATACGCCATCGAACATGACAGAATCCTGACCATTATATTGAAAAGGACGACTGACTAGTGCATCTTTAAGTAGGGTATAGAACCCAGTTACGCCCATTTGAAACTTACTATCGAAAGATTTTTCGATGGTTAATTCTCCGTTATAGGAATATTCTGGTTTTAGGTCGGGATTGGGAACCATCAGCAACTGATCAGCGCTGTTCGAATCGTTAAGTTTAGTGATGTCGTCGATGTTCGGTGCCCTGAACCCACTTGAAAGATTGGTGGCGATTCTCCATCCGTTCGAAGCTAAAAATACCAAACCCAGACTTCCGTTTAACGCTGTATTGTTCTGCGTGATATCTTCGAAATAGGGAAATTTGGTTATTTCAAGCATTTCAGGCGTGTATTTTGCCAAAAGGGAAACATTACTCAAACGGATCCCTTGTGAAAAAATCAATTTTTCACTAATTTCCCAGTTGTTGGAAGCATAGCCTGCAAAGGTCGTCATCCGGTCGCCACCATCAGGGTAGCGTGTAGCGACATCGTTGGTGATGGTTCCGTCCGTAATTTTCTCGTTGTATGCTTTCGAATCAACCAGGTTAGCATTTGCCTCAATACCATAGCGTAGTTCCGAATTTGTGAAGATATCCTTCATGAAATCGGCGTTAAAAGCAAGTATGTCAACAGTTTCTTCCTGATGTTTCTTTTTACTTTTTCCGAAACTGCGGCTGATGCGGTCTTCACTGATATTCTGATACGATACCATGACAGAAGCATTATTGTATAGCTTCGTTTCCTTGAGCCATTCGCTTCTTAAAGATGCCAATGCACGTGTTTGCGGACCATAATACCATTCGGCATATTTCAGTTTTCCGCCCGAAAACTCGGTCAGCCTGTCATACCGCGGAACATCACTTGAATTGGATAATTGCAGGTTCAAGGTAACTTCATGATCGATGTTGGGTTTCCAGATAGCTTTGGCCATCAAGTCATATTGTGAATAACCGGAGTTTTTCTGAACCAGTGGATCGTTGTTCACCATCATCGTATCAACACCATCAATTCGATCAGCATAATACATGCTTTTTCCCCAATCGCCATAGTTGGAATCACGGTTTTTCCCTTCGCGAAGGTCGCTGATATCTTTAAAAGTACCGCTAACTATCACGCCAAACTTTTTCCAGCCTACGTTCAAATTCATACTTCCGGCCTTTTCATTGGCGGCCGAAGCATAACGCACAAATGCACTTCCTGAGGTGAAAATCTTATCATTGGTGGATAAAGTCGGTTTTTTTGAATAGAAATGCATGACCCCACCCATGGCGTCGCTGCCATAAATAACCGAACCCGGACCATGAAGTATTTCAACACGTTCGAGCATGTTTGGATCGATTGTAACAACATTTTGGAGGTGCCCAGCACGGTAAATGGCGTTGTTCATACGAACACCATCGACCACCAGCAACACCCGATTTGTTTCCATGCCACGTATGATTGGACTTCCGGCTCCAAGCTGACTTTGCTGAACAAAAACTTTGCCCGATTGAAGAAGCAGATCTGCTGATGTTTGCGGACTATTAAACTCGATAGCACGTGCAGGAATGATATCAATCCGAGTGGCCAGGTCACTGTTTTTCTCTTCAATCTTGTTTGCTGAAAACACGACTTCATTGAGGTTTATTACGGCAGTAGTAAGGTAAAGCACATAATTTTCCTTTTTTAAATCCTGTTTGCTTGTTATTTCTGTTTGATAAGTAAGATGCCTGAAAATGAGCGAATCAGTTGCGCTGAATGCCGAAATGTCGGCAATACCTTTGTTATCAGTTGCTGAAGTAAGGGTATTTTTCTGGTTCATAATGAGGCAATTACTCACCGGTTGCAGGGTTGAACGGTCAAGTACATTAATTTGCTGAGCGTTCAATATCATCGATAGTAATATCAGACTCAGACTAAATATATTTTTTTTCATCGTTAATTTCTCTGTTTAATTGCTTAATAGGTAACATCAATAGAATACAGCCGTATTCCGATTGAATAGAATGAAACTTTCACCCCTGTGATGGGATAAAATTTCAGGCGCTCAATAAAAATAGTTAACTAAGAAATTGTGGGGGAGGGACTGTAATATGGATTGTTGGCGACAGATAATCAGGTATTTCCATGATATGATGTGTTATAGTCAAGGCATATCCTGTCAGTTGATTTTGTTGTTGAACCAATGCAATTTTGATAAGGTGGTCGATAAGCTGCCCGGTAGATTTGCGCACTGGCCTGTTGGTCTCATGGCGCTGATTGAGCAGACTCATTTTACGAATCAGCTGCTCTTCTTTAATATCCCTGACGCAATAATAGGTAATGCTGTCAGCACTGGCTTTCATTTTCACCACGTCGAACATACGGCCATTGAGTTTGATCTCGATGCGGTTCTTTTCGATAATCAGTTTTCCTTTGTCGGTGTTGTGGAGTGTGATAGGAACAAGAAATTCATCGGGTAGCTTACATATTTCGGCAAAAACCTGTTTTTTTAGGTTCGAGCGTATCGCCGAATTTACGAATATGTAACCCATGGAATTATAGAGAAATAATCCACAGAGTAATATGGCAATACTGTTACCTAGTCCTTTCATGCCGCGCAAAGATAAAGTAAAGTTGATATTGTTTATCCTGTCAGCCATACGATACTAAAGAAATACAATGAAAATCAAGTAATTCGAAATGATTAATTGAACGACTCTGTCATTGAATTAAAAAGGACCTGTAAATAAGCAGCATTACATTATTCAATAACGATCCGTTGCGTTAATGCTGTGGTTTGATCGGTAAGTTGAATTAAATAGATGCCGGGACGAACACCAACCAATCCGATTTCTTTCATTTTACTCTCCGAAACATTTGTGATTGTCTGACTCATGATGGTTTGACCAAGCAGGTTCATTAACCGGAAACCAACCGGATTCTTCTGCTCGGTAACAAACTCAAGGGTGATTTTTTCTTTTGCCGGATTGGGATAGATTCTGAAACGACCGGAATTGTTGTTGTTGTCTGCGATTCCAGTGAGATCATTGGTATATGCCGCACTCCAACCTTGTTTGGTTGTTGACGAATTGGTGGAGAATGTCACAAACATCTGACCGCTCACGGCGGTAACAGGTTCAGGTAAATTCGCTGCACTGTAGGTACCTGAATACTCGGCCAGCAACTCTTGAGATTCCAGGTCATAAACACGAAGTTTATCGGAATTATTTTCAGTGTCGAATGCTGTAAAACTTAAGGTGACAGCTTCACCGCCGGGAGGCGTTATCTGCCACATACAAACTGAATTGTTATGGTAATTAAAGGTTCCGCTTCCATCGGTCAGGGTGCCTTCTGAATCATTCAATGTTATCATACCCTGACAAAATTCAGGGGTAAAGGCAGTGTATTCTACAAGCCAGCCTTTTGCTTCAACTGAACCGTTGGTAGTAAAAACCACCAGCATCTCATTTCCAGTAGAGAAAATGTTGGCTGGGATTTCATTTCCCGAAAACTGAGCGAGAATACTGGCAGCCGCAGTTGAACCGTCATAAATGGTCACATAATCGTTGATATCTGTTTCGAAGTTTACAAAATCAAGTTCGATTTTGCTGATCGAATCTTCAGCCGTTTGTGGCGATATCAACCAGGAACAGTTGATATTGTTTTCGTATACATCGTCTGGACTGCTGCCATCTTCGAAAGAGCCGCTGATATTGGTCAGCAGATGGTCGCCGGTGCAATAATACGGATAATTCGTTCCCGGGTGGATATCGAGTACAGCACCCTGATCCTGATTGAATCCATTAACTGATAACAGTGTATAGTAACCGTTAGAGGAACCGCTCCATCCGAAATTGAAATGGAAGGAATCGTCCTGATACCCGTCACAAACAAATGCATGTCCGCCTGCTGTGCTATGTCCGGAATAGTAAATTGGCCAGCTGTCATCGATATTTGCCTTCAGTAAGTTGATCCACGCACTGTTCGAATGATCGTCTTTCCATGTATAATAACTTTCGGAAGAGTAGCCAAAATAGTGTTCAATGGCGTAGGGTACATCATAACTATAAGCACCTGATCCATCAGGAGCATACATCATGTCGACCGCCACACCGCAATGGTATTGTAATAATGCAATGGCATCGGGACTGGCGTTATCAATAGCGTTCTGCATCTTTTCCCAATCGTAGGTTGTTGCCCCAAAATTGGCTGATAAATTTCCGTAAGGCGGATAATAATAACTATGTGAACCGATTCCCTGTAGCGGATATCGCCAGTAATACATTACCTGAGCCATGGCTGTAGCAACACATCCGGCATAAACATGGCCGCCCGGACCGGCTGCATCGACCGGACAGTATAGGTTGTATAATGAACCCTGATCCCAGGTGCTTGATAGCAAAGGTTCCACTGCACGGGTTTCTGTGTTTTTTGCAGGTGTTTCATTTTCATCAGTCAGGAATTGATCCCATAACTGATGCGTTTCTTCAGTCTGTGTAATATTGTTATTTCTTATGTAATTTACTGCATCGCAATAAGATTGCATGAAATTGCGATAGGAGTCAGGTTGATCTTGTTCGATATAGGAATTTTCAATTGAATAGCCAAGTACCGGAGGCAATACATCGTCGGCCGACACAATGACAAAACCACTTTTTTCAAATGTAAATACAAAATAGTAATCGGTGTCACCGGCTTTCTTTACGTAGGTATCTTGTATTACTACATTCTGCTGAACCGCACTTCCCTGATTGAATCCTGATTTTTCGAGATAGGCTTTTTTTGCGATGCTGCGCGCCAGGTCAATACCAACCTCAGCTGAGAAGGTTACACTTTGCAAAGAAAAGAATAGAAAAGCAGACAGTAGAATTTTAATTTTCATGTTAATGATTTTGAGGCTGCAAACGTACTGAATTATACTGATATTCCTATTATTAGGCGGGATTATAATTAAAATAAAACGTCAATATTGTACGGAAAATAATGTGACTACAACGACAGGATAAATCTGCATGGACAAAATGGGTAATGTTGAAATGTTTTCAATTTTTTCTCATCACTTACATCCGCTGCAATATTTTCGCTTGTCAATTATGGTTAGCAATGGGAGACGCTAATATCCCAATTGATAAATCAGTCTTTTCAGTTCAATCTCAGCAATTTTGGCTGCATATTGCAGGTTCACAAGCATATAGCCAGCACCTTCGTAACTTGCCCGGGCTGCTTTGACATCGAGGATGGTGGCCTGATTGAGCTGAAAACGTTGCAGTACTAAATTAACCAATTTTTCAGCGTTTTGATAATTGGTTTGTTGTGCTTCGAGTTGTTGCAGTGTACTTTCATAGGATTGATAGGTTTTCAGCGCATCGGCTTTCAACGAGGTGAATAAACTTTCCTGTTGCAAGGCTGAATTTTTGACATTATATGAAGCAACATGCTGCTGTGAGCTGTATATTTTTCCGTTGTAGATGGGTATTTGCAACGATGCACCCAACACAGGACCATAATTTTGCGTGAAAAGATTAAAACCAGCCGTACTGCTGTTGTATATGAAATTGTAACCAGTATTGACCCGCACTGATGGATAGCGCTGCGCTTTCAGCTCTTTCACAATCTGCTCGTTTATTCTGATTTGCCGGGAAGCAGAAAGGTATTGTGGATTATTTTTAAGATAGTTGAGAATGGTATCCTTGCGGATGTTGCGATCAATGAGAATGGTGTCGTAGATGTTTACATCATAAAATTGTTTCATGCCCATCAACGTAAGCAAATTGATTTTTTCCTGTGCAATAACCACTTGCTGACTTTGGATATTTTGTTCGGCCATACTCAGGTCCATTTGGGCTTGAAGCAGATCGGCATCATTGGCCATGCCAACAATAATGCGCGTTTTCACAATGTCGAGTTCCTGTGAAGACACTTCGAGTGAACTCTGAATGATCTGCAGGTAACGCTGTTGCCTCAAAATATCGTAATAGGTAACCATCACGGCAGCGATGGTATTCTGTATCTGCTGATTCAGCTCCAGTTCGCTCTGACTTTGCAACAGGTTCAGTTTCTCCCTGGTGGCAACAATTTTGAAACCATTAAACAAAACCATGCTAGCTGTTAACCCCGAGTTAAAAGAATTGGTGCTTACATTGCTCTTTGTGATATCAACCCCGCTGCTCAATTTCTGATCCAGATTATACAAAGAATTATTATCAGAAGCTGTAATGCCCACCGTTGGTAATCCACCGGCAACACCGAACGAATTATTTATCTTACTTATTTCGGTATTGTTTTTCGCAATCCTGATATCGAAATTATTGACTATTGCAATATCAATTGCATTTACAATGGTAAGAGGCTGTTGTGCCATGGCTATCAATGGAAACAGAAGAATTACATATATTAATACCTTTTTCATCTTGGTTTGTCTTTGATAAAAATTATGAAACCACATTGTCAATTTCATCGTTTTTCGCCTCATGCTTGCTTGAAATGAATGTGTAAACGGCCGGAATAACAAATAATGTCAGAATCAATGAAAACATGAGCCCACCTACGATAACGATTCCAAGTGGTATACGACTGGTGGCAGCTGATCCCAGACTTAACGCAATGGGCAATGCCCCGAGCGATGTGGCCAGACTTGTCATCAAAATGGGACGTAAACGCTGAGAAGCAGCCTCAATGACTGCCTGCCTGATCGGGATACCTTGTTCTCGTTTTTGGTTAGCAAACTCTACAATAAGAATACCATTTTTGGTTACCAATCCAATCAGCATGATCAAACCTATTTCAGAAAAAATATTGATCGTTTGTCCGAAAATCCACAAACTCAGCACAGCACCGGCAATAGCCAATGGCACGGTGAGCATGATGGTGAAGGGATCTTTAAAACTCTCGAATTGTGCAGCCAACACCAGATAAATAAGCACCAATGCAAGCAGAAAAGCAAACAAAGTGTTCGAGGAACTCTCCGAATAATCGCGGGAAGGCCCGCTGAGTGATGTTTGAAAGGTGTCGTCGAGTAGTTTTTCGGAAATAGCCTGCATGGCATCAACACCATCACCAATCGTGTTTCCTTCGGTCAATGAAGCCGAAATGGTGGCCGATTTATACCTGTTATAATGAAACAGGGTGGGAGGGTTGGCATTCAATTCCACTTTCAGCACAGAAGCGAGCGAAATATTCATGCCTTTATTGTTCCGCACATATAACTTCAAAATATCTTCTGATGCTTGTCTGTCTTCGAGTTTTACCTGGGTAATTACCTGATATTGCTTCCCGTTCATGATGAAATAATCGAGGCGGCGGCCACTGAAAGCACTTTGCAGGACGTCGGCGATATCCGTTACAGTCAAACCAAGCTCGCGTGCTTTGATGCGGTCGATATAAATATCAGCTTCAGGTTTGTTGAACTTCATATTTACATCTACATTCTGGAATGTTTTATCGTTTTTTGCTGCATCTAAAAATTCAGGAATGACACTTTTCAGTTTTTCGAAATCGAGATTTTGAATAACGAACTGAACCGGTTGCATACCTCTTGATCCCAATCCGACCGAAATGGTTTGTTCTTCAACCGGAAAAGCGCGGATGTTATTGAATCGCAGGAATTTCTTTGTCAGATCCTGCCCAATTTCAGTCTGACTTCGCTCCCGTTCCGATGGAGGCATTAGTCCTATCCTGCCCATACCACTATTTACTCCGGTGCTGCTGTAACCGGGCACTGAGATGAAAGCGAAATCAAGTTCAGGAACCGAATCGAGAATGAAGTTTTGCAGTTCAGTCGTTGATTTGGTCATATAATCGTAGCTGGCACCTTCGGGACCCGTAATCATGGTTCGCAACTGACTTTTATCTTCGAGTGGTGCAATTTCGCTTTGCAGCATATTACCAACAACAAAAATTAAACCCAGACAAACGATCACTATAACCCAGGCGATCCAGCGCAGATCGATAAATCGCTGTAAAAGATTTTTGTACCCGTTCTCAAGGCTGTTAAAATACGGCTCTGTTTTGTTATAAAAAGCACCATGTTTTGAATTCTTTCGTGTAAGAACAACATTTAAAACTGGCGTGATGGTGAGTGAAACAAAGGCTGAAATCAATACCGCACTGGCAAGTACGATACCGAATTCACGAAACAAACTGCCAACAAACCCCTGCAAAAACACAACAGGAAGAAACACTATAGCCAGGGTTATTGAAGTGGAGATCACGGCAAAATAGATTTCTTTACTGCCTTCGAGGGCAGCCTTACGGATTGGCATGCCTCTTTCAAATTTTCGGAAGATATTCTCTGTCACCACAATACCATCATCTACCACCAATCCGGTGGCTAAAACAATGGCCAGTAAGGTGAGTATATTGATCGAGAATCCAAAAATATACATGATAAAAAAGGTGGCAATCAGCGAAATAGGAATATCAATCAGTGGGCGGATAGCGATCATCCAGCTTCTGAAAAATAAATAAATTACCATCACAACAAGCAGAATAGCAATCAGCAATGTTTCTTTCACCTCGGTCAACGACTTGCGGACATTGCTTGTATTATCAATAAGGGTCGTGAAAATGATATCACTTCCTTGTTGCGTGCTTTTTATTTCGTCCAATCGTTTGTTAAACTCGTTTGAAATATTGATGTAATTGGCGCCTGGCTGCGGAATGATTGCTACTCCCACTGCACTTACACCATTTAATCGCCAGCTATGCTCATATTGTTCGGGTCCCAGTTCTACCTTGGCAATATCACTTAACCGAACGATTCCTTTTGAATCTTCGCGGATGATCAAATCCCTGAAATCCTTTTCTGTAGTCAGTCTACCCAGCGTTCTGATGATTAATTCCGTCTTATTGCCGTATATTTTACCGGAAGGAACTTCGGCATTTTCTTTTTTCAGAACATAGGTAATATCATTAAAAGCAACATTGTATGAGTTCAGTTTATTCGGATCAACCCAAATACGCATGGCCGGGCGTTTCTGACCGACAATATTCACCGCACTGACTTCAGCGATAGTTTGGAATTTATTCTGTAGGGTATTCTCGGCATAATCGCTCAGCTCCATTAATCCTTTGGTTGAGCTTTGTACCGCCATCAATATAATAAAATCGCTGTTGGCGTCTGACTTGGTAACCACCGGCGGCGCATCAATATCCTGTGGTAAATTTCGCACGGCCTGGCTCACTTTGTCGCGTACATCGTTGGCTGCTGTCTCAAGATCTGCGTCAAGGTTAAATTCGACCGTGATATTGCTGCTGCCGACAGCACTCGAAGAAGTGATGGTGCGGATGCCCGGGATTCCGTTGATTGATTTCTCCAACGGCTCGGTAATCTGGCTCTCAATAATATCGGCATTGGCACCAATGTAGGAAGTCCTGACTGTGATGACGGGCGGATCGATCGCAGGATATTCGCGAACGCCCAGATAGTAATAACCAATAATACCAAACAAAATAATGAAAATGTTCATTACTGTTGCCAGTACGGGTCGTTTGAGTGAAAGTGCTGAAATGTTCATTTTACAATTTGATTAACATCAGGATTTACCTCTGAAACCTGGGATATTATCTTCCTTATTTTCACAGGTGCATTGGGTCGCACGAACAAAATACCGCTGACAACGATGGTGTCACCCGGATTAATTCCGCTTACAATTTCGACAACATCGGAATTTCTGATGCCTGTTTCAACATTCTTAAATATTCCCTTTTTGTTTTTAACCAGTACTAGCTGATTGGAAGTAGCATCAGGGATAATCGCATTTGATGGCACGACAATGACTTGTTCATTTTTGTTGAGCAATACTTTCACAAAGGCTCCGGGATTTATGTTACCACTTTCCAACCTTGCCCTCACCTTCATGTTTCGTGTTTCGAGGTTAATTTGAGGTTCAACGGCGTTGATCACAGCCGTCAGTTTTTCTTCGCTTGCATTGGTCTGGATTGAAATCTTATTTCCAACGGTCACCAAATGTGCATAAGTTTCCGGAACTGTAAAATCGATTTTTATCTTATCGGTTTGTTGTAATGTTCCCAGCGTGGTTTGGGGATTTACATAAGCACCTGGACTTACCATCCGTAATCCTAACCTGCCATCGAAAGGTGCCCTGATGATTGTTTTGTCAATTTGTGCATTCAGGATATTAATCGTTGTTTTTATAAAGTTCAGATGGTTGAGTGCAGCATCATAGTCTGATTGATTTATACCATTCACTTCCAGCAATTTTGATAAACGCCGTTCAGTCTTTTCGGCTAATTCCAGTTGCACTGTCTGCTGTTCCATTTGTGCCAGCAATTCAGTATTATTGATGTTGGCGAGCAGTGTACCGGCAGTAACCAATGCACCATCCGGAATATTCAAATAGGTTAATCGCCCACTTATCTCTGGATGAAGCTCAATCATTTCTTCCGATAGGGCAGATCCATTTACTTCAATACTCGTCGGAAAATTTACCTTCTCAGCAATGATAACATCCACTGTTACAGGTTGTTTTGCTTTCACTGTATTCGATTTTGGAGTGCAGGAAAACACGCCCGTTATGAGTAATAGAAAAACTAAATAGTGTAAATCTTTCATAAATATTTTGTGTTAAATCAGATTTTTTTTAATGACAGATAGGGTGTTGTACAGTTCAGTAATGTTTTTGGCAGTTAATCCGCTGAAGGCAGCCTGTATCACATCTTCCATGGCCTGTTTAATTTCGGGTAACTCAATTTTTGCTTTTTCAGTAAGCGCCAGACCATGTTTTCTTCTGTCAGTGGGTTCTTTTACCCTTTCGACATATCCTTTGTTTGAAAGATAATCGATAATCCGAACGACGCTGACTTTATCACTTTCCAGTAAATCAGAGAGTTCCTGCTGGGTAATTTTGCCTTGACCTTCCTCAATAAGCATCAAGGCATAAAAGTTTCTGTCGATATCCAGATGAATGAGTCTGTTTTGCAGTGCGTGAAGCAATGACTTACTTATGCCTGATAGATATCTTCCAATAGGTGGCTTTGAATAGTTTTCCACAGCATTTTATTTTCAACAAAAGTAAGGATAATTTACAATGTTTATAGTTTACATTGTTAACGTTTAGTTAACGAAAAGTTAAAAATTCACGATGCCGGCACCAGCAGTATCTGATGTTCATTTATCGGACATGTTTTTCCTTCTTCAGGTTCATTTTCTTTAATATTAATCCGAGATTTAAACGATTATTGAAAGTGAAAAAAGATGTTTATTATGGTAAACAAGGGGTTTTGGAAAATATCAGATATAACCCTTGACTTTGTAATATGCAATAGCGGTCGCTTCACGCATAACCAATATTTCATATTGCAGATAGCTCCACATATTGTATCGAAAAGCCACATTTCTTTCTGTTCGCTTTCTGATGCCTTTTTCCTCCTCGGGGGAGTAGAATACATCGTCACTGGTCGATTGTGCGAACGTTGGCAGACCGTTCACCTCCGTAAACCCTTGCTTTCGAAAGGTTCTGATGCACCTGTAAATATGTTCAGGTGAACTGATAATCAGGATAGGTGCCGATTTATTAGCTATCAAATGAACGATCTCTTTTGCCTGAGTGTAGGTGTTTGTGCCGGTTGTTTCAGAAACGATACGTTCTGCGCTGATACCCCTTTTTTGCAGTTCAATGACCATAGATTCATTTTCACTTCCTTCGAAATCATCATCTTCCACCGGAAATGCCACAATGATTTTGCTATCGGGGAAGCTATCTGCTGCAGTTGCCGCGTAATAGCATCGCAGCAAACTCTCCGGACCCGGTAGTCCACCGGCTCCCATTACCACGATATATTCAGGTGTCGTAACCGGTTTACATTCACTTGTGCCCAACCAATGATACATCAGGTAGGGATAATCGGTAAAACTCAGCGCAATAAGAAATATGAAAACAATGCCAAATACTAGAAATATGCGTTTGAGAATGGTTCTCAATTGCTTGATTCTTTGAAAAATAAGGGCATTATTCATAGACTCTTAAGTGAATACTCATGCGAAAATAAACTAATTTTCAGTTTCTTAATTGCACAGTTGCTATATAACATTTTTTAACCACTGAATTACATTGAGTTTGGCAATGTGATTCCTGATGTATTTGTTAAATTGATCCAATTCAGGTAAACTTGTGGTTACCAATTTTTAATTTGTTTCAGCCTGTATTTCAGCCAGGGAGTGATGAGTAAAACAAACAGAATTTTCAGCGAATCAGCCACAAGGTAATTACCGTATATCATTCTGCTGGCATCCCAAATTTCAGGGAAATGAGTTTTCATCCAGACAATGCCCAGACTATGAATGGTGAGTGATGCTGTCACCAGTGCGGTTAGATTTGAACTGGGATGCCTGAATTTTTGCGAAATGCCACCAATCAGCCAGGCAGCCGCCATAAAACCAATGAGATAACCACCTGTTGGTCCGTAAATATGTTCAAAACCACCGTTTCCGCCTGAAAAAACAGGTAAGCCGATCAATCCTAATATAACATACAAAGCTGTGGCAATCAACGCTTTGTTTTTATCTAGCAACAATCCGGTCAGGTAAATAAACACCGTTGTCATCACAATGGGCGTTTGGCCGGTTGGAATCCGGATTTGTGCGCCCAGGCATATCAGTCCAGTAAACACAAGAATCGGTAACAGCGTTTTTACATGATACCGTTCAGGAATTGAAACAGATAATTGATGTACGTTTTTCATTTCCCGCTTTCTTTTGGTTCAATCATATCCCATTGATTGCCATATAAATCAGCGAAAACCAATACTTTTCCATACGGTTCGTTGGATGGTTCCCTGATAATTTTCACCTCATTTTGGAGCAGATTCCCATAATCACGATCAAGGTTATCTGTATAAAGAAACAGAAAAACCCGTCCGCCTGTTTGATTTCCGATAAGACTCAATTGCATTTCATTTGAGGCTTTCGCCAGCAAAAGCGAACAACTGCCTGGTCCATTCGGTGCAATAACCACCCAACGTTTCGTTTCACTTAAGATGATGTCTTCAACCAAATTGAAATGCAGTTTTTTTGTATAGAAATGAATGGCCTCATCATAGTCGGCAACCAATAAACTGATCAGGGCAATATGTTGTTTCATGTGTTACATTTTGGTTTGAAAAATAGAGAAGAAACCTGCTGACTGTGAGTTATATACGGGGGTGATTTTAATATTTCAAAATGATTGGTAATCAACTCTTCACAAATAGTAATGTCAATATTCTCGGAATTTCAGGATTATCTTCATCAAAAAATTCATCCAGACTTGCTAGTATAAAGCCGTGCTTATTGGCAACCCGGATGAAATCGGAAATATGATGGTTAAAACAATCCACAATTTGCATTCCTTCTTCGGTTTCGAATCGTGCTTTACTTCCTGAATATTGTTTAAACGGGTGAAGTTCACCAAGATACAGATGACCATTTTGATTCAGCAAGCGCGATGCCTCAGCGAAAACATGATCCAGTTTTTCGATATGTTCCAACACAAGACTGAACGAAACCAGATCGAAAGTATCATTTGTGAAAGTCCATGCGTTGTTGATATCAACCTGCAGAAATTCCACCCTTTTGTTATGAATTTTGTTTTTTGCCAGTTGCAGCATTTCTTCAGAAAGGTCAATGGAGGTTACCTTTTGGGCTTTAGTCACGAACCATGCAGTATTTTTACCTGTGCCGCAGCCCACTTCGAGACAGTGGTGAAACTGAAAACTATTTAACACAGATCGAAGTGCAATTCCTTCAAGATCGCGTGTTTTATTTAAGTTCGAGTCGTATATCTCCGACCAGACCCGATATGCTTCCTTCACATTTGACATCAATCACCCTTTTTTTAATAACTTTAAACTTTATACTTTGAACTTTAAACTTTTCACTCTAATACTCTCCCCAGCTCTTTATTTTTAGATCATCCATTGTGTATTTAGAAATGGCGTAAATAAATGCACTTGCCAACCTTGCATTGGTGATAAGTGGCACATTGAAATCTACTGCAGCCCGGCGAATAGTGTAATCATTATCTAATTCCTCTTCACTCAGATCTTTTGGAATATTGATCACAAGATCGATCTGTCGCTGACGGATTAAATCGTAGGCATTCGGGCTCTCTTTTACATCGGGCCAGTTGACCAGAATGGAAGGGATATTGTTTTCCTGAAAAAATAAGTGGGTTCCTTTTGTGGCATACAATTGATAACCATTGGTTGCCAGATAGTTGGCGCTTATAATGAGTTCTGTTTTTGATCGCATCGGCCCCGATGATATCAGAATGTTTTTCTTTGGAATGCGGTATCCGACCGAAAGCATGGCTTTCAAAATAGCTTCATAGTAGTCATCGCCCAGGCAACCGACTTCACCTGTGGATGCCATATCAACGCCCAGCACCGGATCGGCTTTGCTCAACCTCGAAAATGAAAACTGAGGTGCTTTTACACCGATATAATCAATGTCGAACAGTGATTTGTTCGGTTTCTCCACTTTTTGACCAAGCATAATGCGGGTGGCATAATCGATGAAATTGGTTTTCAGCACTTTGGAAACGAATGGCAAACTTCGTGAAGCCCGAAGGTTACATTCAATCACTTTTATGTCATTGTCTTTTGCCAGAAACTGAATATTAAATGGTCCGCTGATCTGCAATTCTTCGGCAATCTGTCGGCTGATCTTTTTGATGCGCCGGATGGTTTCGACATACACTTTTTGCGGAGGAAACATAATGGTGGCATCACCCGAATGCACACCGGCAAACTCAATATGTTCCGAAATGGCGTAAAGGATGATGTTGCCTTTGTCGGCCACAGCATCCATTTCAATCTCTTTGGTATCGGTCATGAATTTTGAGACGACAACCGGATATTGTTTCGAAACAAGTGTGGCCAGATCGAGGAAGTATTGCAACTCACTTTTATTGGAAACGATGTTCATGGCAGCACCTGAAAGAACATAGGAAGGACGTATAAGTACCGGGTAACCAACTTCTTCGGTGAACTCGAATATTCCCTGCATATCAGTTAACTCTTTCCATTTGGGTTGATCTACACCGATTTTATCGAGCATCTCAGAGAATTTATATCGATTTTCAGCCCGATCAATTGACAATGCGGAAGTGCCAAGTAATTTGATGTTTTGGTTGTAAAGTCGCATGGCCAGGTTATTCGGAATTTGTCCGCCTGTTGAAACAATCACACCGAATGGGTTTTCCAGCTCGGCAATATCCATCACACGTTCTAGACTTAATTCATCGAAATACAATCGGTTACACACATCGTAGTCGGTGCTTACTGTTTCGGGATTGTAGTTGATCATCACTGAGCGGTATCCCGATTTTTCGATTGTCTGCAGGGCATTCACCCCCGACCAGTCGAATTCGACACTGCTGCCGATGCGATAAGCTCCCGAACCCAGCACAATGACAGATCTGTTGTCGTTTTCAAAAACAATATCATGTTCGGCACCGTGGTAAGTGAGATACAGATAATTTGTTGCAGCAGGATATTCGGCGGCCAGGGTATCAATCTGTTTAACATAGGGAACAACACCGAGCTTTTTACGAAACTCTCTGATTTTCATAATATCGTTGTCATTCCTCCCCATCGTCTCCGATTTGAATAATAACCTGACCAGTTGAAAGTCGGAGAAACCGGATTTTTTAGCTTCCTTTAACAAATCTGGCGGTAATGAGTTTGTTCCTTCAAACTGTGTGAGTTCCATCTCCAGTTGATGAATATGCATCAGTTTTGCCAAAAACCAGCGGTCGATCCTAGTTTTTTCGTAAACCTGCTCAACAGTCCAGCCTTCTTTAAAAGCCTGTCCGATCACGAAAATGCGTGTATCAGTCGGGTTCGATAGCGACGACTCAATATCATCAACCACAAGTTCTTTATTTGCTGCGAAGCCATGCATTCCTGAGCCAATCATCCGGAGGCCTTTCTGGATACATTCTTCAAATGAACGTCCGATAGCCATCACTTCACCCACACTTTTCATGCTTGAGCCAATCTCTTTCGAAACGCCATGAAATTTATTCAGGTCCCAGCGGGGGATTTTAACAACGAGGTAATCAAGTGCCGGTTCAAAAAATGCAGGGGTGGTTTTAGTTACGCTGTTTTTTAATTCGTGCAGACCATAACCAAGACCCAGTTTGGCAGCCACAAAGGCAAGCGGATAGCCTGTTGCTTTCGATGCCAATGCACTTGAACGCGACAAACGGGCATTTACTTCAATCACACGGTAATCTTCCGAATGAGGGTCGAGGGCATATTGCACATTACATTCGCCAATAATCCCAACCCTTTTTACAATTTCAATTGAAATTTTCCGAAGTTTGTGGTACTCACTGTTGGTGAGCGTTTGTGAGGGAGCCACGACAATGCTTTCTCCGGTGTGAATACCCAATGGATCGAAGTTTTCCATATTACACACCGTCAGACAGTTATCATATTGATCTCTCACTACTTCATATTCAACTTCTTTCCAGCCTTTCAATGATTCTTCAACCAACACCTGGCTCGAGTAACTGAACGCTTTTTCGCTAAGTTGCCTGAGTTCCTGCATCGAATTGCAAAACCCGCTTCCCTGACCACCTAAGGTGAAAGCAGCCCGCACAATCATCGGAAAACCAATTGTTTCTGAGGCTTTCAGTGCGTCTTCGATCGTTGTGACAGCGATGGATTTTGGAGTTTTTATTTGAATACCATGAAGCAGGTTGGCGAATTTTTCGCGATCCTCGGTTTCAATGATCGCTTCTACAGGTGTACCCAGTACCTTGAGATTATATTTGTTCAGAATTCCTGTCTGAAACAGTTCAATGCCACAGTTGAGTGCCGTCTGGCCACCAAAAGCGAGTAAAATTCCTTCAGGTTTTTCTTTTTCAATGATTTTCTCAACAAAAAATGCGGTCACAGGCAGGTAATAAATGATATCAGCAATTTCCTCAGAAGTCTGAACTGTCGCGATGTTCGGATTGATCAGCACGGTTGTAATACCTTCTTCCTTGAGTGCTTTGAGTGCCTGTGAACCACTGTAATCGAACTCGCCGGCTTCTCCTATCTTGAGTGCTCCGGAACCCAGAACGAGAACTTTATTTATTTTTTCCATAGGTGGATGGTATTAGGTGAGAAAGAGAAATATGGTGTATAGGGGCATATAAGGTGTGGGGAGTAGGGTGTATAGGGTAATTATCGGGTTTTAATTGTTTGTTATTGAACATTTTGATTTTTTTTATTTTTTAATATACAGAACAATTTTTGTTTTCAATTAGAATAACTGATTTTATTTATTATCAACTTTATTTTTCTCATCCCTTATATTCCTTTATTCCCCCTATACCTTACATACCTTATACCCCTTATATCCATTATAAACTTTAAATTCAACTCCAATATTTCACTACTTTTTCTCAACTTTCTGTTTTTCAACATATTTGATAAAACCATTCAAACTGATTTTTGTTGTTTCAATTAGCTTTATTCCTTCTTCAAAAAGTGGGATTTCAATATATCCGAAATCATTACAACTAAATAAATGGTCTTTGAGTTCATATATTGAGCCTCTGGAAAATCGGTAAAACTGAATTCCTTCCTGATAATGAAATCTTCCATAGCCCTCGGTAATATTGGCCGTTGCACTCACAGCAGCCCTTTTAATTTGATTAATTTGATTAAACTTCTCATGTTCAGGAATTTTGGGGATAATTTTTTGATAGAAAAACAATTTTAAATTTCTTTCATTCTTCCAGCAAATCAGACTTGTAAAATCCTTCTGCTCATTATAGCCACCAGCAGCTTCTTCAAAAATATGTTCATTTTCCATAAAAATCCTATTTTACCACTATATCCATGAATTTTTTACCCATATTATCCATATACCCATATACCCTTATTCCCACAAAACCTTTTTTCCCTTATACCTCTCTATTGCCCCAATAAACTCACCAAATAAAAAAGAAGTGTCGGTTGGCCCACTCGATGCCTCAGGATGGAATTGTGTGGTAAACCAGGGCTTATCTTTGTGCTGAAGTCCTTCGTTGCTGTTGTCGTTCAGGTTTGTGAAATATGCATTCCATTCAGGAGGAATACTTGCATTATCAACAGCATAACCATGGTTTTGTGAAGTAAGGTATGCATGTGGCGTTCCAACCTGTATCACGGGCTGGTTGTGACTGCGATGTCCGAATTTAAGTTTATAGGTGGTGGCACCTGAGGCGATGGCCAATAACTGATGCCCCAGACAGATGCCGAAAATGGGATATTCTTTTTTTAGAGCTTCCTTCAGATTATCGATTGTTTGTCTGCATTGCACCGGGTCGCCCGGACCATTTGAAATAAACAAACCGTCAAATTCTTCATCCTGGAAGCGATAATCCCAGGCAACCCTGATAACGGTAGTATCGTATTGAAGCAGATACCGGATGATGTTGTTTTTTACCCCGCAATCGACAAGCATGATTTTCATTTTACCTTGCCCATACACGATTTTTTCAGAAGTACTTACCTCACTCACCAGATTGCGCAAACCTGGATCGTCAAAAGAAAGATCCTCATCAAAAATGATTTTGGCGAGCATACAGCCATGATTTCGGATATGCTTGGTTAACATGCGTGTGTCTATCCCAAACAAGGCCGGTATCTTCTCTTCTTTTAGCCAGTCGCCCAAACTTTTGGCGGCATTCCAGTGGTTATAACTTTCTGAATAGTCGGATATAATAAGACCTTTGGCATGAATTTGATCTGATTCGAAGAATTCGGAAAGTTCGTGTTGTTTGGTATTGGCAGGCACACCATAATTGCCGATTGACGGGTAGGTGAGAACGATAATCTGCCCGCGGTAGGAGGGGTCGGTCAGGCTTTCGGGATAACCTGTCATGGCAGTATTGAAGACTATTTCGCCGGCAACCGAGGCTTCAAAGCCGAACGATTTACCTTCGAAGATGCTGCCATCCTCGAGTACTAACGAAGCCTTTCGGTATGTTGGATTATTCATGGATATTGGTAATAAATAAAAAAGACGGTTGAAAAACCGTCTTTAAAACTATAGATTTGAATCCTACTGAGTCTGAAAAGAATTGCTGAGATAAAAACATGGTACAATCAATTTGCCGGCAAAGATAAAAGGATTCTGTTCGCAACGGATAAGTCGGGCAGAATAATTGACGATTCATCTTGACCATGGCAAATGGATGATAACCTATTTTTTAAGATATGAATTTACAAGGTTCAGGAGTTCGTGTCTTCTTACTGGTTTCGCCAGATAATAAGTGCAACCTGCATCAAGTGCGCGCTGCTCATCGCCGGGTTGGGCATATGCCGTAACGGCAATTATTGGGATATCCTGATTAAATAGTCTTATTTCCTTTGTGGCGATGTATCCATTAATGCCCGGCATTTTGATGTCCATCAGAATGAGTGAAACGTGGGGATTATTTCTGCAAAGTTGTATTGCTTCAGCGCCTGTTTTTGCACGAAGTACTTTATAGTCAGCACGGCTTAGGATGACATTTGTAAAATCGAAATTAATATCATCATCCTCAGCAAAGAGAATAGTAAGATTCTCCCCACTGTTTTGCAGATTATCAGGTTTTTCGGCAACAGATTCAGGCTTAATATCATCATTAGTCTGACAAGGAATCTGCAGAAAGAATTTTGATCCGATTCCTACCTTGCTTTCAAGCCAGATGGTACCTTCGAGCATTTCCACATATGCTTTAGCAATGGAAAGACCCAAACCGGAGCCTTCGAAACCACGCGTATTCGAAACATCTGCCTGCATAAAACGCTCAAAAATTGATTGACATTTTTCTTCAGGAATACCTATGCCTGTATCTTTCACATAGAAACGGAGGATATCATTGTGTAAAGAATATCCGATTTCAACAGATCCTTTCTTGGTAAATTTGATCGCGTTATTAATCAGATTGTTAAGAATAGCCAGCAGTTTTGTTTCATCAGTTTTGACAAAGCAATCCGCGTCTGAAAGAGTTTTTTTTATTATAAGTTCCAAACCCTTGGTTTCTGCAAAGGGATCGAATTTATAATAGAGTTTATCGACTAGTTTATTAATATTTGTTTCAGCAATATAAACTTTGGTTTGACCGGCTTGGATTGTTGAAATTTCGACAATATCATTAATGGTATTTATCAGTCTGTCAGCACTTTGGTTGATGATTCCGATATAAAGATCCCTTTCGGTAATGCTGATATCCTGTGCACTTATCAGGGAAAGGAATCCAAGGATTCCATTGAATGGAGTACGGATTTCGTGAGATATGTTGTTGAGAAATGCTGTTTTGAGTCGGTCACTTTCCTGTGCTTTTTCCTTCGTAAGAACAAGTTCTTCAAAAAGTGCTTTCTTTTCAGTGATGTCTTCTTTCACAGCTACAAAGTGGGTAATATCTCCATTTAGGTCCGTCAATGGTGAAATACTGACATTTTCCCAGAATAATTCACCATTTTTTCGACGGTTATGCAATTCTCCAAACCATTGTCGGCCTGATTTAAGATTAGTCCATAATTCAGTATATACTTCCGGTGGGTGTAATCCTGATTTCAATAATCGAGGATTCTGACCAATGGCTTCTTCTACTGAGTAGCCAGTTACTTCGCAAAATTTCGGATTTACATATTCCACTTTTCCATCAACGTTGGTGATTACGATACTCACCGGACTTTGTTCAGTCGATTTGCCCAATAAGCTGATTTGTTGTTCGTTGTTTTTTCGCTGGATGGCCATACTGATCTGGTGCGAAATAAATTCGAGTATTTCCAGATCGCTGTCTGAATATGCATTTTCGTTGGTGTAACTCTGCACAACGAAAGCACCGGTCGTTTTTCCTTCCATGTGTAAAGGAACACCCAGCCAGCATAAAGCCGGACTGCCGATCAGCGCTACTTCGCCTTCTTTGTAGAGTTCCTCAATATCGTGTAGCGAAAGCAAAAACGCTTTATTTCGCCGGATTACCAATCCTGTAAGTGATTTTTCAGCCGGCCATTCATTTCCGTCATCATTTTCGTCACTCACAAAGGGTGCTGTTAGCATGCCCGTTTGTTCGTTGAGCAAAGCAATAAAGAAATTTGTAGTATCAATAATAGTGCTTAATTGTACTCTTACTAAACTGATCAATTCGCGTAAATCTTTGGTTTCGAGTGCAGCTGCAGTGATAAGGTTTTGAATTTTATTAATTTTTTCTGCTCTTTTGCGTTCGGAGATATCTCTGATATTCGCTGAAATAAAAACCCCTGAAGATGTTTTCCAGTTTGATAATGAGATTTCAATGGGAAATTCAGAGCCATTTTTCTTCACTGCAGTGAATTCACGCAGTTTACCCATTATGTGAGAAACGTTTTCGGAAACAAATGTATTGAAACTCATTTGATGGTTTAACCTATATTGCTCAGGCAATAAGATTTCATAGGGTTGATTTAGTAGCTCTGATTTGTCATACCCGAATACTTCGAGAGCTTTGGGATTGCAAAAAACGATGTCACCCGAACTGTTTGAAACGAAAATGGCATCATTGGCGGTTTCAGTAATGGCGCGGAACTTGTCCTCATTCTCAACCAGTTTTTCTTCCGTCAGTTTTCGCTCAGTAATATTGCGGCTAATGATGTATGTTTTAAGGTGATTACCCTGATTGTCATAAATAAACCTCGCATTATCTTCAAGCCAAATATAATATCCGTCCTGATGTTTTGCCCTGTAAGCATAGGTTAATCCATCCTTTTTTTGTTCAATTGATTCATAAATCCTGTTAAACAAGCTATCCCTTTCCTCAGGATGTATGAAAGAAAAAATGATTTCAGCGTTTAAAACCGGGGATTCTCCAACCGGATATCCAAGTTGCCTCAAATAAGCAGGTGAAGCGTATTGAGCCTGACGGTTTTCATCGAGAATTAAAATACCATCGGAGGTGTTTTCTGCAATGGTACGGTATTTATCTTCACTTTCGCGCAGGGCTTCAGCGGCTTTTCTTTTTGTCGAAATATCACGAACAGATATTATATCTGCTTTTGCACCTTCATATTCAATAATTTTACCAATACTTTCAAACCATATTTTATTGCCATTTTTAGTGATGCCGCAGTAATTTGCAACATCAAGTGTTTCGCCCTGAACCATGCGTGTAAGATCTTCAATAGCCTGCTGTATTGATTCGGGAGCAAAAAAATCGAAAATATTTCTATCAGCAACTTCACCCAGATTTTCGTACCCAAATGTCCGGATCAATGTTTGATTGGCAAAGAGTACCTTTCCAGTCAGATCGATAATTAAACTGCCTTCAAAGGCGTTATCAACCAATGCCCTGTATTTTTCCTCACTTTTGCGTAATTCGTTTTCAGCCTTTTTTTGAGCAGTAATATCAATACCTATGCATAAAATGTCATTCGGATTACCTTGCATATCCGATCGGCAGGTAAACTCCCAAAGTGTCGTAAATATTCCGCCATTTCTAATCGGGTTTCGCAATTCCAACTGATGCGTTGTATTCGGATGTTGAATACATGTTTTAACAATATCAATGGTTCTTTCATGATCTTCTGGTAAAATCGATTCCAGGGCATTCCTGCCAATTATTTCGTTACCATTGAATATCCATTTAAATCTATCGCTAAAATGCTGGTTGAAATAGGTGTAATTTCCATTCAGGTCAGTATTAATGACATAAATATTGCCGGCTTCTACAATAGAACTTAATTCCGCCTTTTCTTTTTTGATTAACTCATCGGCTTCATTTTGTTGTGTCATGTCGCGTGCAGCAGCTATCAGTACATCCTTGCCAAAGTACCGGCCTTTGTTTAAAATAACTTCTTGTGGAAAAATTTCTCCGTTTTTGCGGATTGCCCAGAATTCGTATCGATCTGCAATGCCACTTGTAAACACTTCCTGTGCATTCTTAGCCAACTGGTCAAGGTCATTTTTCCCGGGATAAGCAAAGTATTCGGGTGTCTTGCCCAAAATTTCTTCACGTGTGAATCCAAAAATAATTTCAGCACTTTTGTTCACATCAATAATTACCGCTGTATCCGCATCCTGAATAAAAATTGCTTCAGAAACTGCATTGAACACATCGTGGTAACTATGCATCGTTTGTTTCAACTTTTCCTTCGTTTTCTTACTTTCGGCAATAAAATGCGCCTGTTGAAGATTTTGATAAGCCTTATCGGATAATTGCTTGACTATCAGATATAGCGTTTGTGAAATATTTTGAAAATGCGCTGATGAAAATATGGGAACTTCGTTGTAAGCAGCAAAAAATTCATCCATGTCAATGCCTATTTCTTTGGCATATGCAGCCATTTTTGTCAGGTCAGCCGATTCGGTCCTGCCCTGCCCGATCAACCAATTGGCAAGATGCTTGCCACCAACGGTAATACTAATACCTGCGTCCCACAATCCGCCACTCAAACAGGTTTCAATTATAGGACCATCAAGGTGCTGACGACCGATAACGGAATCAGAATGTTCACAATAGCGCAACCCTTTTTCAGTTTTTCGAATAATATTACACAGTTTGCAAAAATTGCTTGGCTTGGTGATGGGTGTGCCATCAGGAAAAGTAATGATGGATGCTACATTGGTTGCGCTGGCATATTCATCCTGAATTTGTTGGATTTCTTCAAGATTGAACAGGTCCTCAAAACTGATATTGTCAAGATTCAAGGAAGGCAATTGTGTTTGTTTCAGATGCTCCATGTTCAAAAAAATTATTTCAACTTTTCTGTGCTAATATACAATGAAAATGGTTCCCGTTTCCAACAATACTTTTAATATAAATTGTACCACAAGGATTTCAATTCTCTGATACTTCTAATGATTCATTTCAATGGTGACATTCACATTCTTACCTGCATATTACGAAAATGGAAGTATGGCATAATGAAATCTTTATTCCATATTTTTATGATTTAAATCACTTAAAGGAACTGATAAATATTTCTCAAGTATATGAAACAAGGCATCATGCGCGATGGGTTTGGTTAAAAAATCATCCATACCAACTTCCCTGCATTTTTCTTCCTCGCCTTTTATTGCGCCCGCAGTCAGCGCAATAATTGGAATATGACTGTTGGTTCCCTGCTCATGTTTACGTATTGCCAGCGTCGCCTCAAGGCCGTCCATTTCAGGCATTTGTATATCCATAAAAATGAGACTTGGATGTTTCCTTGTCACAACACTGAAAGCCTCTTTGCCATTTTTAGCCTGTAATATTTCCGAACCGGGTGCAATTTGACGAATAAGTGTAGTGACCAATAACATATTCATTGTAACATCTTCTGTAACAAGAATTATCGGGGTGGGCCGGTCTGATGTGTCAATGGTTTTATTGTAAGTCAATGTTTTAGTGACTTTTGTTTCCGGACCGGGTTGAATCCTTAGATTTCTCAGGTAATTGAGAAGTTCCTGCGATTTTACAGGCTTTACCAGGTTGAATCGAACACCCAGTTTTTTGCAATCCTCTACTATTTCTGCATCATCCGAAGAGCTGTGAAGCAGGATAATTGGCAGTGCTTCGGGCGAAAGATGCAAGTCTTCACGAATCATCCTAATGGTATCCATACCGCTCATTTCGGGCATATTATAATCAACAATGATCGCGTCAAAAGGGTCTGACTGCGAAATGATTTTAACCGCATCACGTCCGTTATCGATACCAGTAAATGCAATTTTCCAGCTGTTGAAAGTGTGCTCGAGTATCAATCGGTTATTGCCGTTGTCATCAATAACCAACACGCGTTTCACATCAAGCAAGGAGGTGGCATCGGGTTTGTCGCCTATCTCAAATTCAGTTTCAATGGTAAAGTAGAATGTTGATCCTTTATCGGGTTCACTGATAATTTCAATTTTACTTCCCATTTTTTCGGCAAGCATATTCGATATGGTAAGGCCGAGTCCGGTGCCGCCAAATTTTCGTGTGGTGGAGGTGTCGGCTTGTGAAAATGCCTTGAAAAGCTTTTTCTGCTGATCATCATTAATACCTATGCCTGTATCTCGTACCGAAAAGCGCAACAATCCTTTGTTTCCATCCGATGGATCAAAAGCGACCTTCAGTTCTACCTCGCCCAATTCGGTAAATTTGACGGCGTTGCCTAGTAAATTGACTAAAATCTGTTTCAATCGGACAGGGTCGGTCACAGCAAATCTGGGTAAATCGGGTTGAATGTTCAGCAATAGCTCAAGTTTCTTTTTCGAAGCATGATATTTGATGATATCAGCTGCTTGTTCCGACAGGTCAATAATATCAGTGCTGATCATGTCAAGTTCCATTTTTCCGGCTTCAATCTTCGAAAAATCAAGGATATCGTTGATGATGCCCAATAACGACAGCCCTGCAATATTCACATTATCAGCGTATTGAAGCTGTGTTTTGTTGAGGGGTGTTTTGAGCAGCAGGTCGGTGAACCCGATGATGCCATTGAGTGGCGTACGTATTTCGTGACTCATATTGGCCAGGAACTCGCTTTTCGATTTGTTGGCAGTATCAGCCTCCTGTTTGGCTTTCGAAAGGGCAGCTTCTGTTTTCTTTTTGAAAATAACACCTGCCAGCACATTGGCAAAAACCTTGAGCAAAAGTATCACCTGTTCGCTCCAGTTTTTTTGCTCCGAAACTGAATCAAAACCCAGAAAACCGATTAGCGCAGGTCCGTAATACATAGGCACCGTTACAAGTGATTGTATGCCCTGCGGTTCTAATATCTCTTTTTCCAACATCAACTCGTCAGGCAAATCGTTTACAGATACGATATAAACATGTTCGTTTTTAAGAAAATTTTCTTTCCATCGTGGAATAAATGAGAATGGAATCCCCTGAAGATTATCAATTTCGGGGGAAACACCATTGGCACACCACTCAAAAGTATTGTTGATTTCATCTTTCACAGGATCAAGTTCGAATATATAGGTTCTGTCAACCATGTTAAAGGTGCCCAGCATTTCGAGCGAACGGTTTATTTCGCTGTCTAACCGATCTGATTCTGTCTGAATCAGTCGCTCAGAAACCTTGGAGATAATATTGTAAAAGTCATTCTGAAGTTTGATGTCACCTTCGAGTTTTTTGCTTTCAGTAATATCAATCATCACAGTCAGGAAATATTTTTTGTCCTGATTTTCGATCACTTCTCCTGAGAAAAGTCCATCCAGCAAGTCTCCCGATTTGGTCTTTATTTTCAGTTCACGGTTATGGGTGGTACCCTTTTTTTCGATATCATCAGCTATTTGGTTTTGGATGTGGGGTTGAATGAAAAATCCAAGATCAATCGCTGTTTTACCTATTACTTCCTCTTTTGTAAAACCAGTTTTGGTGAGGAAGGCATGGTTCACTTCAGTAAATTTCCTGTCGGGTATCGAACTAATGGCCATCAGGGCCGGATTATTGTCGAATATCTTGTTAAATTTCTGCAACGATTCCTGCTCTTTACTGAGGTCTTTTGATAATCCGAAAATACAGTCGATTCCATCCCATTTGCCAAACCAGATTCGTGTTTCAACAGGTAAATATACGCCATCTTTCCGTACCAACGGAAGCGGGCATGCATCTAACCTGCCGGCAAACATTTCACTAAAAATATACTCAGCTTCCTGTCGTTTTTCGGCTGGATACAAATCGAGTACATGCATGTGCTTTAATTCGTTCAAATTGTATCCCAGCTTACGGATTACAGAACCATTTACTTGAAATATTTTGCCATGCTGGTCGGCGATAAAAACCATATCGTCCATGGTTTCAAAAAAGGTGCGAAAGTTGGTTTCACTTTCCGACAACTTCCATTCTACCATTTTTCGCGCTGTAATGTCATGGGTTACGCCCACCAGACCGGTTATTTTTCCATGAACATCGCGCAATGGGACTTTCGAAACAAGTAACCAATGCTGTTCACCATCTTTGTCAATCAGGTTTCCATCTTTTTCGAGGATCGATTCCCCTGATTGCATCACAAACTGGTCCTCATCCTGAGCCCGTTTGGCTTCAAAATCCGGATACAGGTTGAAATCTGTTTTACCGATGATTTCATTCTCCGATAATTTTCCCGAAAAATGAACCTCTTTTGGATTGGCGAATATTTTCCGGCCTTCTGTGTCTTTCACATATACAGCATCCGGAATCAGGTCGATTATGGTGCGAAATAAAGCACGTTCGTTGAACAGGGTTTCTTCTGTGCGTTTGTTTTCGGTAATATCGCGAATGATAACCAAACGACTGCCAGGGTGGTTTTTAATAGGTTGTTTGATGATGTTATAAATTCTGGAGACCCCACTTTCGTTTACTTCAAACTGTTCAAACGATTCCTGAACGATGGTAGCGTTCATCAGCGATTGAATACTTGCACCGGCTGACAATGCCTGCAAGCCAATGATGTTTTTGTTTCGGATGCCCAAAAACGACATGGCTTCTTCATTGATATCCTGAATTCTGTTTTGGTTGTCAAGTGCCACGATACCATCAAGTAAGGTTTCAACCAAGGTTTCGCGGGCAACCGGTGCCAGATCGAGAAACCTTTTGTATAAGATCGCATATGCCATCACAACACCGCTCGATATAATACTCACAGGGACCAGATCGAGGCCGGGCACAGGATTGCTTCCCGTAAGATAAAACAGACTTGCGGCCCATGGCAACAAACCCGCAATTAGTACAACTATTCCCTGTGTCCGAAAAGTATTGGAATGGCTGATGATAAAACTGAATATTAGGATGGTTGCAATCAATAACAATAGGTAGTTATAGGTCATATATCCAATCCAGAATGCGATCCCATGGTGAAACTCCATCATATTGGTGCTGGCAGAAATGGCAGAAAACCCCGACCATATCAGTCCATGGAGTTCATTGGTAAAAGTGAGCAACAGCGTGATTAGCGGGATAATGAATAAATATACTATGTTTTTGGTGGAAATAAATCTGTCTTTACCCGTAAAGCGAAGCACAAACAGAAAATAGAACAAGGGCGTTGAAACAGCGCCTAAGTATGCCAGTTTTGCCCAGAGAATTTTATCATTCACTGAAATCGATGCTGTTTCGAAAATAATAAGGAACGACCAAACGCCTGCAGCAAGCATGAGCCTGGTTAGTTCTTTGGCTCCTTTTACCGATCGTCGCTGCCAGGCAAGTGAAGCGACAAAAAACGAGACAAAGGCAGTGGCGAGGAAGAATCCGGAGTAAATTGTAAATGCCTGATCCATATTGTGGATTGTTATTTAAAATCAAATTTACTCAAAAAAAACTGTTAATTGCAAATCATCCGATATTATAATATCGTATATAAATGATATGATTGTTTGGTAATCAGGTTGAAAATCATACGGGAATTGTAAAATAAAACGTACTTCCTTTTCCTTCCACACTCTCGGCCCAAATTTTTCCGCCATGTTTTTCCACAAAATCTTTACAAATGATTAGCCCGAGACCAGTACTTGCTTCCCCTTCGGTGCCTTTTCGTGAGGTATTCCCATCGAGTTGGAAGAGCTTGCCTAATAATTCTTCTGACATTCCAATGCCTGAATCCTTGACAGAAATTTCAATTTTCTTATCGGATAAAGTCTTCGCCCTGACAATAATGTTTCCACCTTTTGGGGTGAATTTTACAGCATTACCGACAATGTTTCTGATTATAGATGAAAGCATATTTTCATCAGCAAACAAAATAGTATCATCAGGAATTTCAAAACTAATTTTTACGCCTTTTTTATTTGCCGACTCGAAAACCGAAGCTAAATTGCTTTCAAATTTGGATAGTAAATAATATGATTTGGGAATAAAATAGATGATACCTCTTTGAAGTAATGACCATTCCAACAGGTTTTCGATCAGGCCGTATATATTGATGGCAGCGTTGTTCAGACTCACTGCAATATTTTGAAGATCCTCCTTGGTCAAATCCCTTAACTCGTCTTTCATAAGTTGAGTTAACCCAAGAAGTCCATGAAATGGGCTTCTTAAATCGTGGGCGATGATTGAAAAGAATTTGTCTTTTTCAATAATGTGTTTTTGAAGCTCTTCGTTTTTATCATTCATCAGCTGCTCCGATATTTTTCGTGCAGTGATATCATGATTGAGTCCAACTATACCAATAATTTCACCATGTACATTCTTTAACGGAACTTTTAAACCGAGCAACCAATGATTCTTTCCTGTATTATCGATAAACCCGCCTTCCATATCAAGAAAAGAAATACCTGATTTTAAAACCGAAAGGTCCTCTTCCATGCTCTTATTTTCTTCGAATGTTGTAAATATTTCAATATCGGTTTTTCCAAGCACCTCATATTCAAATTTTTTACCGGAAAGTTCAACTTCTTTTGGATTGGCGAGAATTTTTCTTCTTTCTGTATCTTTCACATAAATTGCATCCGGTATGATGTCGATGATGGTTCGAAGCAGGCTACGTTCATTCAAGAGTGCTTCTTTGGCCAGGTTCCGTTCGCTGATGTCGTTTACAATCAATTGCACTGCTGCTTGATTCCTGAAGCGGATAGGAATGGCTTTCACCTCAACATCCACTACTGATCCATCAAGTCTTACAAATTTTTCTTCGACAAGTGGCAGTACATTTCCTTCGATTACCGATTTTTTCATTCGTTCAATGACGAGTCCACGATAATCGGGATGAACAAAATGTATCACCGGTTTACCAATTAATTCGGATGCACTGGAAGCGCCCATTAAACGAAGACATTCATTATTTACAAACACGATTTTCCCGTCTGTATAAATTGCAATCGCGTCAGGAGAATTTTCGACCAGCTCACGGTACTTAATTTCACTTTCATTCAATTCAAGCATCGCTCTTTTAAAGTTGGTAATATCGCGGATGACGACCAATCTGTTGCCAGCATATTTCCTGATGGGTTGCTTGATAATGTTGTATGTTTTTATTCTTTCGCCGTTTGGTATATCTAGCTGATCATGGGTGTTGTCATCGACGACTGCCTGTAGCAATATCGTTGAGGCAGCGCCTGATGATTCAGCTGGTAAACCAATAATGTTCTTGTTTTGTATACCCAAAAAATCAAGTGCTGCCCCATTTATATCCAGTATTCTGTGTTGCTCATCAAGGGCGATAATACCATCAGTGAGTGTTTCAAACAAGGTTTTGTGAGCCAGGGGAGCCAGATCGAGGAAATTGGTGTAAAAGATAGCATAGGCTGCAAGAATACCGCTCAGGGTGATACTAACCGGTGTTAAATCAAGTCCGGGAACCGGATTAATTCCGGCAAGATAAATCACACTTGCCAACCAGGGAAACAAACCACCGGTTAAAACGGCCCATCCTTGTGAGCGGAAAGGCTTGCTGTGACTGATTATAAACTGAATAAGGTAAAAAGTCGCCAAAAGAAGCATGACATAGGTATAGGTAATATAACCAATCCAAAAACCTATCCCATGGTAATACTCCATGAGATTTGTTTTCTTTGAAATAGCCGAATAACCTGACCATATAAGGTTGTGGTGTTCGTTGGTGAATACCAGAATCAATGTGATAACAGGAATGAGGAACAGAGTCAGTACATTTTTGAAAGAGATAAATTTTTCTTTGCCGGTGTAACGGAGCACAAATATCAGGTATAGAACAGGTGTGGTCACACCACCAATATATTCGAGTTTCGACCAGAATATTTTTCCTATCAGGGATGGATTTGCGGTTTCGAAAATAAGGCAAAATGAACCAATACCTGTTGCCAACATCAAAAAGAAAAGTTCTTTGGATGCATTTACCGATCGTCGTTGCCAGGCAAGAAAGGCAACCACAAAGGAGATGAACGCTGTCGAAAGGAATAATAGAGAATATATGGTGAAAGTAAGGTTCATTCTTGGTTTGTTTGATTAGTTTTGCTTTTCGTTAATTTCGTTTTTATGGATATGGTTCTTTTACATTGTTGTATTAGGTTTCATTATTATTGCTCAAACGAAAAAGATTAAATGGGAATGGTGAAATAAAACGTACTTCCTACGCTTTCTTCACTTTCAACCCAGATTTTACCTCCATTTTTTTCAACAAAATCTTTGCAGATGATCAAACCCAATCCGGTGCTGGGTTCGCCGGCTGTACCTCTCCGTGAAGTGAATTCGTCCATCAAAAACAGTTTTTGAATGATTTCCTTATTCATACCTATTCCTGTGTCACGGATGGAAATTTCGACCATATTATTTGTTAATTCTTTTGCTTGGATCGTTATTTTTCCGCCTCCTGAAGTATATTTTACTGCATTGATCAACAGGTTTCTGAGGATGGATCCCAACATATTTTCATCGGCTTTTACAACGATATCTGCCGGCACTTTAACTTCACAAAGGATATTTTTTTTCATTGCAGCTTCAAACACGAGCCGCGACACAAGCTGAACATGAGGTAGTAACAGAAATGAAACCGGGTCATAGTTAGTTTTACCTCTTGCAATAAGCGACCACTCCAACAGGTTCTCAAGTAATGAATACAGGTTATTAGCCGAATTACGCATCATCAGGGCGATTTTCTGAATCTCTTCGCTTCGCAATTTGGGCAAATCATCGACCATCATTTGGGTAAAACCGAGAAATACATTAAAAGGGCTACGCAGATCGTGCGCAATAATGGAGAAAAATTTGTCTTTTTCTGTATTCAGGAGTTTTAACTCGTTATTATGTTCTTCAATACTCTTCTCAAACATGATACGGTCAGTTACGTCTATTGAATAACCTGCCAGCAAATTCTTGTCATATAGTTTAATTGGAAACTTGTGTGTATGATAAAAACGACCGTTTAATTCCTCCTCAATTATTATCTCTTTTCCGGTTTTTGTTACCTCCCAGTCATTGGCGGTCAATTTGTCAGCAAATTCTTTTGGAAATAGTTCCTGCATGGTTTTTCCGGTCATTAGTGATCCTGGAAGTCCAACCATTTCGATAAAATTTTCACTTGCTCTCAAAACACGGCTTTCATTAGGACTTACTTCTTTGATATAGGCATATATTGGCGAATTCTTTATAAACAATGAAAGCAATTCATTGCTTTTGATCAACGCTTCCTCGGCTGATTTGCGTTCGGTGATGTCGCGAAAAATTGACTGATATGTTTGATCGGGCATCATTTTTGTGTGCATTTCAATCGTAATTTCAGTTCCGTCAGGCCTAAATATATTTCGTTCATTCACCACAATATCTCCTTTTATTAATCGGTCGAAGTCGAGTGGATTTCGTTTCAAACTGTCTGCTGTAAAGAACGATTGACTGATATGAAGGCCAATTATTTCTTCTTTTAGACGCCCGACCATAGTGCAGAAGCATGAGTTAGCGTCTGTAATTACGCCATCAACCGATCCGGTAAGAATACCATCAACGGCGAGTTCAATTAAATCATGAAATCGTTGGCGGCTTACTATTAATTCCTTCTCTGCTTTCTTGCGCTCAGTTATGTCAACAATATATCCAGCAATTTGGTTCTCAGTTCCCGGCAACATAGTGTCGGTGATCATGACTGCAATACGTGATCCGTCCTTTCTGAAGTATTCCTTCTCATACGGTGTGCATTTACCTTTTTCAATAAGTTCCCCAATGGCTATTTCGTCCAAAGGCAGCCATTCAGGTGGGGTCATTGATCTCCAGTCAACTTTTTGATTTTCAAAATCTTTGCGTGTAAAGCCGGTTAAATTCAGGTAATAATCGTTCGCTTCGATAATTCGGCCGGTTTTATCAGCAATAATAATCCCAATGATGTTCGAATCAATAAACGCCTTGAGGCGGCTTAAGGTAAACTGGATTTTTTCTTCAACTTGTTTACGTTCGGTAATATCCTCAATAATCCCAACACCTCCGCGCACACGGCCATCCTTATGGAACATTGTTGTAAAAAGCGCTCTCACAGGAGTTATCTTATTGGCAGTTACTGAATGATAAAGATCTTCATAAAAACCGGGACTGCCATCGAGGGCAGTTTGAACGGCTGAGACCAGTTTTTTGTCCGGAAGATTGAGCATATTCAGTCCAACCAAACTTTTTGATGAAGAACCGATCAACTTCACAAAATTGTCGTTGCAGGCGGAAATCACCCCATTTTCATCAAAAGATAAAATTCCCAGCGGAGAATAATCAAAAATCAAACGGTATTTTTCTTCATTGTCACTTTTTTCTTCTTCGGCTTTTTTGCGTGCAGTTATATCACGAATAATCAGTTGTGTAGCCAGTTTATTGTCATAACTGATTGAAATCGCATTTACTTCAACGTTTAATTCCGTTCCGTTAGGGCGAATAAATTTTTCTTCAGCAAAAGGTAGCATCACACCTTCCTTTGCGGCCATTTTCATTCGATCAAGAAGTGCTCTCGAGTCAGGATGCACAAATTGCAAGACCGGCTTTCCAATTAGGTCAATTGGGCTTGAAACAGCCATCAAACGGAGTGATTCATTGTTGGCGAATTCAATTTTACCTTCACTGTAAATGATGATTGCATCCGGATAATTTTCGATTAGTTTCCGGTATTTATGCTCGCTATCTTGTAAGGATTTCTCAGTTTTTTTGTGCTCAGATATATCAAAGGCAGTGACAAGGCAATGTTTTTCATTTTCGATAGAGATTCCATTAAGTTGAATATAAATTGGCATAGAACCTACGGGCGAAATGACGACTTCGCAGGTTTCCTTGATTTTACTCTTAAAAATTTTCGCGAGAAATTGATTGAAAACCGGTCTGCTCTCCAGCGAGAGAAAGTGACTGAACCGGTTGTTTTTTAGATGGGAGCTTTCTTTGCCAAGCAATCGTTCTGCACCATAATTAATGTTCTCAATATCACCTGACTTAGAGAGGGTGAAATAACCCGATGGCGCAAGTCCGTATAAAGCAATTTGTTTTTCAGTCTCAAGTTCGATCGCTTTTTCATTCGTTTTCTTCAGTTCCTCGGTCTGCATTTCAAGCGCTGCCTGATGGATCTTTAGCTCTTGAATGAGTTTTTTTGTTTCATTTTCGGTGAGATGTGAATTTGTTTCTATCCGTACGCGTTTTAAGAGTATTTCTGCTTGTTCATGCATCGAAGCAGTAATGTCTGAGAAAGCAATTTTCTTTTTCATGCTTTAAATAATAATATTCCAAAAATAGCCATAATAAACGATATTTTTTTATCCATAAATGTATTGTTAAACAGTTTCAAAAGTCTGGAATTTTATTCGTCAGATAAACTAAACTAATGTTGAACGAAAGTCCATGGCTTTAAAAATATTCATTGATTTTGGTCAGCAAATCGTCCTTTTTAATAGGTTTACTGATATAGTCGTTGCATCCGGCAGCTATTGCTTTTTCCCTGTCACCAAGAAGTGCAAAAGCAGTTTGTGCAATGATAATTACTTCCTTGTTGAATTGACGAATCTGGCGCGTCGCTTCATAACCATCCATCACGGGCATCTTAATGTCCAACAAAATCAGGTCAATATCAGGATTGTTTAGGCAGGTATTTACAGCTTCGAGACCGGTATGGGCAACAATGATTTGTTTGGCGTATTTTTTTACAATCATAGAAAGGAGTATTTCAGATGAATCCTCGTCGTCAGCGATTAAAATATTCAGTTTTTTATGAATGGTATTGCTTTTTTCAGGTTCTATAACAGTATTGGATGCTGTTTTCAGCCGCGTATTATATGGAAGTGTAAAATAGAAATTTGCACCATTTTCTCCCGATTGGTTAGTTGGATTGCTCTCAATCCAAATGCGGCCACCCAGCATTTCTACATAGGCTTTGGTGATCGCCAGGCCTAAGCCGGCTCCCTGATATGCCTGTTTGTCAGCAATATCAGCCTGAACAAAACGCTCAAATATGGCATCCTGCCTGTCTTTAGGCACGCCAATTCCGGTATCTTTTACAAAAAACTCTAATTCGGTTGGTCCTGTATTGCCGTTAGGATCATTTTTCGACTTCAATGTATAACCGAATGAAATAGAACCTGATTCTGTATATTTCACTGCGTTTTTAAGCAGGTTAGTAAGAATGGAATATAATTTTTCACGGTCTGTGACAATATTGACTGGGTTAGAAAAGTGTTTGTTTTCAATAGTAAATCGTATTCCTTTGCCTTCAATTTCCGGTTTAAAAAATGCATACATATTATCCATTTGTTTATTGACATCTGTATCTGAAACAGTGATTTCCATCTGGCCTGATTCAATTTTTGAAATATCAATAATTTCATTGATAATATTCAGCATACGTGCACCGCTTTTTTCGATAACACTGATAAACCGTTGTTGTTCTTCACCCGTCAGACCAGGTTCCTTCAGCAGTTCGGCAAAGCCCAGTATACCATTCATTGGTGTTCGTATTTCGTGACTCATATTGGCTAAAAATGCAGATTTCAACCGGTCGCTTTCTTCCGCTTTTTCTTTCGAAAGGATCAGTTCTAGCTCTGCTTTTTTACGCTCTGTCAGGTCGATATCGATACAAAACAATTCCTGATTTTGCCCCGGAACCTGAATGATTGTGTGGCTCGAAAAAACCGGTATCATAGATCCGTCTTTTCGCATCAATGAAAGTTCTGAAGAAGGTGTCGGTTGACCTGTTTGTGCCATTTGTTGAATTGACTGTTTCACCGCTCCACGAATGTCTGGTGGAATAATCAGCTCCAGTAGGTTTCGCCCAATCGCTTCATCCGATGTGTAGCCATAAAACCGTTCGGATGCTTTGTTCCAGTATTGGGTTGTCCCATCTACAGCATATCCCTGAACAGAGACAGATTGAACGTCCTGCAACACATTACGGAACCGGGCTTCACTCTCCCTGACGGCTTCTTCAGCCATTCGTTTTTCTGTTACATCTTCAACGGTACCAATAAGACTAATCACTTTGCTGTTCTCCCGCTGGAATTCTTTTTCCTTTCCCTTAAACCATCGCCATGTTCCGTCTTTTGACAGGATGCGGTATTCAAAATCGAAAACAAGATCCTCAGGCCATGTGTCAATTGAATTTATAAATGAATCAAATTGATGTAAATCATCGGGATGGACGAGTTTTTTAAAGAATTCCGGATCCTCATCGGTGAGTTCATTCGCCGAATAGCCTAAACATTGGCTGATACTTCGGTTTGTGTAAATATTATGGCCTCTGGCAACATTGAACAGATAAATGATGCTAGGACTGTTTTCAGCGATACTTTTGATAAAATACTCGCGTTGATGCAGTACTTCAGTAGTATGCTTGTGCTCGGCAATCAGTTTAATGAGTGAATTCAGGAGGGAATTACTGTCGTTTGGATTTGGATCGTATTCCTGAAATACAGCATGATTTGAATCGTTGATAGCCGAAATGGCCTCCTGAATTTTTTGAAGTGTATTCCTTTCTGTTTCAGCATCTTGCTTTTGTTTCTGATAGGCATCACGTAATTCCTGTGAACTAATTTCGATTGAGTTTTCAAGTAATTGAATGTCATCATCAAAATTCTTATAGGTTTCATTAACAATCTGAATGAATTCTTTTAATTCATCCGGAAGCTTGTCAACTGATCCATATTTACGGTTAATCTGTCGGGTAAGCAGCTTGCTGAAATTGTAATCAATCATATGTGAAAATTTCTTTAAATATATATGTTAAATGAATATGAATGAAGTGATAAACCCAAATTTTAGTTTTTTACTGATTAGCATTGGTGAAATAGAAAGTTGAGCCTGTTTTTTTTGAATTTCCGGCAGGATTACTTTCAACCCAAATTTTACCCCCAAGTTTTTCAACATAGGCTTTGGCGAAAGACAAACCCAATCCCGCCCCCTGCAGAGCAAGTTTATTGGATATTTCGACCTGAACAAATCGATCGAAAATACCTTTTTGCCTGTTTTTCTGAATCTATATACCAGTATCATTAACCATGAATTCGAGATCAATAGCAGATGGAGCAATACCTGAATTAAAGGAATCTGATCTGTTTTTCTTTGATTTACACCCAATGATGATGGAAACATGTTGGGTATATTTAATTGCATTATTATTCAGCTTGTTAAAAATAATTTCGAGTTTTTTAGGATGGTAGTAATTACTTCATCCCCGGAAGATAATTGATTATCAATAAGATGTACAACTCTTTTTACTCCGTTTCATTTTTTTGTGTTTTCAATTCATTATGGAGAAATTATACCTCAACAGTGTTTAATTATTAATAGTTTCTGCTTGAAAAATACAATCAATTGAAATAGAACGCGTTTTATATTTTGCTTACTGGTAAAGTAAATTTAAAAGTACTTCCTTTTTCACCATCAACAACCTCAGGATTTGGTTCTGCCCAAATACGGCCGCCTTGTCTTTCTAAAAAATCCTTGCAGATAAAAAGCCCGAGACCCGAACTGGGTTCACCATCGGTGCCTTTTCGGTTCGTATGACTATTGAGTTGGAAGAGATTCTCTATCATTTCATTACTCATCCCGATGCCGGAATCTTTTACTGAAATTTCAATAGTATTGGCGATTTTTTTTGTTGCTTTCAACGATATTTTTCCGCCACTAGGAGTGAATTTTACCGCATTGCTTGCGATATTCCTGATGATGGATGCCAGCATGTTTTCGTCAGCAAAAACGATGATGTCAGCTGGGATTTGCACGCTTATCTGGATCTCTTTTTTCTTTGCCAATTCAGCTACAGGGGTGATAAATTCCTCAATCTTGGGTAACAATACAAGTGATTTTGGGTCAAAATTAATCAGGCCTCTCTGAATACGTGACCATTCCAGCAGGTTTTCGAGCAGGTTAAACAGATTGCCTGCTGAATTGCGCATCATGAGTGCGATCTTTTGCAGTTCGGGGAGCCGCATGGTTGGCAGGTCGTCAACCAACATTTGTGTGAAACCCAGAAAAACATTGAACGGGCTACGCAGATCATGGGCAATAATAGAGAAAAATTTATCTTTTTCAAGATTAAGCGCTTGTAATTCTTCATTGTTTCGTTTGATTTCCTGCTCTGCTAATAAGCGCTCACTAATATCACACAGGAAGTTTAGGGTGGCTGGTTTTCCTTCCCATTCAATTTTGGCACCACTCATTTCAACCCACTTCGTTTCATGTGATTTGCTTAATACCCTGAAATGATATCTTGGTTCAAAGGTTTCTCCGTTCAGGCGTTTTATGTAATTGTTTTTGACAAGCGATTTGTCGTCAGGATGCACCAGATCTAAAAATGGTATTTCCATGAGTTCTTCCTGGGTATATCCTGTATAATTTGTCATTGCGGGATTTATAAATCGCAGATTTGATCCCTGAGCGACTAAAATTCCTTCGTTGGCTGTTTCAATAATAATGCGATATCGGTATTCGCTTTCACGTAATTTTTCCTCTGCTGTAACAAGTTTCGTAATATCTCTGGCCGTGCCTTCAAAACCGATCACCATGCCGGTGCTGTCTTTTAATGGAACCCCACTTGAGGAATGCCAAACCCAACTTCCATCGATGTGTTGAACACGGTAGGAGATGCCCTCTTGCCGTTGTCCGGTTTCGATAATTTTCCCAAGCCACTCCATGCATTTAGCAATATCGTCGAGATGGACAAATTCATGGAATGATTTCCCGATTACAGATTCGGTGGTGTGTCCGAGCAGAACGGTCCAGGCCGGTGAGGCATAAGTCAGTATCCCTATTGAGTTTAAAATGTATATAATATCATGGCTGTTTTCGATCAGATGACGGTGATTTTCTTCACTTTCCCTGAGTGCCTTATTTGCTTGCCTGCGTTCATCTTCCACACCAATAGCTGATGCGACAATCTCCATCAGATGTAATTCATTGTTGTCGGGGGCGTAATCATGCTGATATACAACACAGAGTGATCCGATGTTTACTTTGTTGAATTTTACTGCCTTCCCAATGTAGGTCTTTAGCTTGTAATGCCTGACGTTCGGGTCTGTCTGTGCATAAACTGTATTCTGCAAATTATTTATAATCAATATTTTATCATTGGGTGAATTTATCACTTCGTTACATAAATGACCTTCAGCATAATCCCTGGCTTTATAATCCGCCGGAGTCTTCCATTGTCCGAGGGAATGGAGAATTCCATCCTCAATCCGGTTATAAAGTGCAGTGCTGGCATGCATTAACTCCCCGCAAAAAGCAACAAGTTGATTGATATTCTCGACTGGATCGCTTCCAAACCGGAGAAAACAATCGTTGAGTTTTGTGATTCGCCCCTCTGCCTGTTTGCGGTCTGTTATATCGCGGAAATTAATAACGATTGATTCTACATTAGGGTCGGTAAGCAAATTGCTGAATGTGCTTTCAATCCATTTCCAATTACCTGATTTGCTGATAAATCGATACTGTATTGTTGGACTATAAGATGGGTCTTCGAAAATTTTGAACAGTTCGGACTGAACGTACGGCAAGTCGTCGGGATGTGTATAATCTGCCGGATCCACTGAAATGTCGTCTGATTCGCCATATCCAAATATTTTTCTTGCTGTGGGACTAACAAAAGTAAACCGCCATGCTGCATTTAACAGGGCAATTCCATCGGTTGCTTTTTCGATTAGGGTCTGGTAATGTTTGGCTGCATTTCTGATTTTTTCTTCAGTCATTTTCCGCTCGGAAATATTATGCGACAACACCTGTACCCCGATTATCTTTCCATCCGAATCTTTAATCCCTGTGTGATTGGAAAGTAGCCAATAACTACCTGAGTCTAATTGAACAAAATCTTCATACTCCACACTTTTTTCAGAAAGGGAAGCATCAACAATACGTTTCATATAAGCTGAACCAGCTTGCTCACCAAATACTTCATGCAATGTTTTGCCAATATAATTCTCAATTTTTCCACCCAAATTTTCCACGGCTTTTACGTTGAGCATCTGAATTCTACCCTCGATGCTAAAAACGGCAACACCGATTCCTGAATTTTCGATAAGCAGACGATATTTTTCCTCGCTTTCTTTCATGGCCTCTTCATACAGTTTCCGTTTCGTGTTATCGATAAAACTGATAACAATTTCAGCTATTTCGCCATGTTCATTTAGCATTGGAAAGCCGCTTACATTAAGCCAAACGAGGTCGTTGGTCACAGGTCGGTTAACCCCTAGAAACAGATTTTTAATTGGTTTCCTGCTTCTTATGATTCTATTTACAGGATAATCATCAATGGGAACAGGTGTTTTGTCTTCAAACACAAAGTGCCATTGCGGATCGAAAGCCATTTTCCCTTTCATCTGGTCTTCATTTAATCCGAGCAATTCGGATGCCTTTATGTTGTTGCTAATGATAGAAGTATCCGGGGCATGCACAACCACACCTGCTTCAAGATTATTAATTAGATCGCGATATACTTTTGCATTGTAACTGATCAGGGCTTTTTCTTTCTTGTCTTCCTTTTTTAAATTTTCTTCACTTTCAGCCTGTGTGAAATAGTCGGTTGTTGCCTGCTGTGATTTGATGGTATTGTTTGGTTTCTTTATGATTAGCTGCTCAAGCTCAAAAACTTTTTTTTCTAATTCCTCATAGGTAAGTTTATCTTTTTTCATAGGTCATAAATTATTGTGTTGACCACTGCACTTTATAACTAGTTTTTGAATGAAAACGATTCGTGTTTTCAATCCTTTAATATGATATTAAATATCTGATTATTATTGTATTATGTTATTCTTATTCAGGTTATCGTGAATTTTTTTGAGCACACATACAAATATAACTATCTTTTTACTATAAGCCAATTATTTTCCATTAATTCAGTAAATGAAAGCGTTTAATTTGTTCCAAGTTCTGTTGTAGTAATTATCATATTGTTTTCATTGTCTAAAAACGGGATAATTTCTCTGATTGTGAGAAAATATTCTGTTTTATTGGTGAATAAATTTTAACATCAGACAGTAAAATTCATTATAAATTTTACGTAATGAAATCATATTTCCATAAATAACTGCAATCCTAAACTGGGTTCTTCGCGATGAACAAGCGTTGAAATGAATAACCGAAAAGTCAGATTTATAGGATGGTTATCTTGAAATGTAATAATAGCAATGGCTTCAACTGATTTGGTAATTCAGCCGCAGTTTTTTTTGTTGTCCAATTAGTGAAGACAACCGATTTTCAATGGGTGTTTTTCAGTAGATTATCGGTGTATGAAAAATGATTTTTGAATAGTCCAATGATGAAATGTGCATACAACTTCGGTATGGCATAGAAATTGCCCGATTAGTTTTGCATGCTTTTACACGCATAACTCATGTTGTATATGCAGGCATATTTTCTTATCTTTGAATAAATTGCTGAATTATGAAAACCTTTGGACTTTTCTTTATTGTAGTAGTTTCACTCATGTTAATGACAGGGTGTAAAAAACCGCCAGCTGAACCAACTATTCCAGTGAATATGGAAGAGCTTGTTATCTCGTCCGGGTTCAACTGGGAAACCAGCCGTGAGGTTGATTTTCAGATAACTTCCGATAATTCAGTGGTGATCAATATTACTTCAGATGATGGAAAAATTCAATACCACAGAGGTTTTTATAGCATGCTGCCGGAAGCATATACAGTTTCAATCAACCTGCCAACTTTTGTTGAGAAGGTATTGGTCAACGGTGAACTGGTCACCATCACCGGCAATGAAGTAATCGTGTCATTAACAGATGGTATAAAATCAGGTTTAAAAGGCATTACAGATCAATCGGTGTTGGCGCCTGTTCCTTCAGCAGCATGGAAATTTGACGAAAATAGCGGAGATATCGCCCACGATGTGCTTGGCGCTCACAATGGCACCATCACCGGATATGCCTGGGTTCCGGGGATCAGTGGCAGCGCGCTTGATTTTGACGGACTTGGAGGACATGTGCAGATTCCCAACAATACTGGTTTCAATCCGGTTGGCGACAAAATAAGTTTTTCATTTTGGTTTAAAATGCCTGAAGTTGGTACAAGTGGAGCCCTTATTTTTCAGAACGTGAAATATATTATCAGGCTGGATGCACAGGGTAGGCTCACTTTCGCGCTCTACACTCCATTGTATCACGACGTGGTGATGACTTACAGAGACAGAATTCTTGACACAGACTGGCACCATGGCGTTGCTACTTACGATGGTGCAAGCATGAAATTATACCTCGATGGTACGTTGATGGCAACTGAGGCAAATACAGGATTACTTCATTCTGCTACCGGTGATGTATATCTTGGAAACCAGAACACCATCAATCACTTTAATGGAATTCTGGATGAGGTTTTTATGTATAACGTCGCCCTCACCGAAGAGGAAATAGTCCAGATATTTTCAACCACACCCAATGCAGGTAATGGATCGGAAAACCTCATTTCGTCGTGGAACCTGAACGAAAACAGCGGTACAATAGCAGATGATGGACAGGGAAATAATAACGGAACAATCAGCAGCGCAAACTGGGGTACAGGTGTTTCGGGGAGTTGTCTGAATTTTGACGGAACCATAGGGAATGTTAAAATATTGAACGCAACCAACCTGAATCCGACAAACACCATTACCATGATGGCTTGGGCTAAAACACAGGAAAATAAAACATCAAAAATCTTCCAGAAGGGGGATTGGGACGGTCATGGCATCGGACAGGGAAAATGGGATGGATGGAATGTGCACGTCAGGACGAGCGACAACATAAGTCATACTATTCACTGGGGTGGGGGACTGCCAGTCATGAACGAGTGGTACCATCTGGCGATGACCTACGATGGCACTACACTGAAAATGTATGTCAACGGACAATTACGAAACAGCCAGGCTGTTACCGGGCCACTCAAAATCAACAATCGTGATGGATCTATTGGATCGGATAATAATGCCCAGAAATACTTCAAAGGATCTGTCGATGAAGTAAAGTTCTTTGGCACTGCCCTGACCCAGACCGAAATACAGGCAAATTATAGTGATATAGGTGAAGTTGCTGATCAGGATGGGGATGGTGTTCAGGACGAAGAAGATACATATCCGAATGATCCGGCAAGGGCCTTCAATAATTATTATCCTGCTGGAGGATTCGGGAGTCTGGCATTTGAAGATTTATGGCCTGGCAAAGGAGATTACGATTTTAACGATCTGGTTGTCGATTATCAGTTTACCATCGTTACCAATGCTGGAAATAAAGTGACAGAGGTGTTGAGTACTTTTGCTATACGTGCTATCGGAGCTGGATTTGCCAATGGTTTTGGCTTTCAGTTGCCCGGAACAAGCATTGAATCAAGCGAAATTGAGGTAGAGGGTACGGTGTTGAATGAAAACTATATCACACTGAATGAAAACGGAACCGAAGCCAATCAGGATAAAATCACCATCATCGTGTTTGATAACGCAAATGCAATCATGCCTCCTGTCTCAGGTTTTGGTGTGAATGTCATTCCTGATGCGCCCTATGTGGATCCGGATACCATTCAAATCAATATGGGATTTACGCCTGGTGTTTATAGTATTAATGATATCGGACTGAATAGCTTCAATCCGTTTCTGATAGTAAATAAAGAGCGCGGAAAAGAAATTCACTTACCTGATTATGAGCCTACCAGCCTTGTCGATATTACCTATTTTGGTTCGAGTCAGGATGATTCTGACCCTGCTTCAGGAAAATACTACAAAACTCTTGAAAATCTGCCCTGGGCGATCAAAATTGCTTCGAGCTATGATTACACCGTCGAGAGTGCTCAGATTACAGGAGCGCATCTGAAATTTGCGACCTGGGCCGAATCTTCAGGCTCACAATTTTCCGATTGGTATCTTGACCTTTCAGGATATCGTAATGAGGCGAATATTTATCAGGTACCCTAAATAGTGAATATTCACTATTCACTTTGCCACTACCTGCATGACCAAAGGCAACACATACCATGAGAATAAAGTTATAATAATAATGCTTACTAGATTCATCACAAATCCAGCCTTCATCATGTCTTTCAACCGGATGTAGCCACTGCTGAAAACAATGGCGTTGGGTGGAGTGCCCATAGGCATCATGCTGGCGGCACTTGCTGCCAGGGTCATAGGAATACCGAGCATCAGCGGATCGAGATGCAAGGCATCAGCCAGGGCTGCCAATACCGGTGCCATCACGATGACCTGTGCCACATTGCTTGTCAGTTCACTTAAGAATATTGAAATGACAACAGTCATCAACACCAAAACAAATGCGGAATTGCCACTGAAACCAGCCAGCCAGTTACCTATCAGACTCATCACACCAGCTTTTTCGAGGGAGCTTGCCATGGCCAGTCCGCCACCAAACAGCAATAAGATTCCCCAGGCCATTTTTGAAGTATCCTGCCATTCAAGCACCATTTTCGATTTTTCACCATTACGATTTCCGCTTGGCGTTGCAAACAGGGCCAATGCACCCAATATTGCAATCATATTGTCGTCTAACCTGAAAAGATAGAGCTGATTCAATAAATCCTTGGTTATCCAAAGCAGGGCAGTCGCACAGAAAATAACCAATACACGTTTTTCTGCTACTGATAACTTACCCAGGGAATGAATTTCATTATGAATAAATGAATTTGCTTCCGGGCTGTTTTTAATCCGGCTCGGGAACAGCCATTTCACAATTACAACATAGAGCGCCCCCAATAATACAATGACGAGCGGCACACACACGATCATCCAATCGATAAACTGCACCGTATAGTTGTATTTCTTTTCAATATAACTAACAAACGCCACATTGGGTGGTGTTCCAATGATTGTGGCCATACCACCGATATTGCTTGCATAGGCAATCACCAACATCAAAACCAGCGAGAAATTAAACATATTTGTGCCGGGCTGTTCATGGTTTTTCATTACTGCGATCACACTCAGCGCGATGGGAAACATCATCATCGTGGTGGCCGTATTGCTCAGCCACATGCTCAGAAAACCGGTAGCAATTATAAAACCCAGTATAATATGGTTTCCACTAGTGCCGGTTCGCCTGACGATTTGCAGCGCGATTCGCTTATGAAGGTTCCATTTTTCGATGGCGAGGCCAATTAAAAACCCACCCATAAACAAAAAAATAACCGGATTGCTGTATGCCTTTGTCGTTTCTTCGATGGTGCTTATTTTTAATAATGGATGCAAAACGATTGGAACCAAAGCAACCACAGGCAGAGGCAAGGCTTCTGTAATCCACCAGGTAACCATGAGCAATGATGATGAAACGGCTTTGTTTGCGTTAGGTTCTAATTGAAACGGATTCAAAATAAAAACTACTGATGCTAAAACAATGCCCAATAAAATGGATAAGCCGTACTGATGTTTTTTTATCCAATCCATAATCAAATTATTAAAAAAGCATGATCAACAGGTTAATGTTGGAACCAGTTCACATTCAATCAGGACTAAAGATATTTACAATTATGTTTCTGTCACCCGATTTTGAGAAAAAGTTTTCTGTTTTGATAATGGTGACTTGTCAAACCTCTCTAATTTTCATCAATGAAATAGAGTTTGTTGTCTTCCACAAGATATAATAAGGGTGCAATGGTTACTTTTGGATAACGCTTCCGAAGCCGAATGGTCTCAGTAATAATGAAATTGGATTCGTTGCCAATTTCAAACAAAGGCGCAAATTGAAGAAAATGTTCTTCGGCTGTTTCTTTTTTCCAGCCTGCCGTTTCGATGAGTCCTTTAATAAACTCATCACGGCGGGATGCCAGATTCACCATTCCACAGTGGTTGTGGCCAATAAGCGCAATATAACGAACTCCACCAACACCAATTGCATAAGAAACTTTGAATTCGCTGTATTTTAAATTTGCACCCCCCGACCGGATGATATAGGCGAAATTATCAGGAATATGTAGGTGTTTGCGGTTGTCCATACACATGCCAACCAGGATTTCTGCCCTTTCATATTTTTCGGGAACACCTTCGAAATTATGATAAACAATAAGCGATTCGATAGGTGTGCCACGATAGGCTGGCAGAATATCTTCGACTGAACGAATACTGATAAGGTTTTGCATAGCTAGAGTTTTTATTTGTGTTTGTTAATGAGAAACACCAATGATCAACGAACCAATTGGTCAATTCCGGTTTGCAAAACTAACGTAATTGGCATCACACTAACTTTTACTCAACCATCAAGGCAGTTGTTAATGAAATATTGTTGCCAGTAAGTTTTACCAGATATAATCCGCTTTTAAAGTCCGGATCAGAGATTGTTATAATTCTGTTCTTTTCTGATTTACTTTTATAAATCAGATTGCCTGTTGATGAATAGATAGTAATTTCTGTGTTGGTTTTTATTCTGTCCGATTCAATCGTAAGCATGCCGCTTTTGAATGGATTTGGATAAATATTCAAAACAGAAACATTTTTCTGTGTTTGCTGAATATTGCTAACGCCGAGGGGAGGATTGGCTATAATCTGCTCGGGTAATAAGGTACACATGTTAAATGATTGCCACTCAGGAGTTACCCATTTTGCTCTTCCACTGCCGATTCCACTGTTTGCTGACCAGTCGGGAAGCCAGCCAATAGTTGTATTCAACCACCAATCTCCACCCATCTGCAGCAGGTTTTTACACATTGCGCGGTCATCGGGCTCGTTTATATCATCAATAATCAGCCTGGCTTCACAGCTGGTAAAAATTGCAGCGATATTGGTGACATCAATTACTGCTCTGCCATTTGAAGACCAATAATGAAAATTATATCCTGTCCAGGGGCCAATACCAACCATAACCGAAATACCTCCACCATTTGCCGATTCGCTGCGGATTCCGGCATTTATGCTGGCGTTGCCATCGAAGTTTTCAACAAAGGCAGCCCCGGCAGCATTCCCCGATTGTATCTGCACCCAGTTGCCGTTGCCATCCAATAGTTGTGTTATTAGGTTTCTGACCTGACACCGCGTGTTGGTTGCCGGGCTTCCTTCACGCGGAATATATACCTGTCCCCAGTTAGTTGTCGCTTCAAACCATTCGCCTTGATTGTTTTTTGCCGGGCAGGGCATGGGTTGCGGACTCGCTTCGCCAGTGCCCCACGATAATCCTTCGGTTCCATGCAAAGCTGCATCAGGAAGCAGGGCCATATCATTGATAATCGTTTGCACCGTATTCTGGGCGAAAAGTCCTGTAGATACTATGTTTGTATATACCTGAATCAGTAAAATTATGATATATAAAAGATTGAATTTCATTTAGATATAATGTAAAAACAATAAAAAAGTAAATCATTCAAAAGTAACAATATTCCGAAGGTCAGGGTTAACTTCTTTTTGACAGCCAGTTTTCTTTGATTAACAATTCTGGAATAAATTATAGGTAAGTTTGGAAAAAAATGTATTTGCAATCTTACAATACTTCCATTAACTTTGGCATTCATAAATACTTTAATACAAATAGAATATGAAAAATCTCTTTACGTTTTTGGTTTTGTTAGGTTTGATGATGCCGGTGAGTGCCCAAACCCCCTTAACAGTGGCCGAGGATTTCACGGTTACTGACCTTGATGGTATCTCATTTAACCTGTTTACTACCTTGAACAGCGGTAAGTATGTAGTATTGGATTTTTACTATTGCAGCTGTGTGCCTTGCCAGCTAAACACCCCTAAAGTTCAGTTTGCTTACCAGTATTTTGGTTGCAACACGAGTAATGTTGTTTTTTACAGTATCGATACTGGCGATAATGATGCCGCTTGCCGTCTTTTCGAGGAGAATTATCAGAGTTTGCCCGGAAATAGGTTTCCGAGTGTGAGTGGTGTTGAAGGTGGTGGGACTGCCGTTTGCAGTGCTTATGGAATTAATGCCTACCCAACCGTTATTTTAATTGCACCTGATCAAAATATTTTAGAACGTGATATTTGGCCGATTGCCAATGGCGAGTATCTGGCGGGTGTCATTGAAGGTCATGGTGGTATTCCTGCAAGCTGCTCTCCGGTTGGATTATATGAAAGTCAAAACCCTGTTGTTATGGGATTTTTGAACGCTTTTCCAAACCCGGTTAACCGTATTTTCAATCTTCAGTTTAACGTGGTCGATAATACTGAAATTTCTTTCGAAGTTTATAATCAGTTAGGCGAAAAAGTCCTGGAAAAATCATCAGTAAATTATTCAATTGGTTCAAATTCAGTTCAATTACCTGTCGAAACCCTCGCCAATGGAACTTATCAGGTTTTTCTTTTATCTGATAAGATAAAGAAAGATATGTGTAAAATGGTCATCGTAAAATAGCCTGATAAAGGCTTCAATCATTCGCCCTGATTCAGATAATCGCTCAATTTTTTAAGCAGCGATATCCTCCTGATAGGCTTACTGATAAAATCGGTACATTCGCATTCGAGTGCTCTTCTTTTGTCTTCTTCAGATGTATAGGCAGTAAGTGCAACGAATGGCGTTCATGGTGATTTAAATTTGGTATTATTTATCATTAAGTGTTGATCCGTCTGCCGTAAACGTCAGCCAAGCAGGTGGGTTGATGGGTGTTAATTTGCAACTTTTCAATTTGCATACTTTTTTTATGTGTTTTATCATCTGCATTTTTCAATTTACATTTTACTCCCGCAAGTGCAGGATGCATAAACCATTAAGCATCAGTTGCTGAAATACTTTTGAACCAGATTCAATAACAGAGCTTTGTTTATAGGCTTGGTTATATAGTCATTACATCCGGCAAGCAGTGCTTTATTCCGGTCTCCCATTAATGCATAGGCTGTTTGGGCAATAATAACCACCTCTTTATTGAATTTTCTGATTTGTTCGGTAGCTTTATATCCATCCATGACCGGCATTTTAATATCCATCATGATGAGGTCAATATCCGGATTGTTACGACATGTTTCGATGGCGTCCAATCCGGTTTTTGCGTGCAGGATTTCACGACTGTATTGATTAAAACTGATGGTGAAAAGCTTATCAGAGGTTTCCTCATCTTCAACAATCAGAATCTTTAATTTTTTTTGAAGTTTTTTCTCTGTTTTTCCCACATGCTTAGCAGATTTATCTATCTTGAGAGTTGAATAATTGTGATAGGGAATGGTAAAATAGAAGACTGAACCTGTTATTTGGGAGGTCTCGCCCGTATCACTTTCAACCCAAATGCTACCACCCAACATCATTACATAAGCTTTGGTAATGGCCAGACCCAGCCCGGCGCCCTGATAGGCCTGCTTATCAGCAATGTCGGCCTGAACAAATCGTTCAAAAATAGCTTCTTGACGGTCAGCCGGAATGCCGATGCCAGCATCTTTCACGTAAAATTCGAGTTCTTTTATGTTTTTATTTTCAGTTAATTGTCTAAGGTTGTATCCAAACTCTATTGTACCCTGGTGGCTATATTTAATGGCATTTTTGACGAGGTTAATAAGAATCGCATAAAGTTTTTCGCGATCGGTGATAATGATTGCATCTTCCTGTTTTAGGCTGGTTTTCATTAAAAGGTTTATGCCTTTCGCTTCAACCTCAGGTTTAAAAAAGGTATAAATATATTTAATCTGGTCATTGATGTCGGTAGCAGTATTCCGTATTTCCATTAAACCGGCCTCAATTTTCGAAATATCAATAATATCGTTAATGATATTCAACATGCGGGTTCCGCTTTTTTGAATTATTTCGACATACTCCTGCTGATCTTCGCCTGTAAGATCAGGCTCTTTCAATAATTCGGCAAAACCCAGGATACCATTCATGGGTGTTCTTATTTCGTGGCTCATATTGGCAAGGAAGGCCGATTTTAAACGATCCGATTCCTGTGCTTTCACCAGTGCTTCTTTCAACTCCTGTTCAGCTTTTTTTCGTTCGATCGCAATACCAATCTGGCTAGAGATAAACTCGAGCATCATTTTGTCCTTTTCATTAAATGCCTCAGGGTCGTTGTAACTCTGAACAACAATGGCACCGATGGCTTTCCCATGCACAATCATGGGTACACCAAGCCAAATTTTAGATGCTGTTCCAATCCTGTTTATTTCGCCTGATTCATAAAGTCGTTCCTTGCCGTCTTCATTCACCAGTAGCGATTGCCGATGTTTGATAACATATCCCGTGAGTGATTTTTCGGCAGGCCATGCACTGATTTCATCCTTTTCATCTTTTCCCTGCTGTGTCGATAGCATTCCGGTATTTTCATCATAAAAGGCAATGAAGAAATTATTCGACCGGAGTAGAATTCGAAGTTGATAGCTAATTATTTCAATCAATTCGGAAAGGTCGTTGGTGGTGACAGCTGCATTCGAAATGGTAAATAGCACCTGTTGTAACTGATCAGCCTTCACTTTTTCAGTGATGTCGATCTGTGTTCCCCATATTCTTGAAAGTTTATTATTCTCTAAAATTCCGATGGAGTTATTGCTGATAATGATCGGCTGCCCAAAGGCATTTAGTTCTTCTGTAATTCCTCCACTGATGCGAAATTCATTTTTTATTAATTGACGGATAAGTTCACGGTTGGTGGGGTTGTTGCGGCCACCATGAAAGTTGAGATGTCCTTTGCCGATCACATCCTTTCTGTCATTGTAACCATACATTTTCATGAAAGAATCGTTGCATTCGGCAATGAGAAGATTATCGTAGACGTAATCGACCTGCACTTCTAGCGGTAATGATAAATCCATGGGTGGAGTACATTCAAGTCTGTAAACACCCTCTGTAACCTGCGAAATAAACCGCCGGTAACGTTCCTCGCTTTCTTTGAGTTCGTGTTCTGCTTTTTTACGTTCGGTGATATCCTGAAATATTTCGAGCATGGCTTTTTTGCCATTAAAAATCATACCTGTATGAATAATTTCAAAAACTTTTCCACCCAGCACACCTGAAACTTCAAGGATTTTTGTGGTACCGATTTCAATTCCATTCTTTAAAGGACAAGCAGTACATTGTTGTTTAGAATCGCAATAGACCTCCCAGCACTTTGATCCGATCGTGCTTTTTCCTAAAATTTGCTGAAAAATTTCATTTTGAAACAGGATATCCCCGTTTTCATCCACGATATCCATGCCGAATGGAATGGTTTGCAGAAGCGATTTGTTGAGCGCATCTGCCTCTTTCAACTCTTTTTCGGCCTGTTTTCGTTCAGTGATTTCACGAAAATTGATGACAATTGAACCAACATTCGGGTCGGCCAGCAAATTGCTGAAAGTACTTTCAACCCATTTCCAGTTGCCTTTTCTATCAATGAAGCGGTATTGAAGCGTCGGACAATAGGATGGGTTTTCAATGAGCTTGGCAAGATTAGATAACACCATTTCTAAATCATCGGGATGGGTAAGGTCTGCCGGATGTCCTATGATTTCATTTGTCAGATTGTATCCGAATATTTTTTTTGCTGAAGGGCTGATATACGTCATTTTCCCTTCTTTTGTCAATAGAACTATGCCATCAGTAGCTTTTTCAATAATTGTCTGATAATGCTGACTGATTTTAAGAATTTCTTTTTCGGCCCGTTTTCGTTCCCATAATTCAGCTTGTAGTTGTCCGGTACGTTCAGCTACCAGTAAGGCCAGCCTTGATTTTTCGTTGTCTTTATCTAAATTTGCCTTTCTGATTTTAACCATCGCCCTGATTTGGGCGGTTAGCTCACTTTCATCAATTGGTTTAGTGAGAAACGCTTCTCCACCACACTCCAGTGCACGAATCCGGCTTTCTTTATCACCTTTCAGGGCAGTAACGAATACAACCGGAATTTCGCGGAGGTTACTGTCTGATTTTAGCTTTCGGCACACTTCAAATCCGTCCATAATGGGCATCACCACATCAAGCAAAATCACATCCGGGCTGTCAGTTTTTGCCAGCTGAATTCCTTCAATACCATTTATTGCTGTTAACACAACAACTTCCGGAAATGTATCCCCAATCAGTGCACGTAAACTGATTAAATTATCGGCATTATCATCAATAACAAGAATTTTAATTTTCTTATTTTCCATACATTACCTCGTTAATGGTTTTAAAGAAATAAAGTTCATCAATGGGTTTGGCAATATATCCATCAAAGCCATGCGATAAAATAGATTCACGATCCTGCATCATTGCACTGGCTGTGAGTGCAATCACAGGGATATGATGCAATAGATTCTTGCTTCGGATTTTTTTAAACGCAGTAATACCGTCAATACCCGGTAAGGCAATATCCATCAAAATGAGATCGGGTTTGTGTTTTTCAGCCATTTCAACAGCTTCATTTCCGTTTACTGCTTCAATGATTGTAAAAATATCACGTAAAATTGCGCTGACAGTTACCATATTATCAGGATTATCTTCCACGATGAGCACAACCGGCTTTTCTGCTTTAGATTGCGGTATCGGCGCAGGTAATTCTTTATGATTATCATCCGAAACCATGGCTGCCACTGCCTGCAGCAGTTCGTTGCGGTTTACATCGCCCTTGCGGATATACTGGTGGATATTGTTTCCTTTCAAAAAATTAAGTTCTTCTTTGGTGATGTGTTTTGCCGTCAGAATCAGCACCGGTATGTTTGAAGCCGGATGTTCAGGTTCACGGATGGTGCGCAATACTTCAAATCCATCAATACCCGGCATCATCAGATCGAGTATGATGGCATTGGGGAGAAACTGATTTATTGAATCAAGTGCCTGCTCTCCATCATGTGCCACTGACAATTGATAGCCTTTTTCTTCGAGCATATCCCTGATCTGAATAATAGCTGGTTCGCTGTCCTCGACCAACAAAATAGTTTTTTCGGAATGGGTGGATCCAGAAGGTGTTTCAGAAATTGTATTTTTTTTGTCGTTGCGGTTCTTTTCTGCTTTTCTGATACTTACCTGATCTTCGTTGTTAAGTTCGGGAAGCGAGAGTGTAAATTCGGAGCCTACATCGGGTTGACTGGTTACAGTGATGTCGCCTCCAAGCAGATTGGCATACTTTTTTGCAATGGCCAACCCTAAACCGGTTCCTCCAAATCTGCGTGATGTGCTGCCATCGGCCTGTCTGAATTCATCAAAAATATGGGATATATTTTCTTTCGAAATGCCAATTCCTGAATCTGAAACTTTTATTTCAATAGTTTGACCATGTTGGGTTACCACCACCTTGATATTTCCTTTCTCGGTAAATTTTACGGCATTTCCAATCAGATTTTGAAGTATATGCCGGCACTTTCCCTCGTCGCTGGTCATATAGATTTCGTTGTTCGTTATTTCCTGATATAACCCTATGTTTTTTTGTCTGGCTTGCGGATCAATCATGGTCACTACATCAGCCACCAGCTTATTGACATTGAATTGTCGGTTGTCAATTTCTTCGTGACCGGCTTCAATACGCGAAATATCAAGAATATCGTTGATGAGTGCCAATAAATTTTTGCCATTACGTTCAATTACTTCGAGGTAACTGAATTCTTCATCTGGTATTTTTTTTGCAAGCCGGCGATTAAGCACACTCGACAACGCAATGACAGAATTGAGTGGAGTGCGCAGTTCGTGACTCATATTGGAAAGGAAATTGGTTTTGAGGCGACTGACTTCGTTCAATTGATTTTTCTGAATCACCAGTTCTGTATTCTGTTCAATCAACTCGGTTGATTGTGCGGCGAGTTCAGTTTTTTGGGCGTCGAGTTCAGTATTTTGTTGTTCAAGTTTTTTCGAAAATTCTTTGATTTTGTGGTATGCCATGATTCCTTCAACCCGCGAACATAATGTAACAAGTATGTTATCAATAAGTTGTAATGATTGTTGGTTGTATTTACTTACACTTGCCAGCGAAATTATTGCAATGATCTCATTGTCGGCTGTAATCGGAAGGGTGATAATTTCACGGGGAATAAACTTACCACTTACGGTTTGAAATACGAAGCGTGTATCTTCGGCAATGTTTTTTATATGTTGAACTTTCCCTGTTGAGAGCACCGCACCAAATTCACCTTCAAAACCTTCGGCTTTAAAGGATTTCCTTGCGTTGATATCAATACCAACAGATTCGAAATGATCAAATGTTTGTTTATCGTTATTTAATAGATAAATGGCTGCCATTTGTGATCCGGTATGTGTTGCCATGGCTGAGAGTGTGGTCCGGAAGAATTTTTTCGCGTCATATTCACTCAGCATGAGGGCAGCCAGATTGGCAACTTTTTCGCTCAATTCTTTGTTCAATTGAATACTTTCGACCATCTCGTTAAATGAATCGGACAAAGATCCAAATTCGTTGCGTGGGGTATAGTTACTTCTGGCATTGAGATCGCCATTTTTGAAGCGGAGCGATGCATCAATCAAGATATTAAGTGGTATCCGGATGTTGCGAAGCAAAAAGTAATAGACAAGCATTGATAGTATAAGAACAGTAAACACGATAAAAACCAATTGCCAATGCAAGGTGTTGCTGAGCTTGAAAGATTTTTCATACAGGCTATTGGATTTGGTTAAGGCAAAATCATCAATATTTTTTATTTCTGTCATCATTCGTTCACTGTAAACTCCAACTGTACCGGTCGAAAGGATGCTTTCTTTCACTTTTTCAATTTCACCCGAAAATGCAAGCCTGGCATTTTCTTCAAGGGCAATTTTCCAGTTCATGAACGCCTTGTAGGCTTCGTCAATATCTGAACGTGGTCCCAAATATTGACTGTATAGTACATCAAATTGTTGGAGTGCGTCAGCTGATGATACTTCGATTAATTGTAGTGCATCCTGCCTTTCCGCGTCGGCATTTGCTAAAATCAGATCCCTTGTGCCTAAACGCATGCTCAGGACATCAGCTTCAAGCCTGCCGATTGCAACTCTAACCTGCATTGGGTGGTCGAAAATGGTTTCAGTTTGCAAAGCGATCTGATCTGTTTGCCAGTATGATAGTCCTCCCAATACAATAACAAAAAGAAACAGGGCAGCAAAACCTATCCCAATTTGTGTTCCTATTTTTAAATTCTTTATATTCATAATAACCATTTTTGTTTCATTATAAATCAGAACCTCAGCGGTCAGCCTTCGAACTACCGGTATTTTTGAAAAATAGCAGATTGTTGGAAAACTTCCTGGTAATTATTTTTCATCAAAATATCTCTTTCCGTTTCGCTGGTGACCAGATAACCACCTTTTGAGAGGCAGTTTTCTGTTTTTTGAATTATTTTTTTTCTGAATTCTTGTTTGTAGTAAAAAAGCAGATTGGCACAGACAATCAGATCAAAATCGCCAAAAATACTGGTCGGTGGTGATATAGTTTTGTTGTCGAACAAATCAAATACTGAAAAATCGATATTTTCTTTCAGTACATTGTTGACAGTATAAATATCTCCGTTTTTTTTAAACCATCGGTTTAATCTTTTCATCTGTACATTTTGTAATGTCTCCGGTGAAAACTGACCGCGTTTTGCGTCTTCAATCCGGGTTTGGCTTTGATCGGTAGCGATGATACGGTAACTGAATTTTTCGTGGTAGGTTTTTCTGAGTTCTTCCAATATCATCACCAAACTGTATGTTTCTTGCCCCGAAGCACAGGCGGCAGTCCAAATCCTGATTTCTTTACGTTCGCTCTTCAACAATTTCAAAAGGAGGGAAGGAAAAACTATTTGTTCCAACACGGCGAAAGTGAGCGGGTTACGAAAGAATTCGCTGTAACTGATTTGGAGTGAATGTATTATTCGTAATGATTCTGATGGGTTGTACTCCAATAAACGGTAATAATCCTCATAGCTCGAACAGTCTGTTTCTGCCATTCTTTTAATGAAAGCACTGTTCAGGAAAGTGATATCATAGGTCGAAATATCAAAATGATGCTGTTGAAGGAGAAAAGTACTAATAAGTAACAGATTGATATTCATCTTATGAGAATTATTTAACCACCTCTGGATTACTTTCTGAACGGCAGCCTTTTTCAGCTTGATTCATTGCATATTTACTTACTACGCCGAAACCCTTATGTCTCGTCAAATATAATATAATTCGCGAAAAATTACTAGAAAACGTAAAATTGTCTGGTCAAACTGTACAATGACTAAATTTCGGATTTCATAAACAGTATGGTTAGTTGGGTAAGTATTACAAAAAATTGAGTATTTTTGAGTTGAAAAACACAATATGATCAATAAAAAAATACTGTTTCGTGAGATTAAATCCTACACAATCAGTACCATCGCACTCTTTGTGATGGCATTAGGTTGGACCGGATTTTTGATACCCAATAAAATACTGGGAGGTGGTGTGAATGGTATTGCCACCATGCTTTTCTGGACAACTGGTTTGTCGACTGGTATCACCATCGTAGCTGTAAATATTGTGCTTATTCTGATTGCATTGCGAATCATCGGTTCTGGTTTTGGAGTGAAAACGGTGTATTCCATTGTTGTCATTTCGGCTATGTTTTCGATACTGCAGTATTATATCAAAGAGCCATTTGTAACCGATAGATTTATGGCAGCTATTGTTGGTGGTGTGTTGAGTGGTACAAGTATCGGACTGGTTTTCACCCAGGGTGGAAGTACTGGTGGGACTGATATTATTGCATTAATTGTGAATAAATATCACAATATTAGCCCGGGAAAAATAATTCTTTTGATTGATGTTTTTATTATTTCAAGTTCATATTTCATCTTTCAAAGCATCGAAACGCTGGTTTATGGTTTTGTTGTAATGGGTGTTTCAAGTTACACCATCGATCTGGTTCTAACCGGGTTTAAACAGTCTGTGCAGCTTTTTGTGTTTTCGAAAAATGCTGAAGTCATAGCCGATCGCATCACCCGCGAAACCGGACGCGGTGTAACGTTAATAAAAGGAACCGGCTGGTACACCAAAAAAGAGCATTCCGTTTTGATGGTAATGGCAAAAAAAATGGAATCTCAGCAACTTTTCCGTATCATCAAAGAGGTCGATCCGGAGGCATTTGTCTCACTGAATACAGTAATGGGTGTGTATGGTAAGGGATTTGATTCTATCAGGTAGTTGAATAAAATAAGTGAAAAGTTGAAACACTTAAACCTGACGTCGAACCCGATTATGTTAAACAAAAAAAGGCAGCTTTGCAGCCGCCTTTTCAAAATATTCAGGTGTGTTAAACCAATTTGTGTTTTGCAACGAAATCTGTCAGAACTTCCTCCAGATTCGGGAAACCAATCTCTTGTAAATCGTAATAAACACGGGTATTGGGTTTTGTAATTTTCACAATACGGTTCAAATCAATTGGAGTTCCGATCACAACACTATCGCAATCTGTATTGTTAATCGAAGTTTCAAGGTCTTTCAATTGTTGATCACTATAACCCATTGCAGGCATCAAGGTGCCAATATTTGGATAAATCCTGAAGGTTTCTGCCATTTTACCAACAACAAACGGACGAGGATCAACCAATTCGGCAGCACCGAATTTTTGCGCAGCAACAGTTCCAGCACCAATCTTCATTTCACCATGAGTAAGGGTTGGTCCATCTTCAACAACCAACACGCGTTTTCCTTTAATGAGTGAAGGATTATCAACACGGATCGGTGAAGCGGCGTCAATAACAATCGCTTTTGGATTCACCTTAGTGATATTTTCACGCACTGTTTGAATGGCTTCCGGACCCGCACTGTCCATCTTATTGATTACAACAACATCAGCCAGACGCAATGTAACTTCACCAGGATAATAGGTTAGTTCGTGTCCCGGACGATGTGGGTCAACCACGGTAATATTCAAATCAGGTTTGTAGAAAGGGAAATCGTTGTTTCCGCCGTCCCACAATACCACATCACAACCATCAGGATCATTCTCAGCAGCACGCAGGATGGCCTCATAATCAACTCCGGCATAAATCACATTTCCACGAACCACATGCGGTTCATATTCTTCCATTTCTTCAACGGTACATTTATGCTTGGCAAGGTCTTCAACCAAGGCAAAACGTTGAACTTTCTGTGCAACCAAATCGCCATAAGGCATAGGGTGACGAACAGCAACAACTTTTAAGCCTTTGGCCATCAGATATTCAATTACTTTGCGTGAAGTCTGGCTTTTACCACAACCTGTGCGCACAGCACCAACGGCAATGACCGGTTTGGTACTTTTCACCATGGTATCTTTTGGTCCGAGAAGGATAAAATTGGCACCGGCAGCGTTTACAACGGCACTCATGGCCATTACGCGCTGGTAAGGCACATCACTGTATGAAAAAACACAATCATCAACTTTTAAATCTTTGATAAGTCTTGGGAGTTCTTGCTCTGCATAAATTGAAATCCCTTCAGGATATAGATTACCTGCGAGTTGTGCCGGGTATTTACGGCCATCAATATCAGGAATTTGGGCAGCTGTAAAAGCAACCACATTGTATAATTCGTTACCACGATAATAAGTGTTGAAATTGTGGAAATCCCTTCCGGCAGCTCCAATAATAATTACATTTTTCTTCATATGGAATCTTTTTGATTTAAAGTTTCAGAATGTGCTTGTTAATTATATCACAAAGATAGAAGTTAGTAATGAAATAATAGTCAGTATTATGAAAATATATTTTTATAACATTTGTAAATTACAGATATATAATATGTTAAATTGTGAAATAATTAACAATGATGCGTGACAACTTCTAAAATTGCGGTAAAACCTATTCTTTTGCCTGGTGCTGCAACGTAAAGGACTTCAATTATCTTACCTTTGCGACCATTTTAATTAGATAATTCAATGCTCGAAAATATTCTATCTCTGGGATTTATCCAGGCTTTTATTGAATTGTATGGTGCAGAACCTGCAAAAAATCAGTTGATAATTCAAAAAACACGTTCTGAATTTGAAGGCGACCGAACCATTGTCATGTTTCCTTTTGTAAAAGTGGCGAAACGATCACCCGAACAGATTGCTGCCGAAATTGGTGCAAAAATGAAGCAATCAATTGATATTGTTGAGAATTTTAATGTTATAAAAGGTTTTTTGAATCTGTCGGTTTCAGATCATTATTGGTTGAACTTTTTCAACCAGAACCATCAGAACCCACAATTTGGACTAAAGGAACAGACAACTGAACTTCCTGTTGTTGTTGAGTATTCATCACCAAACACCAATAAACCACTTCACCTGGGTCATGTGCGTAACAATTTGCTTGGATACAGTGTGAGCGAAATTTTAAAAGCCAATGGACACAAGGTAGTAAAAGTAAATCTGGTGAATGACCGTGGTATTCACATTTGTAAGTCGATGTTGGCATGGCAGAAATGGGGCAACGGCCGTTCTCCTGAAAATGAAGATATCAAAGGGGATAAACTGGTGGGGGAGATGTATGTTCGTTTTGATAAGGAGCTGAAATTGCAATTAGCCGAAATGCCGGTGGCAGGCATTGATGAAGACGCTTTGTTAAAAAAGGCTCCTCTCATGATCGAGGCGCAGGAAATGCTTCAGAAATGGGAAGCTGGTGATCCTGAAACCAGACTTCTCTGGAAAACCATGAATACTTGGGTTTACGCTGGTTTCGACGAAACCTATAAACGACTCGGCGTCGATTTTGATAAAATCTATTATGAGTCGCAGACCTATCTGTTGGGTAAGGATCTCGTGAAGGAAGGCGTTGAAAGTGGTGTTTTGTTTAAGAAGGAAGACGAATCAGTGTGGTGCGATCTCACAGCAGATGGTCTGGATGAAAAATTATTGCTTCGTGCCGATGGAACCTCGGTATATATGACCCAGGATTTGGGTACAGCCGAGTTGCGGGCAAATGAGTATCATCCTTCGAAATTGATATATGTTGTTGGAAATGAGCAAAATTACCATTTCGATGTGTTGAAATTGGTTTTGCTTAAACTGCAACGCGAATGGGCTGATGCCATTGAGCATCTATCGTATGGTATGGTTGAATTACCACAGGGAAAAATGAAGTCACGCGAAGGTACGGTGGTGGATGCCGATGAACTGATGGACGAGATGGTGTTAACGGCGAAAACCATGACTGAAGAGTTGGGAAAATCGGATAATCTTTCTGAAACCGAGGCAGCCAGACTTTATAATCAAATTGGAATGGGTGCCCTGAAGTACTTTATTTTAAAAGTAGATCCCAAGAAAACCATGATGTTTAATCCGCAGGAATCAGTTGATTTTAATGGAAACACAGGCCCATTTATACAATACACCCATGCGCGTATCAATTCTTTACTTCGCAGGTCGGTTGAATATGGAACAGTAACAACGGATAATTCATTAGGTAAGCTTCTCCCGAAAGAGAAGTCATTGGTGTTGCAATTGCATAATTTTCCGGAGATACTGGCCGAGGCTGGTGCCAATCGAAGTCCGGCTCTGATTGCTAATTATTTATATGATCTTGCCAAAGATTTTAACCAGTTTTATCAGGAAATCCCTATTCTGAAGGAAGAAGATGCGACAAAACTAAATTTCAGATTATTACTTTGTACTTTTACCCAGCAGGTTCTGAAATCCGCGTCAGCACTGCTTGGAATGGAAATGCCCGAAAAAATGTGATTCATTTGAACAACTTGTCTGATAAATTGTTTTAATTTAGACCCGTTCTAAATAATAAATTAAATCAGACAATCATGAAAAAAATCTACAAATTTTTACCGCTCATCGCATTACCTGCAGTCATTTTACTTTTTGCCAACAGTGCAGGTAGTCCCGGAGGTAAATCCGGCAGTCCTGGCGATTCAAATGCAACTTGTACCCAATGTCATAGTGGAACAGCGACTACGGTAAGTGGCTGGATTACGTCAACTATTCCTGCTGGTGGTTACACGCCGGGTGAAACATATTCAATCACTGCAACAGGAACACACAATGGTGTTGTGAAATTTGGTTTTGAGTTGACAGCTGAAACAAGCACTGGGGCCAAAACAGGTACTTTCGCTGTGACAGATGCGCCACGCACCCAGCTTGTGAATCAGAATAAAGCGATTACCCACCGTTCGGGAGGAACCGCGCCTAATGGGAATTCAAACAGTTGGTCGGTGAATTGGACAGCTCCGGCGACTGATGTCGGCCAGATTCGGTTTTATGCTGCATATAATGCTGCCAATGGAAATGGAACCAATAGCGGCGATGTAATTTACAAAAGCAGTTTATTCGTCAATGCTGCATTACCAGCCTCTTTGGTGAGTATTACACCTGATCACGCCGATCAAAACCAGTTAGTTGTAATCACTGCTGTTGGACAAAATACCCAATGGACAGGTCCATCACCCGTTGTAAAGTTGCGTAATAGTAATAATGCAAATGAGCAATTCGCATCCTCATCAGTGCAGGTAACCAATGCCACATTGCTCAATGCAACTTTTACCATACCATCCAATGCAACCTTAGGTATGTATGATTTTGTTGTAGATAATATCGTTTTACCCTCATGTTTTTTGGTAACCGTGATCAATTCAATTGAAACAAATACAATCGCAACATCTGTGGTTTATCCGAATCCTGCCTCCAATAATCTCTGGATTGAGGCTGCCACAGCTTCAGTATTCTCTTTGTATGATGTAACAGGCAAACTACTTGTTCAACAACAACTTGAAATTGGAAATACAATGCTTGATATATCTTCTTATCAATCAGGGTTGTATATTGCTGTTGTTGAGAACAGCAAGAGCCGTGAATTAAGCAAGTTGATTATTAAGTAATTAGTTTATGTATTAGGAAATAAGGTTATCCGGAAATCCGGATAACCTTATTTATTTTCAGATTATTTGTATCTTTCGCTTGAAAAAGTATCGACCAAATGTAAATAGATTCTTATATGGAAAAAGTATGTTTATCATGTGGTGAAACCTTACTCGGGCGATCAGATAAAAAGTTTTGCAGTGATTCGTGCCGTAACAATTATCACCATCAGGTGTTGGGAGAAAACACCAACTTTATCCGGAATATCAACAATCAATTGAAACGTAACAGAATGATATTGAGTGATTTGAATCCGGATGGCAAAGCGCGGTCAAAAAGAGAAACTTTGCTTAAAGCCGGATTTAATTTTAAGTATTTCACCCATATTTATACAACAAAAGATGGGCGCACTTATTATTTCGTTTACGATCAGGGTTACACGCAGCACGAAAATGATTTTTTTACCCTGGTAAGAAATGAAGAAATCTGAGTGTTACATTTCAAATTGCAGACCATCATAAGCAAGGAGCATTCCGTCAGGCAATGTTGGATTCACATCCTTGCTTTTACCCATCAGATGGCTTATATGCGTGAAATAGGTTTGTTCAACTTTAAGTTGTTTTGATACTGATTCAGCCTCCTCCAGTGTAAAATGAGATGGGTGTTTATATTGACGCAACGCATCAATTATCAGTATTTTAACTCCTTTAAGCAGACGCATGCTTTCTTCGGGAATAAAATTGACGTCAGTGATATAGGCAAAATCATCCACACGAAAGCCAAAAACAGTAAGATGCATATGCTTCACTTTTATAGGTTGTATGACCACATTATCTATCTGAAAAGCCTGTTCATCGAGATTTATTAAATCAAAATCAGGAACACCGGGGTATTTTTCATCCGTAAATGCATAGGAAAACTCTTCTTTTATTCTGTTTTGATCGCGTTTGCTTGCATAAACACGCATGGCTTTTTTATACAAATAATTAAATGAGCGTACATCATCAAGGCCGGCAATATGGTCTTTATGACAATGGGAAATTAAGATTGCATCAACTTTTTTGACTTTTTCGCGCAGCAATTGTTGCCTGAAATCGGGCCCTGCATCAACAACGATCGTTGTGCCCTTACTTTCTATCATTATGGATGATCGTAATCGCTTATCCAAAGGATCAACCGATCGACAAACATCACATTCACATGCAATGACTGGAACACCCTGTGAAGTACCGCTTCCTAAAATAGTGATTCTCAATTTTTATAGTCCAAAGTAATGTAATAATCAAAAAGGTTCTGTTTTTACAAAACTTTTATAAAAGTAGGAGTTTTAGTTCTAACCATACAAAAATAAAAACCTGATGCATAGTATTTGAAATTGGAAAGGATTCCGATGGTTCCTTTTTGGCGATCAAGTAGTGAAATCAGACTTTTTCGATTGTATTGTTTAATTTTTTGAAACTATCAACAGGATTATTTCCCTACCTTTGTAGCCTCAAATTTCGATTCGTTTATTCATCGTAAATTGCAGTACATTGATAACAAATTATTTCATCAGAAAGCGTATTTTAAAGTCCCTCGAAAGTCCCAGACCTGCAAATCTCATTGATTTTACCGAAGCAAAAAACATTGCAGTTGTTTCTTTCATTTCTAAGGAATTTCGATATGAAGATGCTGGTGAAAATTTGAAGCGTTTTACTGATTGGAGTGAAAATCAATTCTACTTTTATACGACTCCTAAACTACAGATGCCGGTTAAATTTATTGGTGGAAATCTGCATACAATCACAAGAAAAGATTTTACGTTTTTCGGTTTTCCGAAAAGACATTTGATCGAACTGTTACGATCACAAGAGTTTGATTTGTTGATTAATATCGATGTTTCAAATCATATTTTCAGTCATTTTTTAAGCGCTGAAATTCCAGCTAAATTCAAAGTAGGTTTGTCAGTAGATGCTTACACTAATGTTTATGACCTCACCCTGCGTTTAACCGGGAATAGTTCCACCAACGATTTTTTTAATCACCTTAACTTCTACTTGAAAGCATTGAAAGGGAAATCGCATGAAAAATAAATTTTCGGGCACCGGTGTAGCGCTTGTAACCCCTTTTAATAATGATTATTCTGTTGATTATCAGTCATTAAAGGATATCGTAAATTTCGTAATTGATCAAGGGGTTGATTTTTTGGTTGCACTTGGAACAACAAGTGAGGCGCCAACATTAACTAATGAAGAAAAGCGACTTGTTGTTAAAACCATTGTTGATACAGCAGCGAATCGGGTGCCTGTTGTACTTGGACTGGGAGGAAATAATACGTTTGAGGTCTTGAATCAAATCAAAAACCATGATTTCATTGGCATAAGTGCCATTTTATCGGTTGTTCCTTACTACAATAAGCCTCAGCAGCATGGTATATTTGCCCATTTTGATGCCATCGCCTCTGTTTGTCCGGTACCGATAATTTTGTATAATGTTCCAGGGCGGTCAGGCGTTAATATGAAAGCAGAAACAACGCTGAAACTTGCATCTATGCATGAAAACATTGTCGCTGTGAAAGAAGCTTCCGGTGATTTTATGCAGATTATGCAGATTATTCAGCACAAACCCACACATTTTGAAGTGTTATCGGGCGATGATGCTATCACCCTGCCTTTGATTTCAACCGGAGCGATAGGCGTAATTTCAGTTACAGCCAATGCACTTCCCAAAGATTTTAGTACGATGGTGCAAATGGCATTGAACAATCAGTTTGAAGAAGCAAAGGCCCTGCACTATAAGATATTAAGAATGACCGAATTATTTTTCACTGATGGAAGTCCGGCAGGTGTAAAAGCTTTAATGTCGGAAGCCGGACTTTGTTCAGAGATTGTCAGGTTACCCTTGGTCACTGTGAATGAAATAGTTAGAAAACAAATTCGCGATGAATGGCATCGCATTAAATATTAAACTTATATGAAATTTTTTAAAGCGTTACTTTTTGTTCTGATACTACTGTCTCAGACGCAAGCTGTTCTTTCACAAAGTGCTGATTTAAAATCGGTGTTCGAAAATCGTCCTGAGGTTTATTTTCAGTTAAATTTTAGCAATATAAAGGAATTGATTGCCATTGATGAATTGGTGTATATTGATAAAATAGAAGGTCAATATTGTATTGCATATGCATCAAAAAAGCAATTCTCCGCTCTATTGGAAGCCGGCTATCAACCTGAATTATTGGTTCCTCCTTCGTTGCAAACAACTGATTTGAAAATGATTGATGCCAATGGATTTCGGAATTCTTATGAATGGGACGCTTACCCGACTTACGGAGCATTTGTAGCTATGATGAATAGTTTTCAATCGGATTATCCTTCATGGTGTACCCTCCATACGATGAGTACATTACAATCAGGTCATCAGTTATTGGTTGCTCAGATTAATAATGGCAATCCTGCCGGCAAACCAAAGTTTCTTTACACATCAACCATTCATGGTGACGAAACGACCGGTTATATGCTCACATTGCGTTTGATCGATTATCTCCTGACGAATTATGGTACGAATGATGAAGTAACCTATCTTCTTGATAATCTGGATATTTGGATCAGTCCGCTTACAAATCCTGATGGTACATATTATGGTGGCGATAATACAGTGAGTGGTGCCACACGTGGAAACGCCAATGGTGTAGATATGAATCGTAATTATCCTGATCCTGAAGATGGCCCTCATCCGGATGGTAATGGTTATCAACCTGAAACGCTTGTCTATATGAACCTTGCCGAAGAACAAAATTTCACCATGTCGGCCAATTACCACGGTGGTGCTGAAGTGTTGAATTATCCATGGGATACCTGGGTGCGACGTCATGCAGATGATGACTGGTGGTATTATGTTTGCCGTGAGTACGCCGATACTGCACACGTATATGCCCCCAATGGATATCTTTCTGATCTTCAAAATGGAGTTACGAATGGATACGATTGGTATAGTATTGATGGTGGCCGACAAGATTATATGAATTTTTTCAGGCATTGTCGCGAAGTGACTATCGAAATTTCTTCAGTAAAAACTATACCTGCCTCTCAGTTAGAGGCACACTGGAATTATAACTATCGTTCAATGTTGAACTTTATGCAACAGTCAATTTATGGGTTTACAGGTATAGTAACTGATTCAATAACCGGAGAGCCAATTGTTGCAAAGGTGGAATTATTGGGTCATGACCTTGACAGTTCATTGGTTTATAGTGATTTACCACTTGGTGATTATCATCGTCCGGTGAAAAGCGGAACCTATGACCTTGTTTTTTCAGCCTCTGGTTATTATCCAAAAACATTACAAAATATTCAAATTGGCGATTTCCAGATAATCACAAATAATGTTGAATTGGCTCCGGGAACCGTTATTGCAGGTTTAGAAGCAAGTGAAACCTATATTACAAAAAATGCATCCATTAACTTTTTTGATCGTTCGTTTGGACAGAATATTGTTAGCTGGGAATGGTATTTCGAAGGTGCTGTACCATCAACTTCACAGGTTAAGAATCCAACGAATATTAATTATCCTGAAGTAGGTAATTTTAATGTGCAATTGACTGTCACAAATAATGAAGGCCAGTCGGATGTGATTTTAATTGAGGATTATATTCATGTTAATATTAACTTCCTGATGCAAACGGGTGTTTTCACAACCTGTGAAGGTTTGTTTTTAGACAGTGGTGGCAACGATGCAGATTATGCTGACAACCAGAGTATAGTGATGACTTTTAAACCCGATTCTGCCGATCATTTAATGTCAGTTCAATTTGAGGAGTTTGATATTGAACAAGAAAGCAATTGTAATTATGATTGGTTGAAGATTTATGACGGACCCAATACAATTGCGCCCCTTCTTGGTACCTGGTGTGGAACAGATTCTCCGGGTGAGATTACAGCGTCCAACGATGAGGGTGCGTTAACATTCAGTTTTCATTCTGATGGTTCACAAACAGGTTCGGGATGGAAAGCAGTGCTGGGTTGTATTTCAACTGTATCAGTGAAAGAAATGTCAGATTCTGAAATTCGTATTTATCCGAATCCGGTTACATCATCAATTGTTACAGTTGTAACTGCTGAACCCATGAATCAGATGATTTTGACAGATATGCAGGGAAAGATAATTGCCTACAAAATACTTAATGGACAAACTAAAACAACTGTCGAAACAAATAAAATGTTATCGGGCGTTTATTTCCTTAAGGTATTAACTGAAAACGAAACAATAGTTAAACAATTGATTGTGATGTAATTAGTTCCAGTTAAAATAAATACCTCTGTGCATGGCCAATCTTGAGCCAAGATAAAAAAGCAGTGTGAAAATTATCAATCCGCGCATGGGTCGAATCCTGCGGTTTTCGTCTTCATCAAACATCAAATCGTCGGCAAAGCGCGAGCGCATATAAAAAATGATGAGCATGATTCCAAGCACAATCCACCCATATCGTTCCTGAAAAAAGCTTTTTGGAATAAAATAAAGATAAACCATAACTGAACCAATCAGGTAGGGGACGAACACCTGTGCTGTCAGAAAAAATGGTGACATTTTTTCGGTGTATCTTGTGAAATATACATTTGCCGAAGTCGCAATCATACTAAAAGCGAAAATAGCTATAGTTAACAAACCAAAAAAACCAACGAGAGCCAGAAGTAATTTAGCTGTATCCTGAAGATACATCCAATTAAATACATGGCCAATACCTTGCGTAAGTAAATTTCCAAGTAAGAGTCCACCGAAAAAATATGTTGCTGAATGGATGATAAGCCAGAAAAAAAATATTTTCACTGGTATAGGATCTGCCATTAAACTATAAAATCCTAGTACTGAAAGAATTCCGATAATAAATGTAGCGACATAACCAGCACTAAAAATCAAAAATACGGCATCATGGGTCCATTGATAGGGTTCGATGTGAAAAAAATAAGTGGCATAATCAACAGTGACAGGGTAACTATACATACCTGCTGTAAGCACATACATCATCTGGTTGACGTAAAAGATGAATAAATAGGCCATCACAAAGGAGGCCGTAGAATTGATAGAAATTATCCAGAAATTGTATCGGGTCAGTTGATTTTCCAATGTTACTATGCATAAAAAAACCATCAACAAGATGGTTTTTTTGATTAAATTACTATAAAGAAGAAATATCCGCCAAGGAGGAGGGATATTTGTTTTGCTCTAATTTATCTTTTATTTCCTTAAATGCTTTGATTGTATACATTACATCCTCAAGGGTATGCACAGCCGTTGGAATCAATCGGAGTAATATAACACCTTTAGGTACAACAGGATAGGTAACGATTGAACAGAAAATATTGTAGTTTTCCCGTAAATCAAAAGTTATTTGTGTTGCTTCGCCAACGCCACCATACAGCATAACAGGTGTAACGGGTGATTCAGTATTTCCAATATTCAAACCAGCTTCTGTCAATCCCTTTTGCAAAGCATTCACGATAATCCATAATTTTTCACGATGAACGGGCTGTGTCCGTATCAAATCAAGGCGTTTTAACGCGCCCACTACCATCGGCATCGGAAGGGATTTTGCAAAAATCTGTGACCGCATATTATACATCAGGTATTTAATAACCGATTTCGGACCGGCAATAAAACCACCAATCCCGGCCATCGATTTTGCGAATGTACCAAAATACAGGTCTACATCTTTTTGCACACCAAAGTGTTCGTCTGTGCCTGCGCCGGTTGGTCCCATGGTTCCAAAACCATGCGCATCATCAACTAACAACCTGAAATTATATTTTTCTTTCAAGGCAACAATTGCCCTCAAATCTCCAAGGTCACCCGACATGCCATACACGCCTTCGGTAATAACCAAAATGCCACCACCTGTTTCGTTGGTCATCTTTGTGGCGCGTTGCAATTGCTTTTCCAGACTTTCCATATTGTTGTGCGGATACACAAAGCGTTTGCCAATATGCAAACGCATGCCGTCGAGAATGCAGGCATGGGCTTCTGAATCATAAACGATTACGTCTTTACGATCAACCAGATTGTCAATAATCGATACCATACCCTGATAACCGTAATTCAATAAATAGGCTGATTCGCGGCTGACAAATGCTGCAAGTTCACGTTCAAGTTGCTGATGGAGATTTGATTGACCCGACATCATCCGGGCTCCCATAGGATAGGCCATGCCATATTTGGCAGCACCTTCTGCATCTGCTTTTCTTACTTCAGGGTGATTGGCAAGACCAAGATAATTGTTCAAACTCCAGATTAATCTTTCTTTACCCTTGAAAATCATCTTGTTGCCTATTTCACCTTCTAGTTTTGGAAACATAAAGTAACCTTCAGCCTGATCTGCATAAATCCCTAATGGACCCAGATTTACAGTGCATTTATTGAAAACATCCACTTCTATATTGTTTAAATTTGTGGCAAATTTATAAATTTATCAGTTGTTATCATCCTGTTAAGTCATCTATTTTTAAACTTTCAAAAGTTAGTGAATGACTTGTATTACTGCAAAGACGAAAGTAATGCAGTAATAAACAGGCCTGTCTACTAGCAAACTGAAGATTTGAATACATTTGATTCGTGAGTGCTTTGATGGTTTATAAAGATGCAATCACCCATATTCCTGTTAATAATGCTTAAAAGTCCATCAAATAGTAATACAAGCCAGTAAATTTCGTTTTCAAACCGAATGAAAATAATTGTACATTTGCGCCATGATTAGAAAACTGTGTTTATACCTTTCAATTGTTTCAATATTAAGCGTTTGGTCGTGCAGTAGCTACTCTAAATTGGTTAAAAGCACCGATAATGATGCCAAATATGAAGCTGCCATCGATTATTTTGAGAAGAAAGATTATAACCGGTCACTCGAGTTATTCGATCTGTTGCAATCTGCCTATCGTGGTACAACCAAAGGTGAGGATATAAGTTTCTATTCGGCATATTGCTACTATCATATAGGTGATTACACCGTGGCCAGCTTCTATTTTAAGCGTTATGCCGAAACATTCCCTACCTCTCCACGTGCCGAAGAGTGTTTGTATATGAACGCATATTGTTACTATCTCGATTCGCCGAAACCAAGTCTTGATCAAGCCAATACAACCTTGGCAATGACAGAGTTGCAACTATTTATGGATACTTATCCAAAAAGTGAACGTATTCCGGAATGCAATAAATTGATTGACGAATTGCGTAAAAAATTAGAACTAAAATCTTTTAACATCGCAGTAATGTATTACAGGATGGAAGATTTTATGGCTTCGATTACTTCATTTGAAATTTTATTGAAAAAGTTTCCGGATACTGATCGTCGCGAAGAAGTACTTATGTATATGGCCAAAGGATATTATGAATTTGCTGAGCAAAGCATTCCCTCTAAACAGCGTGAACGCTACGAAAAGGCAATTGATTCGTACAATAATCTACTCTATATATACCCTGACAGTGAGTATTTGAAAAGTTTGGAGAAAACTGTTAACCAAAAATCACGTCAAAAATTAGTAAAATAAGATAATATGGATTTTAAAAAAATTAAAACCGAGACTTCAGCAGTCACCCGCCAGAAAGATTTATTTCATGCCGGCACTGGTAATATCTATGAAACTGTTGCAGTTCTTTCAAAAAGGGCAAATCAGATTTCAACTGAGATAAAAGAGGAATTGCATAAGAAAATTGGTGAGTTTGCTTCAGCTTCAGATAATTTGGAGGAAGTTTTCGAAAATAGGGAACAAATCGAAATTGCCAAGTTTTATGAACGCTTACCCAAGCCAACCTTGATCGCAGTGCATGAATTTCTAAATGATCAGATTTATTTCCGCAATCCACACAAAGAGGCAGAATCTGATTTTTAATTTGAAACCATGCTGAAGGGTAAAAAAATCCTGATTGGAATTACCGGAAGTATAGCAGCCTATAAAATTCCAGTGCTCATCCGCCTATTGAAAAAGGAAGGTGCTGAGATTAAAGTTGTTGCAACACCTTCAGCCTTCGAATTTGTTACTCCTCTCACCTTATCCACATTGTCGGGAAATCCTGTTTCGGTCGAATCACATGATAAACTTACCGGTAATTGGAACAGTCATATCGAACTTGGTCTATGGGCCGATTTATTCCTGATTGCCCCAGTCACAGCGAATACGCTGGCCAAATTGCGTTCCGGCGTTGCTGATAATTATCTTCTTACTGTTTATCTGTCAACCCGTTGCAAGGTTATGCTTGCTCCGGCCATGGATGTGGATATGTATCTACATCCCGCCACGCACGAAAATATTGAAGTGTTGCAAAAGCATGGAAACCTGATAATAGCACCCACAAGCGGAGAACTTGCCAGTGGACTCTGTGGTGAAGGTCGCATGGAAGAGCCGGAAGTGATTGTTGGTTTGATCAAAGCTTTTTTTAAACAAAGGAATCAATTTTTTGGTGTAAAGGTATTGGTTACGGCAGGCCCTACCTACGAGCCGATTGATCCGGTGCGGTTTATTGGTAACCACAGTTCTGGTTTGATGGGATTTGAAATAGCCAAAGCCTTTGCCAATCGTGGCGCCCATGTTGATCTTGTTGCCGGCCCGGTGAACCTGAAAATAAATCATCCCCTGGTTGATGTTCATCCTGTGACAACCGCAGCAGAAATGTTTGAAAAGGTGAGCATTCTTTTTTCAGCGGCCAATATAGCTGTAATGTGCGCAGCAGTAGCCGATTATACGCCCGAAAACCCTTCTGTCACGAAAATAAAAAAAACAAAAGACGACTTGAACCTGAGTCTTGTTCAAACACAGGATATTCTGTTTCATATAGGAAAGGTAAAGACTGAAAATCAATACCTGGTTGGATTTGCCTTAGAGACTGACAATGCCTTCCAGCATGCACTTAAAAAGTTACACAACAAAAACCTTGATTTGATCGTTTTGAACACATTGGAAGATCAGGGTGCTGGTTTCAGGCATCAGACTAATAAGGTAACCTTAATCGACCGCAATGAATCGTTTACTGAGTTTAAGTTGAAAATCAAGTCGGAAGTTGCTGCAGATATTATAGATCATATCGCTAAAAAGTTATCCACTTGATTTTTGCAGATTATACCTATTAATAAAACGCTACATGAAACAACGGTTGCTGTTAATTATCATCATCACCCTTTCAATTATACGCTTACAGGCTCAGGAATTCAATTGCGACATACGTGTTACCGCTCCAAGTATTGAAGGTACTGACCGTCGTGTATTCGAGGCCTTGCAGACCTCGTTGTATGAGTTTATGAATAACCGGAAATGGTCAAATGTGAATATCAAAAATCAGGAACGTATCGAATGTTCTATTTTGTTGACTGTTAAAGAAAGAATTTCGTCAGATGAATTCAAAGGGTCGTTAAATCTCATTTTGCGCCGTCCCGTATTCAACGCTTCCTACAATACTATTTTACTTAATTATGTAGATGAAAATTTCCAGTTTCGTTATATTGAATCCCAGACACTCGATTATAACGAAAACTCTTTTAGTACGAATCTGACTTCCACGCTGGCATATTATGCCTATATATTTCTTGGTCTTGATTTTGATAGTTATTCTTTATTTGGTGGTGATCCGTTCTACAGGGCTGCCGAGGCAATTGTAAATAGTGCTCAAAATGCAAATGAAAAAGGGTGGAAGGCTTTTGACGGCAACCGCAACCGTTATTGGTTGGTCGAAAACCTTCAAAACGCAACCTACCGGCCCATCCGACAGTTTTTATATGAGTATCATCGGTTGGGACTCGACCTTATGTCAGAGAAACCAGATGAAGGCCGGGCAAAAATTGGTGAAACACTCGCTTATCTGAATACTGTCAATAGCAGCCGGCCTGGTTTATTCATGTTGCAGTTGATCATCGATGCTAAAAGGGATGAGATTATCAACGTATTTTCGAAAGGAAGTGCCCAAGAAAAAACCAAAGCAGTGAATATTTTGCGTGAGATAGATCCAGCAAATTCGTCAAGTTACGAGAAAATTCTCTCCAAATAGCCCGAGGTTCGTTTAGGCAAATTTCCTACTTTTGTGCAAACACATCTGATTTATGCTATTAAGCCTGAAGGTTTCGAACTACGCACTCATCGAGCAGCTTGAGATAGATTTGCACAATGGTTTTACCGTTATCACAGGTGAAACCGGCGCAGGTAAATCAATTCTGTTGGGCGCATTGGGACTGGTTCTTGGTAATCGCGCGGAAACCAATGTGTTAATGAACCCTGAATCGAAGTGTGTTGTTGAAGCTGTTTTTGATCTTTCAAAAATGAAGCTTCAATCATTTTTTGAGGAAAATGATCTTGATTATCACGACGAAAGTGTGTTGCGAAGAGAAATCAATCCTAATGCAAAAAGCCGTGCATTTGTAAATGATACACCAGTAAACTTAAATCTGTTGAAGGAAATTGGTGGGTTTTTGGTTGATATTCATTCACAGCATGATTCGTTGTTACTTTCTAATTCCGGATTCCAGTTGGAATTGATAGATGAAATCGCCCAACATGAAGATTTGTTGACCAGTTATAAAGCTGCCTTTACGAACTATAAGCAGCAACAACGTGCATTGGAGGCACTCAAACAGTTTGCACGTGAAAAAGCAGCCGATCTTGATTATTTCAGGTTTCAGTTTGATGAGCTTGATAAAGCCGGTTTGATACAGGATGAGTATGAAGCGTTGAAATCGCGTTTCGAAATACTCACACATGCGGTTGAACTCCGTTCGGGTTTATTACATGCAGGTGAATGTCTTGCTCAGGACGAAACCAATGCAATAGGATTAGTGAAGGAATCAATGCAGCAGTTGAATAGGCTGGAGAGGATTTTGCCTGGTTGCGACAACTTATCACAGCGCCTGAATAGTTGCCTCATCGAACTAAAGGATATTTCAAATGAGTTGATTAGTTTGGAAAGCAGCGTTTATTTTGATGAAAATGAACTGTTGAAATCTCAGGAAAGGCTCGATTTATTGACACAGCTCCAACACAAGCACCGTGTATCAGGTGTTGAAGAATTGATTTTGCTGCGTGACGATTTATCTGAAAGAATCCAATTGATCGATAATTCTGATATGCAGATTGAATTGTTGAATAAGCAACTTGTTGAAAATAAACAGCTAGTTAATCAACTTTCAGGTCAACTGCATGCCGGACGTGTAAAACTTGTGCCCGCCTTTGAAAAGGAAATACTCGACGTGCTGGTACAGCTCAGTATGCCTAATGCACGTTTTCAGATACAGTTTGAGACGCTCCATGAACCCGAAATATCAGGAAGTGACAAAGTAAAATTTCTTTTCAATGCCAACAAAGGTGGTCAGATGGATGAAATCGCAAGGGTTGCTTCTGGTGGTGAACTTTCGCGCCTTATGTTGGCTATCAAGAGTTTGGTTTCAGGACAAAAATATACACCCACACTTATTTTTGATGAAATTGATACGGGAGTTTCTGGTGAAATAGCAGCAAAAGTTGGCCGGATTATGTCGACAATGTCAAAAAAAGTTCAGGTTATCAGTATCACACACCTGCCTCAAATTGCAGGAAAAGCCAACCAACATTTGCTTGTATATAAAATTGAAGGGCAGGTCAGAACAACATCAGAGATTGTTCAACTAAACGATGTGCAAAGAATAGAAGAAATTGCCCGAATGTTGAGTGATGATGTTATAACAGATGCCTCGCGTAGTGCAGCCCGGGAATTGATAAAAAGTAACTGATTGAAACCTATATAGGTGAAACAAAATTTACTTATCATCTTAAATGATTATAGATCAATATTTTACATTAAATAGTGACTTTGTTTTATATTTGTATCTTTGCGGCTCTTGAAAACAAAGGATTAATCAAAACAAACTACAATGGCTTACAATTTACTAAAGGGAAAAAAGGGAATCATTTTCGGTGCCTTGGACAATAAATCTATTGCATGGAAAGTTGCTGAACTTGCGCACGAAGAAGGAGCAGTTTTTACACTCAGTAATACTGCAACAGCCCTCCGTTTTGGAGAAATAGACGAATTGGCTGAAAAGTGCAATGCCACCGTTATTACTGCTGATGCAACGTCGGTTGAGGATCTTACAAACGTATTTACAAAGAGCATGGAAATACTTGGTGGGAAAGTGGATTTTGTACTACACTCGATCGGTATGTCGTTAAACGTTCGTAAACATCGGGTTTACAATGATTTGAATTATGAGTATCTGAATAAAACACTTGACATTTCGGCAGTTTCTTTCCATAAAATGCTTCAGGTTGCCAATAAAATGGATGCTATTAACGAATGGGGTTCGGTAGTCGGGCTTTCATACGTTGCTGCCCAACGCACCTTGTATGGATACAACGATATGGCTGATGCCAAGGCTTTGCTTGAATCAATCGCACGCAGTTTTGGTTATATCTACGGTCGTGAAAAGAAAATCAGGGTAAATACCATTTCTCAATCTCCTACCCGCACCACGGCTGGGAGCGGTGTTAAAGGAATTGATGGCCTGATGGATTTTACTGAACGGATGTCGCCACTTGGAAATGCCACATCAGAAGAATGCGCCATGTATTGTATAACTTTGTTTTCTGACCTTACACGAAAAGTAACCATGCAAAATCTCTTCCATGATGGAGGATTTTCGAGTATGGGTATGAGTTTGAAAGCAATGAATATGTATAACAAGAGTTTCAATTGTGATTGTGAGGAGGTTACTGAGGAACCGAGCTTAGATTAGCCTTTGAAATAACCATCGATACCCAGTCCGAAAAGGACAAAATCATATTTTATGGGGTCATTAGAATCGAAAATTCTCAGGTTTGCCGTGAGTTCATTGGCTGCTTTCCAATCATTGGCCGGACGTGTCAATAATCCTAATTTTCTGGCTGTGTTGCCCGAATGTACATCAAGCGGGCAGATTAATTGAGACGGACTGATTTGTTTCCATATGCCAAAGTCAACTTCTTTTTCGTTATCACGAACCATCCATCGCAGGTACATATTCAGCCTTTTGGCAGCCGAACCAGCCATTGGATTCGCAATGTGTTTTCGCGTTCGTGATATGTGCGGGTAGCTGAAAATCTTTTGGTAGGCATTGACAATAGCTCCAAATGCGCCATCACTGTGAAAACCATCTGTGAAAACTTTTTCCAGACCACCATCATTTACATATATCATTTTCAATGAATTGATAATTGTCAGACAATCAGTTTCATTGAAAGTCCGGTAGTTGAATCCCTGAATACTTTTAAGGTCGTGCTTGCCTGATTGTGTAATGAATTCGTATGGTTGGTTATCCATCCTTTCCATTAGTTCAACTGATTTTTTGATGATCATCCTGCGTTGACCCCACGAGAGAATGGCGGTTAGAAAACCACTTATCTCAATATCTTCTTTTATTTTGTATTGATGAGGAATCGAAATAGGGTCGTTGATGATAAAATCAAACGAATAATATTTAATCATCATTTCCTCAAAAAAATCCTTCAATTCAGGTAGCATAGCATATAAAATAAAAAAAGCTCCCAACTAATCAGGAGCTTTATTTCGATAAAAATCAATTTCTAACTAACAATATGATAAGGTTTTATGTGCTTCATCCCCATATTGATCGCATCCTCGTTCAGGGGGATAAGTTTGTGATACCGTTCGGGAAGTGATTTTTTCAAGCCCTTGATAACGTATTCCATTTGCACAATCGGTTTCAATTTCATATAGGCACCAAGAATTACCATATTGAAAATCTTGGTATTCCCCATATCAGCAGCCACCTGTGCGCCTTCAATCTGATAAATATTGATGTCAGTCCTTGTTGGATGGTGTGTGATGCCGTTTGGATCATACAACAAAATTCCGCCTGGCCGCACCGATTTCTCAAATTTATCCATCGATTGTTGGTTGAGAATGATAGCTGTGTCGAAGATGGTTAAAACGGGCGAGCTGATACGTTCGTCACTTAAAATAACGATTACGTTAGCAGTGCCACCGCGCATTTCAGGGCCATACGATGGCATCCAGCTGACTTCTTGATCGTGCATGATGCCACTGTAAGCAAGAATTTTGCCCATCGAAAGTACACCTTGTCCTCCAAAACCGGCTATAATTATTTCTTCAGTCATTGTTTTTCTTATTAATTGAAAACTATTTAACCAATACTCCGTCTACCTTGATATCACCCATCGGATAATAAGGGAACATATTTTCCACCATCCAGTTATTCGAGTCATTCGGGGTCATTTTCCATCCTGAATTGCAGTTTGAAACGATCTCGACAAAGGATACGCCGGGTTTTTTATCACGTTGATTTTCGAATGCTTTCCGTATTGCTTTTTTTGCTTTACGAACAGCAGCAGGTGTATGTACTGCCTGACGGGTAACAAAGTAGGTTCCGGGTAACTGTGCAACCAATTCTGTTATTTTCAACGGATTCCCCATTGTTTCAATATCGCGGCCGTAGGGCGATGTAGACGATTTCATTCCGGGAAGTGTTGTAGGAGCCATTTGACCACCTGTCATTCCATATATACCATTATTAATAAAAATAATAACGATTTTTTCGCCCCTGTTGCAGGCATGGATTGTTTCGGCAGTGCCAATAGCCGCCAAATCGCCATCACCCTGATATGTAAATACAATTTTATCAGGCCACACTCTTTTTATACCGGTGGCAACTGCAGGCGCACGACCGTGGGCTGCCTGGGTCATGTCGATGTTCATGAATTCATAAGCCAGAACGGAGCATCCAACCGGTGCAACACCGATGGTATCTTCTTCTAATCCTAGTTCTTCAATCACTTCCATGGTGATGCGATGCGCGGTGCCATGTCCGCAACCTGGACAGTAGCTAAGTTCTTTATCGGTCATCAACCGTGTTTTTTCATAAACCAGGTTTTCTGGTTTAATAATATCATTCAGTGTTATATCAGCCATTGTCTATCCTCCGATCATTTTTTGTTCTAATGCTTTTTCCACTTCTTCCGGACTGTGCACAATGCCTCCAAAACGGCCATAATGATCCACTTTGGCACGACCATTCACTGCAAGCTGCACATCTTCTACCATTTGTCCTGCGCTCATCTCAACAGCGAGAAATCCTTTGACACCCTGATCACACAATGCTTGTATTTGTTTTGTTGGGAATGGGAAAAGTGAAATCAAACGCAACAATCCTACTTTGATACCTTTACGGCGAGCAAGCTGTACCGATTTTTGGGCGATACGGGCACTCGAACCATAAGCAACAAATACATATTCAGCGTCTTCGCAGTTAAACAGTTCAAACCTGACTTCATTTTCAGCAATGAGTTTGTATTTAGCCTGAAGATGGTGATTATGTTTTTCCATTTTGAGCGAATCAAGATCAAGAGAGGTGATAATCCGTCGCTCAGTACCTTTCGCCTTTCCGGTTGTGGCCCAGGGATATTTTTCTTTTATTTCTTCATCAGTCAGGCGTGGCATCTGATCGAATAATTCAACTTTTTCCATCATTTGACCAATAACACCATCAGATAGAATAAGGACTGCAATCCGATATTTAAAGGCCAATTCGAAACCTAGTTTCACAAAATCAGCCATTTCCTGAACAGAGGCAGGAGCAAGTACGATTTGTTTATAATCGCCGTGTCCTCCACCTTTCACACTTTGGAAATAATCAGCCTGTGAAGGTTGAATCGTTCCCAAACCCGGACCTCCACGGACTACATTAGCATAAACACATGGTAATTCTGATCCGGCAATATAGGAAAGCCCTTCCTGTTTCAGGCTCACTCCCGGACTCGAAGAGGATGTCATCACTCTTTTCCCTGATCCTGCTGCACCATACACCATATTGATGGCTGCTACTTCACTTTCAGCCTGCAGCACAACCATTCCCGTTCTTTCGTATGGTTTCTCAGCCATCAGGTATTCAATCACTTCCGATTGTGGCGTGATAGGGTAACCAAAGTAAGCGTCAGCACCTGCTCTGATTGCAGCTTCAGCCATGGCTTCATTACCTTTCATTAATTTCAATTCGCCCATTATTCTGTTTTTTATTTTATTATTAACTGTTTACTTTCAACCGATAAACAGTGATAACACCATCGGGGCAAACCACTGCACAATTCGAACAACCTGTACATTCTTCAGGTTTATTCATAAAAGCATAATGGTAGCCTTTCCCGTTCACTTCATTAGCGAGGTCGATCACTTCGCTAGGGCATGATGGAACACAAACACCACAGCCTTTGCATTTATGTATATCGACCACGATTGCACCTCTCATTTTTGCCATATCTGAATAGATAATTAAATGATTATTTTTTTCTACGAATTTACTGTTTTATAACCGATTAAACCGTTTTTAACCATGTCTAAATTACGAATACACTTCAATTTATAAAGAGTTTAAATTATAGGTTTGCATTTATCGGATGATCGGCATGGAATTGTTTAAGGCGCAACTCCAGGGTATCGAATTGATTCCGTTGAATGAGTGAAGTGCATGCCCTGATGCCCTCATGACGGTCGCTTCCGGTTATATCCAGTGAAATGGCACTTATACCGTAATAAATCATTTTTTCTAATAATTCTACCCCTGTAAAGCCCGGATATGCGTATGTAAAATAGAAACCATCCGCAATGGGTTTGTCTTCATCCATATCATACACTATGTTGAATCCGTTTTCGGTGAATAGTTTCTTCATGATATGCGCCTTTTCACCATACTCCTTTACTTCATCAACAAAATTGAATTGTCCGTCATTGGCGGCTTGTAATATCGCGGTGAGGGCGTATTGTGCTGAATGGGACGTTCCGGAACTTAAGGGATATAGCGTGCCAAATATCATATTGTATCCGAACAAGTCGTTTGGATAGAATCGCTTTAGATCTGGGAAATGGTTTTGGAAGAGATTGTTGGCAATCACCATCATTCCAATGCGCTCACCGGCATAACTGAAAGCTTTTGAACTGGAAATGAACAGGATATACTTATCAGTGTAATTGGCAACAGTGGGTTGAAAAGGTGCCTGCCCAGGTTTGCTGTAGTCATTTCTGAAATCCATGCCAAAATAGGCAAGGTCTTCCATAATGACGATATCATACTTATTTGCCAATTCACCAATGATTTGAAGTTCTTTTTCGGTGAAACAAATCCATGAAGGATTATTGGGATTGGAATAAAGGACAGAATGAATATTGCCTTTTTTAAAATAGGACTCAAGCTTTTCGCGAAGTTTCTCACCGCGAAAATTGTAAACATCAAAGCTTTCATATTTGATATTTAACACTTTATGTTGCTGTTTGTGAACCGGAAAACCCGGGTCAATAAACAAGGTAGTGTCACGGTCCTTATAAATTCTTCCGAGCATTAAAAATGAGGCAAATCCACCTTGCATTGAACCTACTGTTGGAATACAACCTTCAGGATTTACGTCGATATTCATAAAGAGCTTTACAAAACGGGATATTTCATTTTTGAGGACCGGAATACCATGAATATCGGGATAGATGGCCGCAACGCCTTTTTTAAGTGCTTCAATCTGACCGGCAACACCGATCTTCGAGGGTGGTAATCCGGGTATTCCCATCTCCATTCTGATGAACTTTTGCCCGGAAGCTTGTTCAATCATATCGACGAGTTTCTTGATTTCACGGATAGATGCTTTTCCGATGGAGGCTAATCCACTTTCATTAATTTTTTGCTGAACTATTTCAGGCTGTATAGGGGTGTGGGTCATAAATCTTAACTATTTATATTTCAATACTTTAATTATATCTAATCTGTTTCTACAAATCTAATGAAAAAGTTTTTATGTTTTGCAATCGATTGCAGAAATTATTAATGTGATGACTATTATAGTCAAATGAATTCAGTTTTATTCTGTGTTGTTTGATTGAATTGAGTTTATTTGCTCCGGCTTTTGTGATTTAATAAAACTGAGAATAATGCCCAATGCAATTCCCAGCATGGCAGCAAACAAGACCTGAAAATTGGCCGGAAGCAGAAAGGTGACGGTATGTGCTGGTATCCAAAAAAAAGGGATTGTCTTTTTGAAGATAAAATCCCATTGTCTTTTCCATTCAATTTGTGCTAAGATTGTCCCGAATTGAATCGGTTTGAATAATCCTGAAACAGTGCCGCCAGTTGTAATAATATGAATATCAGTAATTTTATGAAACGTCATCATGATGGGTGCATACATGATATTCATGAAAGTGCTTATTGAGAATGCGATGAAAACCGATTGTAGTGATAGCCTGGCCGTGCTGATTGCAACAATGTTTAGCCCTAGATAACCAAGTAATACGGGTGTTCCGGCTGCGAAAATGACAAATGCAATTTTAATAGTTATTCCCAAAAAACCCCAGACAATGGCGCGAGGCATAATTCCAAATCCTTTTTGATTATATTTTCCGGTTTGCAACCGCAATGCAATCATTTCACCAAAGGTCGCCAATAAGGCAAATTTTACAAAACTCATGATCATACTGTGATTTGTGTTCAGTAGATTATAGGTGTCGTAAAAGGTTTCAGAAAGAAAAAAGGGACTTAGAATGGTAACGACAATCAAGATTGTAATCAGATCATTTCTCTTCATACAATTATTTTTCAATTCGGATGCGGGCGTCCACAGCAATAACACCTAAATGATTGCCCAACAATGGATTGAGATCAATTTCTGCAATTTCTGGTGCTGCTTCGAGTAGGGCAGATAAGCGGCATATTGTTTCAGCAAATGCGTCTTCATCTATGGGTTTTTGTCCCCTCACACCTTGAATTATCTTATAACTTTTCAATGAATGTATCATGCCCAGGGCTTCCGTTTTACCGATCGGTATTAAAGCACTACTCACATCTTTCAGCACCTCGATGAAAATGCCTCCAAGTCCGCCTAAAATAATATGTCCGAATTTTGGTTCTCTTTTTGCGCCAACAAACAATTCGGTTCCGCTAAGCATTTGTTGCATTAAAATTGCCGTAGTGTCTTTTATTTGAATCATCCTTTCAAATTCAGCAACTACTTTTTCAAGACTATCAATATGCAGTACCACTCCTCCAACGTCTGATTTATGAATTGGACCAACCACTTTCATTACCAATGGAAAACCAAGTTTATTGGCTGATTGAACTGCTTCTTCCTTTGAATTCACCACATGCTCACCTGCTCTTCTGATTCCGGCTGCATCGAGTAATTGCTGAATCATTTCAGGGGAAATATAGCCATTTTCGGTTTTTCCGATGATAGTTCTAATTTTAGCCGTATCGATTGAACTAGGATTGACAGATTCCAGTGGTGGCTGTGTTCGCATCACTTTCCCCAACGCATTTCCTAAATTTACCTCATCAGGAAAGTTGATGCGACCTTTTGATAGAAAAAATTCAACTTCTTTTCCAGCTGTCAAAATAGACGGGAGCACCGGAAAGATTGGTTTTTTACTCGATTTCATTTTTTCGTCGAGGATGGCATATACATCAAATATCTCACTCAGGCCGGGTGTTCCAAAGATGACAATCATGGCGTCTATTTCGTCAAAATCGTCGTTGCATGCGTCAATAATGAATGCCAACTGCTCAGCGGTTCCAGTGGCCAGAAAGTCAATCGGATTAGAAACAGAAGAACCGGGGAAAAGCTTTTCTTTCAATGATTCTGCTTTTATGCAACTTATTGTTGGTACTTCCAGCCCATTTGATGACAGGGCATCGGTGAGCATGACTGCAGGGCCACCGGCGTGAGTGATTACCGCAATTTTGTTGCCTGTGAATGTCGGATGCATAAAAACGGATGCTACGGCAATCAAATCTTCGCGACCATAACAACGGACGATTCCGGCTTTGCGGAACAGCGCATCCACAGCAACATCAGAACTGGCTAAGGCGCCCGTATGTGATGAGGCCGCACGACTGCCCGCCTCACTTGTTCCGGCTTTAATCGCTGCTATTTTGCATCCTTTTCTGATTAATGAAGAGGCATGTTTGAGCAACATCTGCGGTTTGGAGATGTTCTCGATATACAATAGTTTAATTTTCGAATCATGTTCCGGATCAAAGTTTTCATCAAGATGCTTCAACACTTCTTCGACACCCATCTGTGCTGAATTTCCAACTGAAAAAACATTGGCAAAAGTCAATCCTTTTGGAATGCCGGCTTCCATGATAAAACAGGCTGTTGCGCCTGAACCTGAGATGAAATCGCAGCCATTTGATTGTAGATTTGGTATGGGTTCAGTGAAAATACTATGGTGCTGCGGTGTGAGAATTCCCACGCAATTTGGGCCAATCAGAGAACCACCAACCTGATTTATTGTCGCCACAATTTTATCTTCCAATACTTTTCCCTCTGCACTTTCCTCACTGAAACCAGCTGACAATATGATAAATGCTTTGGTATCTTTCTGAAAAGCAAGCAATTCGACCAATTCTGGTATATATTTGGCAGCAATGGCGATCACAGCAAGATCGACTGTTGGTAAATCTGCAGGATTCTGAAAACTTCTTATGCCTTGAACAGTTTCTTCTTTTGGGTTTGAAACCAAAAGTGTGCCTTTGAATCCCCCATCAATAATATTTTTCAAAACTTTGCCGCCCGGCTTGTGAATATCATTGGATGCGCCAATAACAACTATACTGTTAGGATGTGTTAACTGTCTTGTAATCATGTATTTAATTTGTTGTTCAGGAATTAACAATAGCAACAGGCAAATGTAACAATTTCTAAAACAGCTAAACAGTGTGTGTTAAAATTTAGAATGAATTCAAAGAGTAGTCAATTAAAATAGAATAAAAACTTGACTTTTTAAATAAATATACCAACTTTGAGGTTTGATTTACTCAAAGGCAACTATAGGGATTCGGGTTTTTAAAAGTCAAATTTTTAAATGCTTGCAATCTATTGTATTAATGACATGAACTTATCAAACCTATTATACTATGGCTGAAGAAAAAAACGAATCTAAATTTTCCAAATTCAGACCTATACAAAAGGGCGATAAAAAAACTATCAGGGCCTGGGTGATGTATGATTGGGCAAATTCGGTCTATCAACTGACCATTTTATCGGCAATATTTCCAATATATTTTATCTCAGTCACCAGTTCTGATCATGGGAATTTTATTTCCTTTTTTGGTTACGAGGTAATCAATACCGTTGCTTATTCATGGTCCATTGCAAGTGCCTACCTGATTGTCGCACTTTTTTCTCCCTTATTTTCATCACTGGCCGATTACACCGGGCGCCGAAAAACGTTCATGAAAGTGTTCACATTCATAGGTGCTATCTCATGCGGAGTGCTGTTCTTCTTTGACAGGCAGCACATCGAATTGGGGATCATTGCATTTACATTAGCCACATTCGGATATGGAGGAAGTCTTGTGTTCTACAATTCGTTTTTGCCAATCATTGCAAATCCCGAAGATCAGGATATGATAAGTGCCAGGGGATACTCGATGGGATATCTTGGAGCTGTCATCTTACTGCTAACAAATTTGATTGTGGTGTTGAAACCTGACTTATTCGGTATTGTGGATAGTACTATTCCTGCGAAACTCGCCTTTGCTTCCGTATGTGTTTGGTGGCTGTTTTTTTCCAGGATGACATTTATTAAACTCCCTAAGTATACGTTTGGTCACCGGCAGAAAGGTGCCAATTTGTTTATCAAAGGCTATCAGGAATTACAGGTTGTTGCAAAACAGGTATTTCAATCACGCAAAATGACCTTGTATCTCATTGGTTTCTTTTTTGTTATCAGTGGAATTCTTACGGTAATGTTCATGGCTGCTACCTTTGGCGCCAAGGAACTTGGGCTCTCAGATGCGGTATTGATCCCTGTTATTTTAATCATTCAGATTGTGGGTATGGCAGGTGCCTATTTGTTTGCAAACCTTTCTGCCCGTTGGGGTAATTTTCAGGTGCTTACCGGATTAATCATATCATGGATTTTGATTGTCATCGGCGCCTATTTTATACATGGTGCATTGGGATTCATCGTGGTTGCGGTTTTCGTTGGATTGGTGATGGGTGGTTCTCAGGCGCTGACACGTTCAACTTTTTCGAAGATGATTCCTCCCGAAACCAAAAATCATACTTCGTTTTTCAGTTTCTATGATGTCATGGAAAAGCTGGCTACAGTGGCTGGTACTTTCAGTTTTGGATTGATGGAGACCCTCACTGGAAGTATGCGTGCTTCAGTGTTGTCGATTATTATTTTCTTTATTACAGGCTTGGTTTTCTTCCTGATTATTATAGGGATCGAAAGAAGAGAACCCATTTCATCAAAGGTTTAAACTGCACTATTATCGTATTGGAATACCGAAAATCGTTTGGAATCACAATATACTTTAAAACAAAAATGCCGGCTTATGAATCCGGCATTTTTTATAAAGTGCGAATGTTTATGATTATTTCAGCATAACCGAAAGTGCGACAACACCCGGACCGGCATTGGTAACCAATACAGGTGAAGCATCATTTATAAACACAGGTTTCTTTCCCGTCAGTAATTCCATTTGTTCGGCATACCAGTTGGCAACAGTCAAATTTTCGGCATGAGATATAGAATAACCCCAGACATCGTTATCTGCTACGAATCTTTTCATTTCGTCCATAACGATTTTCATGCTTGCTTTCTCGTTAAATGGTTTACCAAAAGTTTCGGTTTTACCATGGTTTTTAACTTCAACGATAGGTTTGATACCCAGTAATTTACCCAACAAACCTTTTGAATAGCTAACACGGCCACTCCTGACCATATATTTCATGGTTTTGGACGAAACAAGGATCTTTGTATTGTCGGCCCAGTCTTTCATATCGTGAACGATACTATCGTGGCTGATACCGGTATCGATTGCTTCTGCCATGCGTAATACAATCAGTCCAAGTCCGCTTGATATTTTTTTTGTATCAACAACTGAAATTCGTTTCCCGGTTTCATCTGAGATTTTTCGTGAGGCATTCAGGCTATTTTGCCAGGTTCCGCTCATCCCCGAGCTGATGTGGGCTGCGATGATGGAATCGTAGTGTGTAGCGAGATAGTTATAGCGATTGACAAACTCGGGATATGCGGGTTGTGCGGTAGTTGGATGTGTATCCGATTTTTGAAGTTTTTTAAAGAACTGTTCGGGTTGTAATGTGATTCTGTCGAGGAAGTATTCTTCACCAAAGTGAATGGTAAGGGGTACGACCTGAATCTGATATTTCTGCAACAACTCATTTGGAATATCACAAGTTGAATCGGTTACGATACCAATTTTGAATTTGCGGTTAGAGGCAAGGTCATTCTGCATCACCATATCATCAACCTTTTTATAGGTCACAGTTCCTATTTTGGCTATCTTTTCGAAAAGGAGCCAGGGCTGATCGGTATGGATATGAATACGCATTTTTGTAGGGGACCCAGCTATCACAACCGAATCACCCATTCCTTCCATGGCTTTTGTAAAGGCATCGCGTGTGAGATTTTCGCCTTTAATCATGGCTTCAGTACAGAAACGAAAGGTGATGTCATCATGGTTGATGGCATTAGTCGCTTCTTCAATTTCAATTTTTGTGTCATCAAAAGCAATCTGAACCTGGCCATTTTTGAAATAATCGAACATGCCTTCCAGAAAAACTACAAAGCCTTTTGCACCGGCATCAACAACATTTGCTTTGGCAAGCACTGCCATACGTGTTGTTGTTAACTTCAGTGATTCCATGGCTTTCATTAATCCATCAAGCAGCAATTTCAGAAAGTCGTCAAATTTGTCTTTCAGCAGATAAATATACTCCGCCCAATCTTTTATTACTGAAATCATGGTGCCTTCCACCGGGTTTGCAATGGCTTCGTAAGCATAACGAACCGCTTTGTTCATGTATTCGGCAAATGCACTTACTGTAAGCGTGGCTTCATCTTTAATTTCATTACTGAAACCATAAAGAAACTGAGCGAAAATAATTCCTGAATTACCTCTGGCTCCGATCAATGCAGCATCAGCGAGTGCAACTGCTGTCAACTTCAGGCTTTCCTGAGGCTGGGCTGTATTCACAATGCTTCTCATGGTGGAGGCAAGATTGGTGCCTGTATCTGCATCTGCAACCGGAAAAACATTGATTTTGTTAAGAAGTTTTTGGTTTTCAAAAATACGCTGAGCGCCGGAAATAAAACTGTAATAGAGCTGTATTCCGTTTATTTCAGTTACTTTGATACTTTCCAATATTTATAGGTTTTAGAGTTAAAATCCTTTTATCCATCACAAAGTTAGAATAATTATGCAATACAATGTAATAATATTGTTTAAAATTGATAGGAACAAAACGAGTACAATATTTATATTACTAAAAATCAGCAATTTAAATATTAATTTTTACTCAAATTGTTAATAACTTTATTGTTATTGGTTATTTGGTTTTCTGTTAATTTGTTAACAAAGCCTGTGACGAATTCAAATAATTATTAATATTAATGCAGTATATTCATGAATAACCTGTGG
>CAITDJ010000137.1 GCA_903891085.1 uncultured Bacteroidota bacterium | reverse complement strand
GCAAGCAGTGTATCAAGCAGCGGCGTGTAGGCAGTGTGGTTATAAATGAACCTGATTTTCACACCACGGTTTTTTGCTTTAATCAATGCATCGCTGATAGATGTATAATACGAAAATCCCCATAGCGTAATATCAATGCTGTATTTGGCGCTGTCAATCTGTTTAACAAAAAGGTGTTCGAAGTTTTGGTTGCCATTGGCATGTTCGCCTGTATTGACTGAAATATCCACACTGTGGTTGAAATAGGCCTGAACGGTGCCGGACGATAATGATTTGGTTACAAAATAGCCTGAATCAAGGCTTGATCCTACCTGATTTTGCGAAATAACACTGTATTTATAAATTGTCGCAGGCCTAAGATTGCGTACGTGTACAATATGATTGGTAAGCCGTGCAGCATTATACGATGAATCCGTATAAATGAGTGCCTGGTAATTTGAATCAGGAGCCATCCATTTAACTTTTGCATCAGCAGGTATATCCGTTGACCAGAAAAGAGTTACACCGGTTTGTGTAATGCTGTCATACGTAAGATTTGATATTATTGGCGCGTTGATTTGACCCATGCAACGATCAATAAGCAACGTGGAGTTTGTAATGAGAAAAATTGCCAATATGTAAATTGATTTTTTCATCATATCATTTTTATCCCATAAAATAAAAAACTGCAGGTACCATAACGATACTTAATACAATATGCGCCATAACCAAAGCTGATGCAGTTTCAGGAGCACAATTGTGTTGTTTGGCAAATACCGGCCCGAGCACTGCCGAAGGTAACGAACAGACAAGTACCAATACCTGTGTCTGTAATGATGATAAATTATATAAGATGGCCTGTGCATGCGCTACCATTGGCTGAAACCACATTTGTATAAGCGCTGAAATAACAAACAGAGGAATAATTCCCTTCAATGAAATGATTTTCAATTGCAGGGATAACACCAGACATGCCAACACTGACAATGCGCCGTTTATCATTTTTAATGCTTCAAAAAATGGTTCTATATAACTATGCCCTCTGTCGAAAGGAATAAATGAAAAAACCATCCCCAAAACAACTGAAACAAAAATCGGAGACTGGAAGTAGGACCATGAAAGCGCCTTTTTAACACTTGATTTTCCAACATTTTCGCCAAAAAATATTGCAATGGCCGGACCGATGATAAACATGGGCAATCCAACGCCCAATTCACTTAAAAGAACTGCATCAGCCATTGCTTCAGGATTATTTTGAAATGAAAATGCGATGAACGGATAACCAATCAGCGCTGATGATCCAAACGATGAAGTAAGCATCAAGGCTCCTGTTTTGGCTCTGGAAAGCTTCAGCAAACTACCCAGTCCCCATGCCAGAATCATTGACAAAACGCCGGCAACAATTACTGCAAACACCAATAAAAACTGATTACTCTTTATGGGGGTGGCTGATAATTGAAGAAAAATAACAGCAGGAAGAACAGCCTTGGTTAACAGATTTGAAAAGACTTTCCCGTCTTCTTCCTTGATTATAGAAAGTTTGCGTAGCAACAGACAAAGCAAAATGACAATAATAAAAGCAAAAACCGTTTCAAAAACCTGAAGATTCATTACCAGATGATTTTATAAATTTATTTTAATACCAACATTTAACCCGGCACTACCAAAAGGAAAGCTTTCTTTCAGTTCTTCTCTTGGTTCAGTATGTGTGTATGGCGTGTTGGTATCCGTCCTATAACTTTCAACAAAATCAACTTCCTTTTCAGCTATTGTTAAATCAGGCAGGCGGTCAGTACCGTCAATTGTTGATTTGGTTAATTCTCCCCGGCTTGGTGAATAAGATAAGTTTACCATATTGATTTCGCCAAACAATGAAAGCTTTTCATTCAGATTATAAATTACGCCTGCCCCGGCATTTAACCCCAGGGCTATTCCTCCGCTTAATTCCATTATTTCAGACACAACACCTCCACCGGCTGATATATAATCATCTTCGTAGATAATTTTACCGAAACCAATGATCAAACCAAGTTTTGCATAAGGATTAATTTTTTCGAAACCACAGGAAACAACAAAGGATGGATTAATTCTTAACATATTTGCCGACAAACTATTGTTGCGCCGGCTACCATATAATGTTTGAATTGTCTGCGTTTTTGCACCCAGCAGGTACGATACACCCAATTCGGTACCAATATTTTTATTGAACATATACCCAACAGCTCCCTCAACAACAAATCCTTTTCCCAGTGATGTTTTTACCTGCTCTTGTGTGGATGAAGCCGTATCAATTGAAAAATTAGTAAAGTTGAAATAGTCTATATTCTGCGAACTCATTTGAAGTCCGTAACCGGCACTAATTTTCGCGTAAATGCCTTGCGAATAAATCCTGTCAG
>CAITDJ010000136.1 GCA_903891085.1 uncultured Bacteroidota bacterium | reverse complement strand
AGTAATTCAATGTGAGGTTTCGTTTATTGAAATATATTCCGGACAAGCCCTTTTCGCAGAGGTTGATCTTTATTTGCGGTCTATGGGATTTCAGTTCATTGATTTTCAATATGAATGTCGTTACCCATTTCATAATAAACACGCTTTAATATCAAAAGATCAATTGGGTTGGGGTGATGCTATTTATCTTAAAAAGGAACCACTAAAAAATGAAGCGGAATCAATGCTGATTCAAAGTTTGATATCATTAATATGCTTTAATAAAATATCTCTGGCTGCATCATTGATTGACAGGTACAAACTACTCACCGGGGATATCGCTTTCGAAAAACCAAATAATCTATAACAAAGCCATGATCTCTTACGCCCAAAATTTCGAGGATATAATACTCGAAAGATTCTTTAAAGACAAAATAAATGGATTTTATGTAGATGTGGGTGCCGCAAAACCTACATTGGATTCGGTTACAAAACACTTTTATGAGAAAGGATGGACGGGTATAAATATTGAACCGTCAACCTTTTTTTATAATGAACTGGTTTTGGAACGTAAAAGAGATATTTGTCTCAACATTGCTATTTCAAATATCGAGGGCAGTATCGAATTTTACGATTTACCGAATACTGGATTGTCCTCTACTAATGAGGAAATTGTTCAATCAGCCTTTGCTGGCAACAATATTTATGATTATGATGGAAATAAGATTGATGCGTTTGAGAAATGCATCATTCAATCAAAAAGATTGGAAAGTGTTTTTGAACAATATGCCAAAAACATTGAAATTGATTTTTTAAAAATAGATGTTGAAGGCACAGAACGTAATGTTATTGAATCGAACAATTGGAATATTTACCGTCCAAAAGTATTAGTCATTGAAGCAACCATTCCAAATAGTCAGGAAAAGAACCACAAGGATTGGGAGCACATTCTTATAGAAGCCAATTACACCTTTGTTTATTTCGATGGATTAAACAGGTTTTATTTGAGGAATGACCAAATGGATAACAAAAGTATTTTCTCATATCCTCCTTGTTTTTTCGATAATTTTATACTGTATTCCGAAGTCTATAAGCAAGTTCAGATTGGTGAACTCTTAGGTAAAAACAATGTAATTCAGCAACAATATCAAGTAGTTACGCAAACTTTAAACTCGATAAAACATTCTTATTCCTGGCGACTAACTTTACCCCTGCGATTAATTGAAAGAAAATTAAAAGACCTTCTCAAAAATGGATGAATTCACTGATACGAATCCTGAGTTGCAACCACAAATTAAACAACTTCAGATTAACAACGATGAACTTCTTAAAATAAACAAGTCGCTTCGATCTGAAATCAGGGCAATTCAAATAGAAAACCTTCAGCTTAAACAACAGAACCATGAAATGAATTCGCAGGTTAATGCTGTTTTAAACAGCACTATTTGGCGACTTCTTGCACCGGTACGTAAATCGATCGATGTGTTTAGACAGATAAGAAACGAGAAATCCATTTCTCATTTAGGACCCGTTATAAAAATAAGAAAAAGTATCTTACACTTTGGTTCAATTTTGAGAAGACGTAACAAACATGATCTGACACAATCTTTACCCATTAGGGAAGAAATGAGTTATAACACCAGGAAAATTTATAACGAACTTCACCGGGCGGGTATCCAAAAGGATCAAAATATAAAGGCATCGAAATAATGAGAATTGTAATTGATTTTCAGGCGGCTCAATCAACAGTGTCAAGAAACAGAGGCATTGGCAATTATACAATTGCGCTGATTAAAGAAATCATTGATAACCGGGATTCTCATGAGATATTTTTGGTACTGAATGAATTGTTTATCGATACAATTGAACCTATCAGGGCTGAGTTCGAAGGTTTACTACCCAAAGGAAATATAAAAATATGGCATTCTTCTCCTAACACTAATTTTTCAACTGAAAACAATAACTGGCGAAGGCAAGCAGCCGAACTATCCCTTGAGGCTTATATTTCAAGTCTTGATCCTGATATAATATTGATTGCCAGTTTGTTTGAAGGTTTTGCTGACGATGCTGTTACGAGTAACGGTAAACTAAATCATGGCATTCCAACGATAATTATCTTTTACGATCTTATTCGGTTGATTTTTTACAAAAACTACCTTAATGATCCGCAGGCAGCCAAATGGTACGAATCAAAGCTCGAATATTTGTCAAAAGCCAGTTTAGTATTAGCTATCTCTTCGTCTTCTCAACGGGATGCTATCAATTTACTCGGAATTCCAGCGAATAATGTGGTTAATATTTCCGGAGCTGCCGACCCAATTTTCCAACCAATCGCAAAAAACACAGGATTGGATGTAATGGTATTAAGTCGATATGGCATTAGCCGGTCATTTGCCATGTACACAGGTGGAGCTGATTATCGGAAAAATATTGAGGGACTCATCATTGCGTTTGCGAAATTGCCTGCAAATCTTTTGAAGAAATATCAATTGGTAATAATCTGCAAACTTTCGACAGAATATCGAACCACATTGGAAATTCTTGTTAAACAAAATAATCTTACAAAAGACGATATCATATTTACTGGTTATGTTCCTGATCATGATCTTGTTATCCTTTATAATTTGTGCGATGTATTCGTATTCCCTTCACTTTACGAAGGTTTTGGCTTACCGGTTTTGGAAGCGATGTCATGTGGAAAGGCTGTGATTGGTTCAAACAACTCAAGCATTCCTGAGATAATTAACTTTGAAGATGCACTTTTCGATCCAAACGACCCAGTATCAATTGCCACTAAATTGGAACATGTTTTAACGGATGATGCATTTCGTAAAACCCTTGAAAAGCATGGATTAGAACAATCAAAAATGTTTTCCTGGAAAAAGAGCGCATTGTTGGCACTGGATGCAATTAATGAATTAGAGAAAAATCAAAAAGAGAAAAACGCATTTAAACCTGATTCCTCTTCATTACCGAGTTTAGCATTTGTTTCACCTCTCCCTCCTGAAAGAAGCGGTATAAGTGATTACTCGGCTGAGTTAATACCTGAATTGGCGAAATACTATAAAATTGATGTTATAGTCGATCAGGATTCCATTTCAGATGTCTGGATAAATTCAAATTGTCCGATTCGTGATTATGTCTGGTTCAAACTGAATTCACATACGTATGACAGAGTACTCTATCATATTGGAAATTCTCACTTTCACACATCCATGTTTTCATCACTGGAGACAATTCCAGGTGTGGTCGTACTACACGACTTCTATCTGTCTCACATCATGCATCATATGGAAATGAATGATCAACATACAGATTTCTTTGTTAAATCATTATTTCATAGCCATGGATACACACCATTCATTAAGAGTAAACATTTAAAAAATATATTGGAAGTTCTATGGGAGTATCCATGTAATCTCGATGTGATACAAAATGCAACCGGAATTATTGTTCATTCACAATATTCGGTGCAATTAGCCAAAAAGTGGTATGGAACCAATGCCATTAAAAACTGGGCGGTCATCCCCATGTTGAAAATACCAGCCAAAGCAACGGATAAAAAACTCGCCCGTAAACATCTAAATATAAACGATGAAGATTTTGTTGTTTGCAGTTTTGGCATCATAGGACCCACAAAACTGAATAAACGTCTGTTAGATTGTTGGTTAACATCCTCACTTTCAAAGGATCAAAAATGTCGTTTGATTTTTGTAGGTGAATATACAGAAGGATACGGACAGGAATTGGCCAAAGATATTGAGAATAGTGGATTTGCGGAACAGATCAGCATTACAGGTTGGACAGAATTAGAGACATTTAAAGAATACCTGGCAGCAGCCGATCTTGGAGTTCAGCTTCGAACAATGTCGCGGGGAGAAACCTCGGCGGCAATATTTGATTGCCTCAATTATGGATTAGCAACTATTGCCAACGCAAACGGTAGCATTGCCGACATTTCAGGAGAACATATTTATAAAATTCCTGATGATTTCATTGATTCGGGACTCACCGAAGCTCTGGAGATACTAAGAAATGATAATAACAAACGATTATCGTTATCAACCCAGGCACAGAAACTTATCCAAACAAACCATAGTCCGTCGAAGTGTGCGATGATGTACGCGCAATCCATTGAATCATTTTATTTAAAAAAACCTGGATCTAAATCAGCATTAATCCAGGCAATAAGTAATTTAGGAATATCTTCAAAAAACGAAAACGATATCCGGGAATTATCTTCCGGTATTTCAAGAAATTATCCTGTCGAACTTCATCAAAAACAACTTTTGGTTGATATATCGGCTATCTGTCAAAATGATTTACAAACAGGGATTCAACGTGTTGTCCGTTCAATACTGACCGAATTATTGGTAAATCCTCCGACTGGATATCGTGTTGAACCTGTTTATACCGAGCATGGAGAATTATACTATTATGCCCGCGAGTTTACCATGCGGTTTTTAGATAATAACAAAAGTCCGTTGACTGATGAACCAATTGAATATCAAGCAGGTGATATGTTTCTTGCATTAGATTTATTCCTTTATTTGGGTCAGTCGAAATTTATTATTAGGATGATAAATGATGGTGTACATGTAATTTTCACCGTTTATGATTTACTACCGGTTCTGTTACCTAAATATTTTCCTGAAGGTTCGAAAGAAATATTCGAAAAATGGTTATACACCATCTCAAAAGGGAGCGGTGTAATCTGTATTTCGAAATCAACTTCCGATGATGCAAAAAACTGGATTGAATCGAACGTCAATCATTATAAACACAATTTCAAATATGGTTGGTTTCATTTGGGTGCTGATATCGAAGCATCAGTTCCCTCGAAAGGCTTACCAGCTAATTATGAGAAATCAATTTCAGCAATAAAATGTTACCCATCTTTTCTAATGGTTGGAACAATTGAACCTCGAAAAGGTCATTCACAAGCGCTTGATGCTTTTGAAGAACTCTGGAAAAATGGGACGCAAACAAACCTGGTTATTGTTGGCAAACAAGGTTGGATGGTCGAGTCAATTGTTGAAAGAATTAAAAAACATCCGGAAAACAACAGGCATTTATTCTGGTTTAACGGAATCACAGATGAATTTCTAAAAGAGATTTACAGTGTATGTTCCTGTTTATTAGCACCTTCAGAAGGTGAAGGATTTGGACTACCCTTAATAGAAGCAGCTCGGATTAACATCCCCATCATCGCCCGTAATCTTCCTGTATTTCTCGAAGTCGCTGGTGACCATGCCTTTTATTTTGATGGTTTGCACGGTACCGATCTTGCTTCTGCAATTACAGCATGGCTCGACTTATATAGAAACGGGAAAGTTCCACAATCAGCTGGAATACCGTATCTATCATGGGCTCAAAGTGCACAACAACTGAAAGCTTTTATTCTTGACAATACATGGGAATAATTTTAAATTAACAGTATAAGTTTTAGATAAGGGGTATTAATCCATTCAAGAAAATATCCCATTAGGATTAACCATACTTTACTTTTAATTTTTGTGTATTATGAAAATGAACATAAGTCATAATCCGCTCCAGGGTTCAATTACTTCATCCTTCACATAACGTGACTAATTTTTTCATGATGCCAGGTAACAGGGAAATATTAACCGTTTCAGAGCCATTTTATTATCAAGTGTACAGGTTCACACTTTCGGTTTGTTACAGATTATTGGGTGCAATCGGTAGAAAACTTTCTGATTCTTCCACCTTTTTGAGAATTAAATTATTCCCAAAACATACCAGAAAGATAAATATTAATTCGAAAAAAATCGCATATATTGGACATTCATACCACCAAAAAACCAAATCAACACTATTTTTAATTGACTATCTGAAACAATTTTTTACCGTTGAAGTCATATTGGATGAAAGCTGGGATGGTGGATTATATCCGGATTTGTCATTTATAGATGAGACTTATCTTGGCGTGATTTTTTTTCAGAACCTTCCGGATAAAAAACAATTAAAATCGATCAAAAATGACAATCTCATATTCTTCCCCATGTATGATAATGTTTATCCGCTGCCACGCAGTTGGTGGAATAATTACTTTGACCTGAAAATAATTAATTTCTCAAAAACTCTGCATGAAAAGTTGCTTAACTGGGGCTTTGAAACAATTTATATGCAATATTACCCAAAACCGTCAAAGTATATGCCTGGTAATCCAAAGGAAGTTTATTTCTGGCAAAGAACCAATAAGATTGGGATTGATACAATTGCAAAATTACTCGATGAGCCGGAAATGAAAATTCATATCCATAAAGCGATTGACCCGAATTTCGAGTTTTTCAGGCCATCAGTAGATCAGGAAAAGCAATACAAAATCACATATTCTGATTGGTCTGAGACCAGGGAAGGTGTGTGGGATATCATAAAAGAAAAAGGTATTTACATTGCGCCTAGAGAATATGAAGGTATCGGTATGTCATTTTTAGAAGCAATGGCAATGGGGAAAGCAGTTGTGTCTGTCGATAACCCCACTATGAATGAGTATATAATTCATAATCAAACCGGCTACCTTTTTAATCTGAATGAACCAAAAAAGATTGATTTTTCAACCATCGAGAATGTCCAGAAAAACACATATAGCTTTATTTGTGAAGGCTTTGAAAATTGGGAAATACAACGTAAAAAAATAATCGATCTGATCTTAAAAAAATAAACAACTCTCCAATGAAAAAAACTGCAATCATTACTGGTATAAGTGGTCAGGATGGCGCGTATTTAAGTAAATTACTTTTAGAAAAAAATTATGATGTAATTGGAATTCTACGGCCTGATGCCGAGGAGAGCCTATTCGGACTTGAATATGTTCAGGTTATAAATAAAGTAATCCTTCGTAAGTGTAACTTATTAAATATTAATGATATAATCAATATTTTGGCTGAATTTCAACCATCTGAAATTTACAATCTTGCCGCCCAGAGTTCCGTCGGTATTTCGTTTGTTCAACCCTGGGAGACCATCAATTTCAACATACTTTCAGTACTTAACTTACTGGAAGCAATAAAAAAAGTTGATAAATCAATTAGATTTTATCAGGCGTCATCAAGTGATATGTTTGGTAATATTGAAAGCCTGCCAATAACAGTGAAATCAATTATTCATCCTTCAAGTCCTTATGGGATCAGCAAGGCTTCAGCCCATTGGATTGCAGTTAACTATCGTGAATCGTACGGCATATATACCTGTTCAGGGATTCTATTTAACCATGAATCATATTTGCGAACAGCGAATTTCTTTGTAAAGAAAGTCATTATAAATGCTATCGAAATTGCAGAAGGTTCGCGTGATATAATTCAGGTAGGAAACATTGATTTCAGAAGGGATTTCGGTTATGCTCCAGATTATGTGCAGGCTATGTGGCTGATGCTTCAGCAGGAAAAGCCAAAAGAATACACAATTTGCTCAGGAGTATCTGTATCTTTAAGAGAGATTCTTTATTATGTGTTTGACAAATTAGATATACCAAAAGATAAAATTGTAATTGATAAAAATCT
>CAITDJ010000135.1 GCA_903891085.1 uncultured Bacteroidota bacterium | reverse complement strand
GGTCCTCAGGCTTTCGGTTCTCCGACATTTTCATTTTCAATGCACGAATGAAACCATATTTCCGAGCTTCATGCACCCCCATATCGAAACCTTCACCGTGACCGTTGGTAAAATCAGCACCCTGACCAGTTTCGGCATATAATCCGTATTGTCCTTTGCGTTTAGCGGTATGCTGAAACATCTTTTCGATCGTCAGATCAAAGGTTTTATTGGCTTCCACGGTTCCGGCAAGACTCTGAAACCAGATTCCGGTTGTTCCGGCCTGCATTTCTTCCACTTTAGCCTGAACATCGATATGCGACAATACACAGTTTGGAATGGTTTTCTCTAAGCCAAAAGTCTGAATAATTTCATGCAAAGCAGCTTCAATCCGGGCAACAGATTCTGCTTCACTCGAAACGGGATTGGTGCCTAAAACAAGATCCCCGACGCCATACGACCAGGCGTCAAATACCTGCCAGACAATATCTTCAATGTCATCGGTGGGGGAGTTTGGCTGAATACGTGCGCTCAGATAGCCCTTGCTTCCGATTTTACTACCCGGAAGAGGATGAAAGACTTTTTGTCCGACAGCGATCAGTTCATCGTTGCTCAACAGCTTCACAAGACATGCAATCACATCGCTGCTCAGAGATGGCATGATCAATTTGACTTTTTCTTCAGATTCGTTCAACACAAAGGATTTCAGATCACACATGCGCATTTCTCCAACTTCATCCGACATCGCAGTGGTTGACCTGATCAGATCATATTGTTCATCCTGAAACAATGGCTGATCAAATAAATCCCTGATCCTAGTCTGGGACAAAAGCGCTCTGGCATTCAGGCGTAATTCCTGACTCTGGGCAGCCACACCCACAGTAAGATCGCCTTCCTTAAATTCATTGGCAGCACCAATAATTTGTCTGTATAGGTTTTGGTCCATGTAACCACGAAGCCTTTTGATGTAAGAAAAAACATCCTCACCGTTCATAGGTTCCTCAATATGAATGGATTCAGTAAATTCAGATAGAAAAGGAACCCGAAATAGACCAAAGCCCTGTAGAAAAACAAGAGATGCCCCGAAAAGTCCTGTTTGTCTGATAAATCTTTTTCGTGAGAGGTCTTTCATGAGATGCTAAGCACTGATTTTAAGATTGAAACCCACACAAATATAAGCACAAAACAAGGCTTTTCATATTTGTTTCCAAAAAGCTGAGCTAGATGGTATTTCGAAAAAAAGGAAAGGCTTGTTTACTCGATTTTGTAAACAAGCCTTCCGTAGGTAAGATTTTCGGATTTGTATTTGAAATCTATTTTACAACTACTATTAAGGAAGTCGACAATGATTCATTCTGTAAATGAACGATATACAAACCGGAAGGCTGGTTCAAAGGTAGACTGAAATAGCCTTTCGACGACATTTCCATTCCGGCAACCAATCTGCCTTGTAAATCAAACACCGTGACTTTTCCCTTTCCGATTAAATTATTGATCTTCAAGTCATTTCCGTTGATATAAGCCGTAAACAGCTCATTATTGGTGTGTTCCTCCATACCCATCAAACCAAGATGCAGAATAAAGCGATCAGATGGATCATCTTTTGTGGCTGATAGTTGAATATCAGCTTGTGTTTTCAGGTCATAGATTTGTCCGGTCATCACGTCTTCGAGTTGTGCCATCCTGAAAAATGCAGCATCCAGTTCTGCATTAATTTCATAATCGCCGCTTTCACCTGCGATAAAACGAAGTGGAACAAGATGTTCATCATCAGAATTCTGCATGAAGCGAATCGCATAATCAGATCCCTCATATGGTAGCATCAATGAAGGCGCTTTTTCAGTATAACCAGTCATTTTCACAGAACCGCCATAGGAGTCATGACCAAACTCAAGAATAGCTTCATCAGAATAATTTGTGGCCAGACTGTTGATTTTCAATCGGATAAGGCGTTCTATTTCATTCGATTCTTTCAGAAAAGATGGATTTCTATGAATGCGGACATTATTGGTCATCGACATGGAACCGGTGGTGGATGCCTTCACAAAAAAGGCCTGACCCTGAGCTATATACTGCGTTGCTCCATTGGTTCCTGAAGATCCGGCCGAGTTGAAAGTACCATAATTACCTGCTGTGGAATTGTAGATATAATAATCATATCCTCCTGAATTTAAATCAAGGTTATTTCTTGTCCATCCACTGGCAGCTTTCCAGTCGATAGAGGACGGATAAGGGTTTCCGGCAAGAATATAGCCATTGTAGGTATTGCTTCCTGATTTTGTCAGATCAATACTTATCGTTCCGCTGTTGAGAAGTCCGGTGAATTGTTTCGTTGGATTCGCTGTTTCGTAGGCGGACATATAACCGCGTCCGGGTACAAATTCACTTCCGTTTACAGTATTCCAACTGGGTTCAACGCTTGTGTTTTTATAATTGACCCATGTATTGCTTGGCTCGTCATAACAAAATAAATCGTAACTCGATCCGGAAGGAACAAGGTCAGATCCCTCAATACCCTGACTAACAGGAGATGAGAGCAGATGCCATGCCCATGAAGCGCCAGGTAAATAACGGTTTACGGTTGCAGGAACGAAATCGCTGGAATGAATCAGAGAGCCTGTACCTGAAGCATCAGAGTTGATCACCAGTCCGGACGGAACAGCATTGGTTAGCGTACCGGTAACCGTTAATTGACTTGTGGGAGCGATAGTCAGGGTTTCGCCGGATGAAATTGAAAGATATTTTACGGTTGTATTGTTATTGATTGTTGTTGAAGTACTGTTCAAATTAAAACTCCATGCTGGTGAGGCCAGATTGCTGGCACTTGTGGTCCAGTTTTCAGGATTAGGTACAATAGAAGAAATCACACTTGACGAACCATTTGTGATCCAATTATAATATCCATTGGCAAGTGGGATTTCAAGTGCAGTCTGATTGTTGATCAAAGTACTTGGAAGACAAGAAGTTTTGGCATCATCATTTGCCCCTGCTACCCAGCTTCCATGAAGGTTAATTCCAAAAATCAATGATTGAGTACTTCCCCAGGTTCCCTGATATGCAAAAACCTGATCCGATGCTTCGTTGAATGAAAAACTTGAAGATGTACTTAAATTCCATCCAGTACCTGCAATGTTAATACCACTGTACCAGGAAATAACTGTTCCCGCACTAATAGTTGATGGGGCAGTATATATCAAGATACCTTCACCGGTTCTTGGAGTGGAAGGGTCAGTAAAGCCGTTATCGGTGAAATTAATAACTGTTCCAGCAGTTATTTGTTTGTAAGTTATAAAAGACAAACGATCTGGATTCGTCGCATCAACCTCAATGATTGCAATATCTCCCGGCTGCAGAACACTGGTTCCTGCAGTAGTAGCAAGACTTGTCGTCTGTATAGATCCATCAGTTTTATAATCGATATCAGTTCCTGAATTGGAATATGAATATACCTTGAAATAATAGGTTGTACTTGGTGTTAATCCTGTAAAAGTTTGAGCATGTGTACCATATGAAACATTCTTGATTAGGCCACCATCCGCCTCGGATGTTCCGTCGACAGGATTTGTAATGGCTACAAAACTGACTGTACTTCCTTTTACCAGATAGCCATCCGGTAAAACAGCACCTGTGGCATCGGTCCAGTTCAGACTGATGGAACTGTAGGTTGGTGTTCCGGCAGAAGCCAGATAATTTGTCGGATGGTTGCTGGGTTCCGCTTTCAGTCCACCCGGAGCCCATACAGAGGTCACGTATTCAGGATGATCGATAAAAGGATTGCGATTGTGCTGAATGGCATAGACCGCATCGTTGCGGGCAATTTCTTTGGCTGATACCGGATCTGCTGCATTCCACGTCAGAAGCATATTTAAAAACCAGTTTTCATAAGCAGGGTAGGAGGTACCGTTCAAGATGGCATCAGCATTAGCATCATTCGCCGGCCAGGAAGCAATCAGATTCTGGTAGCGTGTTGCCATATAGAAATATGCCCGGGCAAAATCTCCTTTATATGCATCGATTGGCTCAAAAACAGTTCCCGTATAGCCAGGATAGGAGCAGGGTCCACGTTTACTACCATTGCTGGAAGTATAGGCAGGTGCTGCAACTGTTCCGTATGGGTAATTGTTATGTCCGGTTCCGTTTACATATTGATCAACAGGAAAAAGATGGTGCAGGTCGGTATACATCGGTGTTTCGCTGTTGAAATAACTTTTAGGAAAAGAATGCTCACGGCTGTAACAACTTCCCTCTACATAAGATATACCACACTGATCAGTTCCGGGAAGAAATGTGTAAGCAGGTGTTCCACCAGGCACATCACTATACATATCCCAAATTGTGCCATCTCCTTTTAAATCAGTGGTATAATAGGCATTCCATACCCCTGGAGTATAACTGACTGCAGTATGTCCAAGAATGATATCATACAAAGCAACTTGCAGTGTTTGGCCGGACTTGCCGATCGCACCATCATAATAATTCGGTGGAATAGTTGCATAGGTAAAATTAATGAAGCCAAATAAAATAGCCAACAACAGGGATTTCCCGTTTGACACAAAACGGGTACTCCTCTTCAAAGTAAGAGAGATATTCATTTTCAAAATTTAGACAGTTGAATCAGATCAACTAGACAAAATAACAAGCGACGGCCCCTCCGTCATAAATAATTCATCGATAAAGAAGCCGCCAGTTCAACCAAGGTGAACCGGCGGCTTTTAACCGCGTGTAAAATTAGGAAAATTAGTTTTCCAATTCTTCCTTTTCTTTCCTGAAAATGTAAATTTTCCGGGCGCCATAAGCAGCACCCAATGAGAGAAGTACTCCTATTCCTGAACCAATGGGAGCACCACCACCTTCCTGATTACCTGAGCCACCGTGGCCACCTCCTGGAGGTGGTGGTGGAATCTGTGCAAAAGCACCTGTACTGATCATGATCAATCCGATGATTGCCAGAGTTTTATTGATTTTTGATTTCATATCTTTAGTATTATTTTCACTATTCACTTTTCTCTATTCACTATTCACTAACTACCACTCTCGCTGACTTAACTGCTTTCTCATTCTGCACCCTGACGATATACACACCAGCAGGTAAATTCAAAGGCTGACTTTGCAATCCTTCGCCATTCAACTGAGAAGCCTGTACCAGTCTACCCTGTAAATCAAACAATTGCATAACGGCTTTACCAAGCGTATTTGTTACATAAACCCGATTGCCATATACATATACCTGAAGGCTGTTTTGGTTTTCTGGTTCATCAATTCCTACGGCGCCAAGATGAATAGCAAATCGTTCCGCGACATCACCAGTTGTTGAAGTAAAACTATATACTGAATTTTCTTTCAGATTCTGTTTGATCCCTGTTTTGAAATCTTCCAGTTCGGCCATCTAAGTACATGACAAAAATTTACAACACTCTCTAAAATTCTCTAAATCATTACCAAACAATATATTAGCAATCCAAGTCAGGCCATATTTAAAAATACTCTTTGCTTTTCTACCATGTGTTTTGATTTTGATGGGGCAAATTTCATTCAAATAAATACCAGCTTTATAAGCCCAAACAAATGCTATTAATACAAGAGCGAAGAGTTTACCTATCCGATCTATTTCGGTCAAGTGAGTATCTTCAATATTGAACCCACTTGACTTTAGTGCTTTAAAAGCAGTCTCAATCTGCCATCGTTCTTTGTATACTGACTGTGCCTGTTCAGGCTTGTTAAATGAAACAATAATCTGAAATTCAGGAATACCTTGTTTGTTTTTGACTTTTGAAGCCGATAGATAACAGAGTTGACCATTAACGTAAACTATGCTGTTATAAAAATCATATTGATTGATTTTTAAATGGTTAAATAACCAGGAAGCTTTCACCCTATGTCCATTTCTTGGTATAAATACCCAGAAATTATCTCGAATACGTATGTGGTATCTAATTTGATTAGCATTGAGATAACCCAGCCAATGATCGCCAATAAACTCCCTGTCAGCCAGAAGGCAATCAATACTGTCTGTGCCAAACAAGCTTATGTAGCGTTGCATGAGTTCAATACGTTCGTTTGTAGATGAATTGCCAAATTTGGGCATCATAGTAAACAGGATGGGGAAGGCTACACCCTGATAAACAATGGCAACGACCAAAATATTGATGTTTAATGAGCCAAACTTCCAATTAGTCCTATCCATCGCCAAACGATAGGGCGGTCTATGCGGAAGTAGTGCGAATATTAAGCGAGCTATCAGATTGGTATCTAACAAATAATC
>CAITDJ010000134.1 GCA_903891085.1 uncultured Bacteroidota bacterium | reverse complement strand
TAAGCAAGTTTGGAGATGAGACGACTATTACGAAGTATGTTCGAGATCAAGGACTTGAGAAAGAATACACGGTTTTGCATAAAAGTAAACAGTTAGCTTTGTTTTAAGATACCCCGCTGCTCTGCGGCGGGGTAGTTCATTTGTTGAATTGCTTTTTGTTTAAAAGTCAGGAATTTTATTTTCTTTTCTGTTTCTATTATCAATCGTTTGGGATCTGATAGATCATAAGCTAATTCGATTTCATTTGGCATGTGAGTCAGACCAAATCCCTCGTAAGTCGCAACTGGATCTTTAAGGTCACAAAGCAAATTATTCCAAAACTCGATTTCATCATTAATATAGTAGGATTCTTCAACATTATACATCTGAATGAATGTCATAAGACGATCCAGGTAGGCATCCTCAAATTCTTGTGCTGACTCCATTATATCATTGATTCCCTTATCCATAAATCAATAACCTAATTAGTTTTAAAATCACAGAATATCACTGAAAAAAAACATGCTGTGCTGCTTTGGTTGCATTTTCTTCTTCGCTTACACGAATGTACTTCAAAAAACTTTTCTCTGTGTGATGCCCCGTCATTTTTTTTATTGTGAGAATATCCATACCAGCAAGGTAGAGGTTTGTAGCAAATGATCTACGGGCAGTATGGGCAGTAATCAGTTTCCATTTTGGCACTGTTTCTTCATCTTTGGAACCGGCTCTTGTCTTGGCGAATGAAACGGGTTCATTCATATTCGCTTTTTCAGCAATGATTTTAATGTAATCATTCATCTTTTGGTTGCTGATTGGGATAGGAGGGACACCCTTGTGCTTTTCAAGTATCTTCAATACGATGCGATGCAAAGGGATAACGACTTTTTGACCTGTCTTCTGGGTTGTGATTCTGAGACGGTTGCCATCAATAATATTGCTTTTTGTTAATTGCTGCAGGTCGGAAAATCTAAGACCTGTGTAACTGGCAAGGAGAAAACAATCCCTTACATGGTCAAGACTTGCGTTATCAGTCAAGTCGACAGCTGCAATCCGATCAAGTTCATCAACAGAAAGGGCAATCTGATCCGTATCTTCGGCCAGTATCTTGAATTTTTTTCGAAAAAGTTCAGGAGAAACGGGTAATCCTTTCTCCCTTGCTTCACCGGCAAAAACTTTTAAATTTTTGATATGTTTACCGACCGAATTAAAAGTATGGCCTGTTTTAATATCAGTTGGTTTACGATCTTTCTCTTTTCCTTTGCGTATTTCTTTGTTGTAAAAGAAACTGATGAGAGCATCATAGAAATTATTGTCCAGTGATTCGAAAGTGATATTGCGTTTTGACTGTTTCTCGAACTCCTGCAAATGGTTTTTCGTGACTTTATATCCTTTAATAGTATATGGACTGAGGCGCTGCCCTTTTACCAGCCTTTTGCCTAATTCACTGTCAGAGATAAATTGATCGATGAACTCAAAGAAAGTAATTTTTTTGACAGTTATTTTAGGCTCTTCGTTGTTTGCAATTTTGACCAATCTCAAAATATTATCCCTGGTGATTGGCGTATTTTCTCTCCTTAAATGATTAAACGCTGATTCATAGTCGAGGGAAAGTTTATTTAATCTTTCATTGTATTCAGCGGCTTTATTGTGAGTTGAACGCACTTTTTGTTGTATATCGTTCCAGAATTTTGGTTCAATTTTTTCGTTTGAAGCAAATTTAATTTTTTTGTAGTTGAAATTAATAGATAAAATGATACGAGTTTCCTTGGATTGGGATGGTTTTTCGAGGATAAAAGTAGGTTTCATGACACAAATTTTTATTAAATCAAAGATAATAATTATTTAATTACGGGACGAATGCGGGACGAATTTATTTTATTATCGTTAATTATGTGTAATGGCAGGAAATTACAAAT
>CAITDJ010000133.1 GCA_903891085.1 uncultured Bacteroidota bacterium | reverse complement strand
TTGCCTCAAAAGCGCCTACGGTTGCTTCAATTTGTCACGGGGCAAAGTCATTTTTGGGTCAAATTGACCGCAAACCCTGACTTAAAATTTTTATTCCGATGAATCAGGTATGTCATAACGGTAGTAAAACTAACCAGGGCGTGCCTGATTCCTTCTTTATAAGTTTATCTGCATTTGGATAATACTCAAAGAATAATTTTTTATAATGTAATTTTATAATATCCAACATAAAATAACCAAAACACAACTCATTGAGTAAGTTTTCTTTTAAGTATTTGTAAAATTAGATAGACATTAAACATAAAGGAAGAATAAAAATCAAGAATTACGAAGTATTTTTTGCATTTTTCACGATATAAAAATCTTTTTGCATTTTTCACCAATTCAGCTTCATCTCTAATCTCTGTTGGGGCTACTGATACAGCATTTAACCACTTGTAAATTAAATATTTATGAGTGGTTTTTTATGAATGACTTCCTAACTTGTTGCTTTAGTCTTTAGCTAGGTGGCAGCAAATAATTGATTCGGATAGTAAAACCAGAAAAGCCCCCATTAAACCGTATATTTCAACCAGTCTTTGGCATTTTTTTCATGCGAAAACTCTTTTAATTTATACCCGCTGTGGTCAATCATTTTGTTCACAATAATCACAAAGGCCGATCCGATAGGTTCGGAATGGATGACAGCATGTCGGATTGAATCGAACCCGCTGATATTTTGGATCACCTTCTCGGCGATGACTCCTAAATCTTTAACATTGAATAAAATTTTTGCTTTTGTGGCGTTTTCAAGTATTTTTAAGTTTCGTGGTAACCGGGGATTTGTCGTTAGAACATCCATTGCACTGAACATATCCTCCAGTTCAACAGTTCCGCTTACTGTAACATACAGTATGTCTTCCTCAACATTAAACAGAGTTTCTACCATGATAATAAGTTATAAGATGAACTCTTCAACAAACACCTCTGACAAAGCGAAATAATATCCTAATTTTAAATACATTACAAAAATATTACCCAATTTTAACCAGGAATATAAGCCCAATAAATTAAACCTTTTAAAGTGTGGGTTGAATATTAATTGCTAAAGTATTATGAATATTTATTTAAAACAAGGATTTTTATGTTTTCCTATATCCGTGTTTTTTAGAAGATTTACCAAGATCAATATTTCCTCAGAAAATGATCCGTAGTATTGTACTTGGCTGATAATTGCCATGTATATATCCCATTTTCGTTCCCGATTGTCCAGAAGTCATAAAAAACATGTTTTCTGTCACCGTTTTCATCAAGCTCGGCACGGCCGGTAGCACCATAATAATCGCCTGCTGTTTCAATAAAATGGGCCTTGAAGGCCTCAAAATCAGGTTGTGCCTGCTGTGTGAGCGCGGCAATAACTGTTGTCCAGAGTATATCATAGGCCGCCAATGCGTATATACTGGCTCTTTTACCAATTTCAGCTTCAATCCGGGTTTGAATCGGTTCATAAATATTGGATGCCGCTTCATCAAAACCAAAAACCGGACACTGTAAAGTGGTGTTCACTGCATAGGCTGATGCAACAGCATTCTCGGTCAGAGAGGCACTTTGGGCAAAAGCGGATGCCCCATAGATTTTTATATAATCTGATAGGTTGGCATCATGCATAGCTTCCAGAAAGCCGGTACCATCAGCATAGGAAATCAGATATATCGCAATTTTATCTGCCCCATACAGATTGGTTGCTGTTACAATTCCTGATTTTACCCCACTTATAACGGATGAAAAATCAGTAGTTCCGGGTTCAAATTTCTGTTGTGAAATGATCGCTCCTCCGCTATTTTCGAATTCATTGGTGGTGGCTTCGATGAGCGAATTGCTCCAGAGGTCGTTCCTCACCACCGGAATAATTGCTTTGATCGAATCGGACAAAAACATGACGTTCATCGCCTCTGCCTGATATGTGTCACAGGGCACAAAACGCAGTAAATTATCGGAAGGAATGGCCAACGCGGTTGAAACCGCTGAATGCGAAACCAATAATACTTTGCTGGCATCGACAATGGATTTTACAGCTTTTGCTTCTGAACTTGTATACGGCCCAATAATCACGCTCACTCCTTTATCGATAAGGGTTTGGGCTTTAATTTTCGCCTCAGTGGTGTCCGATTTTGTGTCTTCATAATACAATTCAACAGTGGCATCAAGACCGTTTCGCTGCACATACGCGTTGACATCTTCGAGACAAATATCGAGTGCAGCTTTTGTTTCAATGGCATTCTGGCTGCCGGTTCCTGAAAAACCAAGCAAAACACCAACAGTTATTTTTTTTGAAACTACCTGATCATCCTGTTTACAGCTGATGATAAACAGGGAAGTTGCCCCTATCAACACGTATAGAAAAAACCTCTTTATGGATTTGTATTTCATATATCTTTCATCCTATTACAAATGTTTATTGTTTCTGTTTTATTTTTTTGGGTCCAAATAGGTAAGGTACCTTTCAAATTTGGAAAGGAGAATTTTAGTGTTGATAGGTTTAGAAATATAATCATCGCAACCCGACTCTATTGACTTAAACTCATCACCACTTAAACCATAGGCTGTAACTGCAATTATCGGCAGGTTTGGGAATTGCATTTTTATTATACTGGTTGCTTCGAATCCGTCCATGACCGGCATTTTAATATCCATCAATACTAAATCGGGGATAGGATTTGATTTACAATAATCCACAGCGTCAAGTCCGTTATATGCTCTAATTACATCTATATTGAAATGTTTGCGAATGATCGTTTCCAGCACTAAAAAATTAGAATCATCGTCTTCGGCAATCAATACCAATGATTTTTGCGCTGGATCTTTGAATTTTATGTTTGCTTCCTTAGTGTTCGAATGCACCAACGTATCGTCATAAGGCACGGTTAAATAAAAACTTGTTCCCTGCCCTTTTTCCGAATCGAACCAAATGTTTCCGCCCAAAAGCTGCATCGCTTTACGGCAGATGGCGAGACCCAACCCACTTCCTTCGTAGCGCCTCAGGCTGCTAAAATCTTCCTGAGTGAAGTTTTTAAAAATCATGGGCTGCACTTTCTTTTCAATTCCCACACCACTGTCTTTTACAAAAAATTCGATGGTCGATTGGCCAAGTACGAACCCAAATTTTACAGAACCCTTATCTGTGAATTTAATGGCATTATGAAGCAGGTGATCAAGCACTTTTTCAAGCAAGCTTTTGTCAATCAATAATTTAATGTTACTATATCCGGATGGAAAATCCACAATCCAGTTTAAATGTTTTTGTCGGCAGGCTTTACTGTAATCTTCAAGAATTGGTTTCAGTAAATGAAATAAATCGGTTTCAACCGGATAATAGGGCATATTATCAGATGATAGCAACGAAATGTCCATATATTGGGTGATAGTGCGCATGAGTCGCCGTGTACTTTCATTCATAATATCGGTCATTTCCTCCCGCACATCCGGCGTAAGATCAGGGTCGGACAACAATGCCGATGCCCCTAGGATACCATTGAGCGGGGTGCGAACTTCATGCGAAATATTGTTTAAAAAATCGGTCTTAATCATATCACTTGCCCTGGCCAAATGCATGGCATGAACCAATTCCTTTTTTTGATTTACAAATTGCTCGATCAGCAGCCCGATGCGTTCAAAATCACGGCTGTTTTTTTTCAACAGGGGAATTTTCGTCAAATCCTCATTTTCAACTATTTCGCTTACCAAACGAAGTGGACGTGTGACGAGTGTTGACAGTAAAAAAGTTAAGGCAATCAAAAATCCGATAGCACTGAAAGTTAATAATAGTCCCTTTTGGATCGAAATCCTTCGCAGCAAGGTAATTAAATTCAAATCGCTCGTAAAAACAATATAACCAACGTCTTCTTTTATCCAGTTTTTCAACACATAGACTGAGCTGATCGAATCCGAAAAAGTTTCAGGCTTAAACAAGGGTTTGATTTCCGTATTTGCTATTCTACAGCCTGATATTTTCTCAATTTCCTGAATGAGTGCAGCGTCCCAACGCTTGGCTACAAAGAAATACCCACTCGGGTCAGTCAATTTTTCAGGATCTTTTGTAAGATGTATGGTGGCCCCCTGAATCATCAGTAATCCACTTTCGGTAAATTGATAATAACTGATGAACCTTTTTGCATACAATTCAGGCAACATTTCCTTATCAATCTCGATAGAAACAGTCGGAATACTACTGCTGTCAGATGCAGAGAAAAGTTTTTTACCTCTCAAATCGAATATAGTGACATTAACAAAATCGAAAGATGTAATCATGGTAGCAATATTCTCCTGTGCCCATTTATTGTCGGGATTATTAACAAATCCAACAAAGTCATCCCAATAGGTGTAATCATCAATTATCTGATGTACTTGTAGTTCCTGATCCTCAACAACAGCCTTTGACCGGTGTTCGAGTTGCTCAAGATTATATGCAATGATCAGTTGTTCACGATTCGTGTTAATATGTGAGATTATGACACTCAACAGGATTGCAATAAATACAAAACCTATCAGCGCTAAAAGTATTTTTCGTTGGGTACCCATTTTAGTTTAATCCTATAAGCAATGCCACATAGGTTTGCTTCACAAGAGGTGCATAAAAGACTGAAAATTTCAAAAACATCGATAGTTTTTCATTCAGCGGGATGTTACGTTGAAGATTGGCACCAATATTTGTAAATCCCTTTTTACTTTCGTTGTAATAACCTTCCTGGGGTGTAAAACCGGCAACCAGTTCGATATCGGTTTCTCCAAGACCTGTCAACCATGCAGCCTCCAGATAGGTAGAATACGCTGAATCGCCGAACAAATTAACTCCGGCCAAAAAACGAAAGGGAAAGTGATCCGAACCGGTAAATTCGACATTCGTCTCGATTATGTGGGCCGATTGTTCTTTCTTATAATTAAAATAGGCAGGTGCTGCACTGTCAGCGTATGTAAAATAATCGATGACAGTGATTTTGATGTTTTTAAAGTTATAGTTTACATACACATCCAGTTCCTTGTTTTCGGATGCAACAAATGAAGTTGAACCCCACAAGCCAACGCTCCATTGGTTCAACGAAATCTCAGCTGAGGGCTGTATGACAAAGCCTTCAGTCAATACCAGTCCACGCCACATATACTGGGTAGCAAAATCAACGCCGATATAAGCCTCAGCTTTTTTAGTGAGACTATCCTGCGCTGCAATACTACTGTTCAGCAGAAAACACTGCAGTATGATCAGATTCAGGACACAAAAACTACTCGTCTTCATTTTCAATAAGGTTTTTAAAATATCAGGCATGCGCAATTTGTACTCTCCTAATGATCTGACCGAAATCCGGTTTCAATAAAATAAGAATGGTTATAAAAATACACTATTTTGCGAGAAGTTCACAACAATATTTTCATTTGTGGTTTTTCATGACATATATGTCATTCTTGAACTAAACTTACATTAATTATTCAAACCCGAAAATCATGACACCGGATCATATTGTTCAATACCAACCTAACTATTTGAGTGTTCCAATTCCCTGGTTTTAATCATCATCCTCTTCACCACTCTCACTTCCAGAATCTTCCCTTCTGATATCATCCTCATCCGCGCTCTTGTGGCATCTGGCACAATCATTCAGATCGGCAATTCCCTCTTCATCATGTTCCCTCAGTATATTATTTTGTGTATGTTCATGGCATCCATAACAGGTATATTTGCTATAATCGTTGTTTTGGTGACAGGTTTTACAGTCAGTATTATGTTCTTCATCCAACACAAAATAGGCAGAATGATCGAATGTTGTAGGTTTCCATTGGGTTGTGGTGTGACATTTCGAACATTCATTCTTCAAAGCGCCATGAAAGGAATCCTGTGGTTGTTTATGACACGAACCACAGAGATTTTTATCCGTTGTTACAACCAATTCATGGTTAAAAAGTGCCGAGGATTTCCATCCTTCCGTTGTATGGCATTTACTACATTCGGCAGTAAATTGAGTATGCAGACTGTCCGCCGGATTATCATGGCAACTGCTGCAGTTATTTATCGTTTTCGCATCCAACAATTCATGTTTGAAACCTTTGTATGAACTATCAGGTACAATTCCCTTGTGCTCGGCATGGCATTCAGCGCATTGCTGTGTTTTGAGGGATGCATGAAATCCAATTTTCTTCGTGGCGGACGAATCAGCCTTAATCCCGATTTCGTCAGGTTTGTGACATACAATACACCTTTCATTTGGTGTACCAAAAAAAGGCTGGTGACAGGATGCGCATTTCTGTTTTAAGTCCTGATGCCCTTTTACAAGTTCGCCAGGATTGATCATTATATGCGGAAAAAGGAACATGAGGGCTATAAAAACACCTGATATTAGGAAAACAAAAAATACATTTTTCATCAATAAAAAATTAAAGTTGTGATAATATGCAATAAGACCAAAATGCCAAAAAGTAATGATATCGGAATATGCACCACCCGCCATTTTTTCATCAAATCAACCGTGACAGCATCCCAAAACAGCTTCTTATCGGCATCAGCCTGACTAACACCTGCTTCTATCATCACTACCTTCTTTTCCTTCAGTGTTTCTCTGGCTTTTTTTAACAGAAATTTACCCACCAAACCACTGGCCACATTGATCAGTAACATAACGATTGCCAACCATGGCAATATCGCGTTAAAGTGAATACCGGCGTGGACGAGTATAAAAACCGAACCAATCCAGGAGAAGTATTCGTGCACCAATAACAGCTTTTTTGGCGAACCTGATTCAATTATTTTTCGCTTTCGAAGTGAGTAAATAAAGGATAAAACAACAAGAGCAGTGCCTGCATATCCAAAATAAATACAGAGAGAAAGAAGTTGAAAACGATGGAGAAAAAAATCAACGGCAATAGCAGTCAAAATCATCAGCACATACCACTGGATGAAAGGTATTACAAATTTTGCAAAAACAGATCGTTTCATTTTATTACATATTATTCATTATCAACCGGTTATTTAAATATTCAAATTTGATTTTATTCTGCTTGAAAGTGATTTGGAGAAAAAACTTCAGGAGAAAAAATTCTGCACACGTTAACCAACCAATGAAACACCGATTAATTTACCGATTCCAAAAGTAATGGATGCGGCCACTAACCCGAAAATTACCTGTCTGAATCCTGAATACCAGAAATTTTTCCCTGTAAAAAGGGTTATTGAAGCACCTATAACGAAAAGCCCCAGACCACTAAACAAAGTGCTTAACAAAATTGCCTGCAATCCTTCTGTTACAAAAAATGGAATTACCGGAATGATGGCGCCCACAGCGAATAAAATGAATGAAGTAACCGCGGCTTCCATTGCCGAACCTTTTAAATCTTCGCTGTTGATTCCCAACTCTTCTTTTACTAAAATGCTGTGCGCCTGATCTTTGTTCGAAATTACATCTTTCGCCATTTTTCGAGCCTGCGCATCAGGGATTCCTTTCGACAAATAAATCAATGCCAGTTCTTTCTCCTCCCCTTCCGGATTGGCTTCCAGTTCATCCATTTCCAACTGCATTTGGTTTTCGAAAAGTTCCTGCGAACTTTTTACCGAAATCCATTCTCCGAGTGCCATCGACAAGGCACCTGCCAGCAAACCGGCAATACCTGCCAATAATACTTCCATCTGACCGCCAGTGGCTCCTGCGATACCCATCACCAGACTGAAATTTGAAATCAAGCCATCATTGCCACCCAACACCGCAGCCCTCAATGCATTTCCGCCAACTGACCTGTGTCGTTTTTCAAAACGAGCCAGATTTGAGCCAGAGATTTTAGTTTGATTGTTCAAAATGTTGGTCAAAATCGAAACATGGGCCGTGTCGGAAATTGAACCTTTCTGACTGCTATTTTTTCGAGCCTTCAACACAGATGAAGAAATGCTTTTTTCGGTATCGAGCAACACACCCAGCACATAGTCGTATCCCATTACCTTTCCGATAGTTTTTAAAATTTTGGCTCTTCCGGATGGAGGAGGCAGCAGTGAAATATCAAACTTTCCTTTCCTCATAAAGGCAATGGCATGACTATGCTCTATTTCACTCATCTGCTGAAATATGCTGGCAACATCCTGGTTTTTTTCATTGTCGGCCAGCACTTTATATAAAAATCCGGCATCAACTTCAGTTTGAACACTTTTTAAATTTATCATCGAAATAGATTTTATATAAAGGGAATTACTAAACACCGTTCCTGTTACAAAAGTAGTACTACAAAACAAATCAAGGGCAGGTAAAATATCAGACGGCATGGAAAGGCAACTCAACACACCAAAAATGGTGTAGCTTTGTTTCAATCAAATTACTGGTTATGAGAAAAATTACATTTATTCTGCTATGTATTTGTTTAATTTCAGCTTGTCAGGAAACCGAAAAAATACCTTTGGTAAAAATCCGAACCAAATATGGTGTCATTAAAATGGTGTTACATGATGAAACGCCTCAACATAAAGCAAATTTTCTGAAACTCATTGAACAGGGTAAGCTTGATAGTTTATTGTTTCACCGCACCATACAGGGTTTTATGATTCAGGGCGGCGATCCGGATTCGAAAAAAGCGCAGGCTGGTCAGGCACTTGGTGATGGCGATGTTGGGTATACTTTGCCCGCTGAGTTCGACGAACACCTGTTCCATCAACGTGGTGCTGTGGGTGCTGCACGCGATGATAATCCGGAGAAAAGATCGAGCGGGATTCAATTTTATATAGTTCAGGGACGAAAAATCACAGTTGACGAACTCACAACTGATATGAAAATACTAAGAAAATCTATTCAGGAATTAAGCCAAAAACCCGGGTTTGATTCATTGGAAATACAACTGCAACATCTGCGCAAAACCGAAGGTTATCCGGCCTACAGGAAAAAGTTGATGGACCTTAAACCTTTGATTGAAAAAGAATTACAAATAGATTTAAACCATGAAGTGAGTCAGGAAAAAATTGAAGCCTACACCCGGTTTGGTGGCACACCTCATCTGGACAATGACTATACTGTTTTTGGACAAGTGGTTGATGGCATGGATGTGGTGGACCTGATTGCGTCACAACCCACCGACTCACTCGACCGTCCGATGGCTGATATGCGCTTTTTTGTTGAAGTGATTGAAATGGACAAGACTGAAATTGAACAGTTATATAATTATAAATTTGGCAACAAAGTAAATCAATAAGTCGGATGCCAATGGATTCGTGTCAGGATCTGAAATTTTGGTAGCGCTAAAAACGAAAAATCCTTGTGTATGATAAATACACAAGGATTTTAATTTATTCTAAATCAATAGGTTATCTATTCATTGATTACTTTGGATCGTAGGCCCATTTAAGATAGATTGATCCCCAGGTAAACCCACCACCGAAGGCAGCCAGGATAAGATTATCGCCTTTACGCAATTGACTTTCCCAATCCCAGAGGCAAAGCGGTATTGTACCGCTTGTGGTATTACCGTAGTTTTGAATGTTTATCATTACCTTTTCGGTTCCAACACCCATGCGGCGGGCGGTGGCATCGATGATGCGTAAATTTGCCTGATGCGGAACAAGCCACGAAACATCGTCGGATGTTAAATTGTTTCTTTCCATAATGGCGACAGACACATCGGACATATTGGTAACAGCAAATTTAAACACCGGTTGTCCTTCCTGATAGATAAAATGCTCACGTGCTTCAATGGTCTCAAGTGATGGTGGTTTTGCCGAACCACCGGCTTTTTGGTGAAGATACGGCATCCCCGATCCATCTGATTGCAAAATCGAATCCATCACACCATAATTTTCGGTCGTTGGTTCAAATAGCAATGCACCGCCACCATCTCCAAAGATGATACAGGTTGCACGATCTGTATAATCAACAATGGACGACATTTTATCGGCACCAACAACAATCACTTTTTTATAAGTGCCGCTCTCGATGAACTTCGATGCAGTAACGATCGCATACAACAGCCCTGAACAGGCAGCGTTCATATCAAAACTGAATGCATTTTTGATTCCACAGTTGTGGCTGATGATATTGGCTGTTGCAGGAAAAAGCATATCGGGGGTAACTGTTGCACAAATCACCATATCAATGTCATCAGGATTTGTGCCTGTTTTTTTGAGAAGTCCATTAACCGCTTCCGTTCCAATGACAGAAGTTCCTTGCCCTTCTCCCTTTAAAATATGTCGTTCTTTAATTCCTGTTCGGGTTAAAATCCACTCATTAGTGGTATCAACCATTTTCTCAAGATCGAAATTTGTTAGAACTTCACCTGGCACCCATCCATGGATACCGGTTAATGCCGCTCTGATTTTGGTCATTAATTGGTTTTTAAAAACTAAAATGATTTATTGGCTGCAATGGGCAATAGCATCTGACAATTTTCTAATAAAACTCGAAGATGCAATACTTCTCGAAAGCAGCATCATGTTTTTAATAGCCAACGGACTGCTAATTCCATGTCCGATCACCACAGTGCTATTGATGCCAATGATCGGACTGCCACCATATAACTCATAATTAAACGTTCTGAAATAATCGTCAAGTAAACCACGTTTCTCCATTAACCGATACATGGCTTGTATCTGTTTCAACACAACATTACCTGTAAATCCGTCACAAACAACTACATCGGCTTTGTCGCCGAACAAATCACGTCCTTCAACATTTCCAATAAAATTGAAATCGGGAGAATCCTTCATCAGTTGGAAAGCCGATTGTACCAACAAATTGCCTTTTTTATCTTCTTCACCGATATTGAGCAAGCCAACTTTTGGATTGAGGACACCATAAACATATTCGGCATAGAAGGAACCAAGTATGCCATACTGATACATTACATCTGATTTTGCATCAGGGTTTGTTCCAACATCCAGCAAAACGGTATTTCCCCCATTCACTTTTGGAACCAAAACAGCACTCGATGGCCGAATTACACCAGGAATGGTATTGATGGCGTAAACCGATCCAACCATCATGGCGCCGCTGTTACCAGCGCTGGCAAAAGCATCAATTTTTTTTGATTTTAGCCATTCAAATCCTTTAACGATAGACGAATTGGGTTTCGACTGAAATGCTTTTGTCGGTGAGTCGCCCATTTCGATAATTTCAGGTGCATTGACAACTTCAATCCTGCCTGCTTTGATAAGTTCAATATCAATCAGTGCAGAAATAAGTTGTTTATCACCAAACAGCACAACACAATCGTCCTTGGGTAACTCTGGCAAGAGCAAACCAAGGCCTTCAATGGTTGCCTGAGGGGCAAAATCACCACCATAAACATCGAGGCCTAATCGCATGACGTTCTAATTAAATGGATGAAAATTTTGGGTAAAAATACGAAAGTTCATTATGCTTTCGCGGCTTCCATTACCAATTTTCCTTTATAGTAAAGATTTCCATCAACTTTATATGCCCTGTGATAAATATGTACAGCACCTGTTACCGGACAAGTAGCCAACGTTGGCATCACTGCTTTATCATGGGTTCTTCTTTTGTCTCTTCTTGTTTTCGAATGTTTTCTTTTGGGATGTGGCATTTTACTATCAATTTAAAATATTACAATATATGTTAATTCTTTGATTTTAAGTTCTTCAAGGCTTCCCATCTGGGATCAGCAGTTTCTAAATGTTTCATCTGATTCAATCTTTCAATTACATCAGGATTGCAGGAGGAATTACCTTGTGCATCTTCAGGATGGATCTTGCGAAGCGGCAGCAACAAGATCGTATATTCATAAAGTAAATGACTGATGTCAAACTGATGCTGCAACACGGGAATTATCGTGATTTCGTCTGATTCTTCCTCAAATGTTTCACCAAATTTCAAAATCATTTCGTTTTCACCTTCAATAGGTTCAAAAAACTCATCAGCACACCGATCACAGGCCACTTCCAACTCCCCTTTAATTTTGAAAAATAACTCAATCATTGTCTCCTGTTTGTTGAGCAGGAGGTCCACCTCAACGTTTCCATTCTTAATTTCCGAATACTCAAACATAGTAAAAAAAGCACGATCAAGCACAAACTTGTAGTCGTGTTTTCCAAGGCTAAGGCCACCAACCGGTAATAAATATTCGCGAGAATGTTTCACGCTTAAGTAATTAAATGGGGCGGCAAAGATAATTATTTATCTTATTTTGTACAAATAATTGTTGTCCTATCCTAAAATACCCTCGTTATGAGAAATTTATAGCGTTGCACAATCAAAACTGAATTTAATTTTTGCTAATTTTTTATTTGTTATTTTTATAACAAAGAATCCTTTTTATTACCTTCGCAATCAAATTCAATTAAAATATTTTCAGGATTTGTACTATTAAATAACGAATGATATGATGTTTGTAAACCGAATGATAGCAGGGGTTTTGCCCTATATGCCAAAGAACTTTGTATGGGTTTTTTCGAAACGGTATATTGCCGGAAAAACAATTCAGGACGCAATTGATGTGAGCCGGAAACTGAACAAAGAAGGTGCAATGGTTACGGTTGACCTGTTGGGTGAGTTCATCACTGAACTTAGTCAGGCCGAAAAAAATAAAAACACCTATCTTGATATCATTGAGACCATTGAGAAGAGTGGTATTGACGGTAATTATTCATTAAAACCAACTATGTTCGGGTTGTTGCTTGATAAAGATGTTGCGTATCAGAATATTCGTGAAATTGTTGCCAAAGCAGCCTATCACGACAATTTCGTGCGGATTGACATGGAAGATTCTCAATGTGTTGACATGGAGATTGATATTTTCAGAAAACTCAAGGCTGAATTTCCAAAAAACGTTGGTTTGGTGCTGCAGGCTTACCTGAAACGCACCAAAAACGACATCACGAATATGTTAAATATTCATAATGAAATTGTTCCGGTTAACTATCGGCTGTGCAAAGGCATTTATGTGGAGCCCGAAAAGATTGCTTACAAGAAGTATCACGAAATAAACACACATTTTCTTGAAGATCTGGAATATATGTTTCAAAAAGGCATATATCCGGGAATCGCAACACACGATAAAGCCCTTGTTGAAGGCGCCTATAAACTCATCGAGAAGTACAAAGTGCCCAAAAACAGGTTTGAGTTTCAGATGCTTTTTGGTGTTACACCGCATTTACGCAAGTCAATCATCGAAAATGGTCACCGCATCCGCATCTATGTTCCATTCGGAGAGCAGTGGTTTGCCTATTCAACGCGGCGTTTGAAAGAAAACCCCGCCATGGCCATGGAGATAGTTAAAGCCTTGTTTGTTAGAGGATAATCTTTAAAACTGGATTTATTAAGCGACATCAACCGATAGTCGCTTTTTTTATGAGAACACCCCAACACTGTCAGGACTAAGGCGTATCAGCAATATCCGTTTTTATTCGCTGAAATTGTATTACCTTTGCAAAATATTTTAACATTCAGTTCATAACACGACTATAATGGAAAAAGCACGCGTTCTTTTTGTTCAGCAAACCATCATGCCATACCTGAAAGAAACACATATGAGTAAAATAGGTCGCTATTTACCTCAGGGGATTCAGGAAAGAGGAAAAGAAATCAGAACATTTATGCCTCGTTTTGGCAGCATCAACGAACGAAGAAACCAACTCCACGAAGTAATTCGTTTATCAGGTATGAACTTGATAATCAACGATACAGATCACCCTCTTATTATAAAAGTTGCATCCATTCAGCAGGCAAGAATGCAAATATACTTTATTGATAATGATGATTTTTTTCAACGAAAATTCACCATTAAAGACAAGGCCGGCCGGTTTTATGATGACAATGACGAACGGTCTATTTTCTTTTCGCGGGGAGTACTTGAAACAGTAAAAAAATTGGGATGGGCACCAGATATTGTTCACTGTCATGGATGGATATCGAATCTTGTTCCGCTTTATGTAAAAAGAGCCTATAAAGACAATCCTCTTTTTACCGATTCGAAAGTGATATACTCCCTATACGACGATGACTTTAAAGATACATTCAAGGCAGATTTTGAAAAAAAACTGAAACTTCCCGGTATTACTACCAAAGACATGAAATACTATAAAACTGCAAACTACGTTAACATTACCAAATCAGCCATCGATAATTCCGATGGAATAATCATCGGAAGTGAAAAAATTAACCCCGAAATTCTCGAACATCTTTCAACATTCAAAAAGCCCATTTTAGAATACCAGGGAAAAGACACTTATATCGATGCGTATAATGATTTCTACAATAAAATTCTCGGAAAAAAATAATCCTTAACAGCAAAATCAATTCCCTTGAAAAGCATATTCAACTGCCTCACGAATTCTGTAACATTAATGCTTCTTTTATTCGTGTTTATCTTTTCTTCATGCAATAAAAAACCTGCCCGTATTGGTGATGAAATTCAGCCCGACCGCAACCTGCTCAGTGTTACCTTTTCCGACACTACCAACATTGTTGCTTATAGTTCACTTGAAGATTCGATTCGCACCGATGCCACCACCGAGATGTTGCTTGGTAGTTTAAACGATGCGACCTTCGGAACGTCTGTTGCCGGATTTTACACCCAATTCAGGCTGTCGACAAGTGGACATTCGTTTGGCGAAAATCCTGTTGCCGATTCTATGGTGCTTCAGCTTGCATATACCGGCGCCTATGGCGACACAATTACGCAACAAACCGTGCATGTTTATGAGTTGCTGGAAGACATTATTGTTGATTCATCGTACTATTCAAGCTCATATAAACAAACATCTGCTACTGATCTGGCGAATTTTAATTTTTCACCACTGCCAAACTCACCATATCCTTTCAATGGAGACACCTTGGATCCTATGATCCGTATCCGTTTAAGTGATTTATCGACAGAACTGATGGACCGATTGATACATGCAGACAGCAGTGATCTTGATTCAAACGTTAGTCTTAAGAAGTTCTTCAAGGGATTATATCTTATTGGTGATCCTGTGGCAAGCGGTGGCGCTGTTTCGTATTTTTCACTCACAAGCACGAATAGTTTCCTCAGACTGTATTATAAAAACGACGAAGAAGACTCTTTGTATTACACCTTTTACATTACTTCAGGCGATGAACATTACAACGTTTTTAATCACAACAACTACCAGAATGCAGACCCGGTATTTGTAAGCCAGGTAGTTCAGAAAGATACGCTTCTCGGAACCAATACACTCTATATGCAGTCGATGTGTGGTGTAAAAACCCGGATACGATTCCCAAATCTGATCAATTATCCTGATTTTCTGGGAAAAAATATTGTAATAAACGAAGCAAAATTATTTCTTACTGGTACTGAAACCCCAACAATATACACACCACCAGCCCAATTGGCGTTGGTAAGTGATGATGGCGATGGTTCCTATACAGTTCTCAACGATCAACTCGAAGGATCAAGCTATTTTGGCGGCACCTATAAATCTTCCGTCAATGAATACCAGTTCCGTCTGACCCGTTATGTTCAGGATATGTTGATCAATGGCAAAGGACGGGATGATTATGGTTTGCTGTTGTTTGTCGTTGGCGCCTCTGGAAAAGCCGATAGGTGGATATTCAACGGGACAAATCCTGAAACAGATACTTTGAAACCATTGCGGTTGCAAATTGTATATACAGTAGTAAATGACTAAAAATTGTTATTACTTACATTTGTAAACAACTAACAAAACCAAATATAAATAATTAAACATATGTGCGGAATTGTAGCATATATAGGCCCAAAAGAAGCCTATCCCATTCTGATAAAAGGCCTAAAACGACTCGAATACCGGGGATATGACAGTGCTGGTGTTGCTTTACTGAATGCAGGTTTACACGTTTACAAAACAAAAGGAAAAGTTTCAGATTTAGAAAAACTGGTTAAAAACGCTGACCTAAGCGGAAGCATAGGCATTGCACATACACGTTGGGCGACCCATGGTGAACCAAACAATGTTAACGCTCATCCCCATTTTTCCCAATCAAAAAATATTGCACTCATTCACAACGGCATCATTGAAAATTATGCTTCCTTGCGTAAAGAACTTGAATCAAGAGGCTATTTTTTTCAATCGAATACAGACACCGAAGTACTTACAAATCTTATTGAAGACATCCAGATTAATGAAGAAGTCGATTTGCTGGAAGCCGTCAGAATCGCATTAAACCAGGTAATTGGCGCATATGCCATTGTTGTGATGTCGCATGACGACAAAAACACGCTGATTGCTGCACGAAAAGGCAGTCCACTTGTTATTGGCATTGGTCTCGATGAATATTTTGTTGCTTCGGATGCATCGCCGATTATCGAATATACTAAAAATGTCGTTTATCTTGACAACGAAGAAGTTGCGCTGATCCGTCGAAATGAAAGTCTGAGAATTAAAACAATTCGAAACAAAGAGAAAACCCCTTATATTCAAGAACTTGAGATGAACCTCAGCGCGCTTGAAAAAGGTGGATATGAGCATTTCATGCTGAAAGAGATTTATGAACAACCCCATTCAATCCGCGATAGTATGCGTGGTCGTCTGCATCCCGAACAGGGGACAATCTCTCTCGGAGGAATCATCGATTATGAACAAAAGCTTGTCAATGCAAGCAAAATTACCATCGTTGCCTGCGGAACTTCCTGGCATGCAGGATTGGTGGGTGAGTATCTGATCGAAGATCTGGCACGTATTCCTGTTGAAGTAGAATATGCATCTGAATTTCGTTACCGCAATCCAATCATCAGCGAAAAAGACATCATTATTGCCATTTCACAATCAGGAGAAACAGCCGATACCCTTGCCGCGATTGAACTCGCAAAATCAAAAGGTGCTACTATTCTTGGAATCTGTAATGTTGTTGGCTCCTCTATCGCCCGTGCAACACATGCCGGAATTTATACACATGCAGGCCCTGAGATTGGTGTTGCTTCAACAAAAGCCTTCACGGCACAGGTGACGGTTCTCACATTGATGGCGTTGCGGCTTGCCCAACTGAAAGGTACCATACCTAAAACAAGACTCCTCCAGTTGATTCATGAACTTGAATTAATCCCTGAAAAGGTTGAGAAAACGCTGAAAGTTAGTAAAAAAGTGATTGAAATTGCTGAACGTTTTCAGAATGTTCGCAACTTCCTCTATCTGGGCAGAGGTTATAATTTCCCTGTTGCCTTGGAAGGCGCCTTAAAACTCAAAGAAATTTCATATATCCATGCCGAAGGATATCCTGCAGCTGAGATGAAACACGGACCTATTGCGTTAATCGATGAGGAAATGCCGGTGGTAGTAATAGCAACAAAAAAAGGCACCTATGAAAAGGTTGTAAGCAATATTCAGGAAGTGAAAGCACGCAAAGGAAAAGTAATCGCGATTGTAACCGAAGGCGACGTAGCGGTGAAAGGGATGGCTGATTATACGATTGAAATTCCTGAGACAGAGGAAATGCTTGTTCCCTTGCTGGCAACTATTCCGTTGCAGAAACTTTCATACCATATTGCTGTGATGCGGGGTTGTAACGTTGATCAACCGCGAAATCTGGCAAAGTCGGTTACTGTTGAATAATATGGCATTCAATAAAAAAAACGGTAGAAATCTTTAATTTCTACCGTTTTTTTTTGACTTTTATTAGTTTTTATACCGTTTTTCAGCTGCTTTCCAACTCACCAGTTTCCAGAAATCTGCGATATAAGCCGGACGAAGGTTGCGCTTGTCAATATAATAGGCATGCTCCCAAACATCAATGGTTAGAACAGGAATTAATTCATGTTTCATCGGATTACCGGCATTGCTTTCTTTGGTAATGTGAAGGATACCTTTCATGTCTTTTGATAGCCATACCCAACCGGCACCAAATAATGTAGCCGCTGCTGTTGTAAATTGTTCCTTAAAGGATTCAAACGAACCAAAATCGCGCACAATGGCCTGTAAAAGTGTGCCTTCAGCCTCACCGCCACCCGTTGGACTTAAACATTCCCAATAAAAAGAGTGGTTCCAAACCTGGGCACCGTTGTTGAAAATACCGCCATCCGATTTTACAACAATTTCTTCGAGACTGGCGTTTTCAAATTCTGTTCCCTGAATGAGTTTATTCAGGTTGGTGAGGTAGGCATTGTGGTGCTTACCATAGTGATAATCAATGGTTTCCTTTGAAATAAAAGGTTCAAGGGCATCGGCTGCATAAGGCAGTTCGGGTAATACAAATGACATAGAATTTTAATTTTTGGGGTGTAACATTCAGTTTATGCAAATTTAGTCTATTCGATGATGAAGCGCAAGCCGATTTGTCGCATTTTGAAATCTAAATATATAAATCCAACGCCAAACTCACCATACTTCATGCATTACTAATTATTTCATCTGCCAGTCAGTTCCATCTTTTCCATCTTTCAGTTCAATATTCAAATCTCCCAATCGGTTCCGAATCAGGTCGCTTGTGGTAAAATCTTTACGGCCACGTGCTTCCTGTCGCAGTTGAATAATGGTTTGCATTAATCCATCCACCAGGCCGTGATCACCGGCAACATCTTCAGCACTCAATCCAAGAACATCGATTAAAAAATCGTGAAGTAGTTTATGAAGTAATTCAAACTCATCCGGCAAAAGGCTTCCTTCGACTGCTTTTAAACTGTTAATTAAACGAACGGCTTCAAACAATCCCGCTATAACCATCGGACTGTTAAAATCGTCGTTCATGGCATCATAACATGCTTTCCGGATTTCAGCAACACCCATCGGAGGAGCATTCATATCAACTTTCAATTGATTCAGCGTCTCGTATGCGGCAAAAAGCTTCTTCATTCCCTTTTCGGCTGCCTGCAATGCCTCATTCGAAAAATCGAGCGTGCTCCGGTATTGGGCCTGCAATATGAAAAACCGAATCGTCATTGGGCTGTAGGCTTTTTCGAGCAAGGGATGATTTCCTGTAAAAATATCATCAAGAGACATGGCGTTTCCAAGCGATTTTCCCATCTTTTGTCCGTTGAGGGTAATCATATTATTGTGTAACCAATACCGTACCGGAGCTTTTCCATTGGCAACTGTTGACTGGGCAATCTCCGATTCGTGGTGTGGGAATAACAAATCCATCCCTCCGCCGTGAATATCAAACTGATCACCCAGGTATTTGCATCCCATGGCCGAACACTCCATATGCCAACCAGGAAAACCATCGCCCCAGGGCGAAGGCCAGCGCATAATATGACTTTCTTCGGCGTTTTTCCAAATGGCAAAATCAAATCCATTGTGCTTTTCACTCTGTCCGGCAAGTTCACGCGTGTTGCTGATCAGGTCTTCGATCTTTCTTCCTGAAAGAATGCCATAGTGATATGACTGATTGTACTTTTCCACATCAAAATAAACTGAACCATTTACCGCATAAGCAAAACCGGCATCCAATATCTTTTTAATCATTTCAATCTGCTCAATAATATGACCCGAGGCGTGTGGTTCAATGGAAGGTCGCAATACATTCAGTTGGTCCATATTGCGGTGATACCGGACCGTATAAAACTGAACCACTTCCATGGGTTCAAGTTCTTCCAAGCGTGCTTTTTGTGCAATTTTATCTTCGCCTTCATCGGCATCATTTTCGAGATGGCCGACATCGGTAATATTTCTGACGTAGCGGACTTTATAATCCAAATGCTGTAAATATCTGAATATCAAATCGAATGTGATGGCAGCGCGGGCGTGACCCAAATGAGCATCACCATACACCGTTGGACCACAAACATACATGCCAATATGTGGATTTTTTAATGGGATGAAAACTTCCTTTTTTCTGCTGAGCGTATTGAAAACTACCAGCTTGTTTTCATTGTATCGGTTTGACATGGATAAATTATTTTTGTTCAAAAAGTTCCTTTAGGTTTGAAAATCAGAAAAACCAAGTAAAGTCCAAGATTTTAAATTTACGACCATTTTCGCGATTCAAAAGATTGACTTACTTGTAACTTCCTTCTGCAAAGAAACGAAAAAAAATCCTGTTTGGAATTTCAGATTGTTCGTTCGATCCAAATTGCTATTTTTGTAAGAAATTGTTAATTAAATAACACCACGGATGGAAAGGATACTTGTTATTGGTTGCTCAGGACAGATTGGTTCAGAGCTGACACTCGCATTAAGAAAAATTTATGGAAACGAAAACGTTTTTGCTACCGACATCAAACAGCCACAGGCTGATATTCTCGAAAGCGGTCCGTTTCATGTGCTCGACGTGCTTGACTATAACAATCTGTTACATTTTGCGGTGAGATTTAAAATAACACAGGTATATAACCTGGCGGCAGTGTTGTCGGGTAATGCCGAAAAGATACCCATGCAGGCCTGGGAAATCAATATGAAAGCCCTGATGAACACGCTGGAACTGGCACGCGATTCAGACGCAAAAAAGTTGTTCTGGCCAAGTTCGATCGCTGTTTTCGGTCCGACTACTCCACGCCACAACACACCACAACTCACTGTTATGGAACCTAATACCGTTTATGGCATCAGTAAACTAGCCGGAGAACGCTGGGGCGAATATTACCAGAAAAGATATGGCGTCGATTACAGGAGCCTGCGGTATCCCGGTTTGATCAGTTACAAGACTGAGGCAGGCGGGGGCACAACGGATTACGCTGTGGAGATCTATTATGAAGCCATCCGTAATAAAAAATATGAATGTTTCCTGCGCGAAGATACCGCCTTGCCCATGATGTTTATGGACGATGCAATTGCTGCCACCATCCAGTTGATGAGTGCCGATGATTCAAAACTTTCACTTCGGTCGAGCTACAATGTCGGTGGCATGAGTTTCACACCAAAAGATGTGGCTGCTGCGATCAGAAAACATATTCCTGAATTTGAAATATCTTATAAACCCGATTTCCGTCAAGCGATCGCAGATTCATGGCCTGCAAGTATCGACGATGCTGTTGCACGGAAAGACTGGGGATTGAGTGACAAATTCAACCTCAACAGCATGACTGATTTGATGCTGAATGAGATCAGTAAGAAAATTTAATAATTACTCCATTCTTCTAAATATGAAATTGATTATGAAAAAGCTGTTCCTTCCGATTCTGACACTGATAATTATATCTTTTGCTCTCAATTCCTGTAAGGATGATGAATCAATCATCGAAGTTAAAAGCATCTATGGTTCCTGGGTTCGGGAAATTACATTTCCTGAAGGCGTTACTTTCATTGGACAGATGACTTTTAAAACAGATAATACTTTTGATTTTACGATTTTAACAGTTGCCCCAGGGCATACTAACAGCACTGGTAAATTTTCACTTACAACCGAACAGATTACTTTTGTGGAAGATGTCGATTGCGGAACAGACGGAACTTATAATTATGTTGTGGGAGATAATTCAATCGCATTGATTGCAGCAACTGAAACCTGCGATCCACGGAAAGGGGTTCTGCAAAGTATATGGAGGAAGAAGTAAATTTTAATCAGGTTTAGTCTGGGCTTCACTTGAAGTGAAGCCCAGACTAAACAATCCAAATTCATTTGCTCTCTCAGGATTGATCAGTTCTCCATCCCGATCTCCATAATAGTCTTTGTAGGACGAGAAATCCCAATCTTCAGGACGTTTCACCAGTTTCGCTTTCACCGGATTATTATGTATATATTCAAAACAAACCTGAGGATATTGTCTTTCTGGTAGCTGGATGCTGATTTTTGTACCAACGGAGGTATTATAAAATGATGGTGAAAATCCACTAGTTTTGGTCAAACACTCAGCCTTTGTTAAACTTCTGAATAGCGAACCTGACATATTCTCCTGTTTGTTGATTGCACGTGTATAGGATCGGAGCATGACACCTATGGAGTCGTTAAAACACTGCTTAGTCAAGGCTTCACTTGCAGTGAAGCCTTGACTAAGCAGTGTTTCAATCTCAACCTGCTTCACATATACCATCAGATGAAAATGATTTGGCATTAAACAATAGGCAATGATATCTGCAAATGGCAAAATATGCTCACTAATTTTCTTCAAAAAGTAGTGGTAATTTTCCAACTTAAAGAAAATTTTTTGCCGGTTATTTCCCTGATTGTAGATGTGATAGATATTGTCGCGCTCAAATATCATATAATCATAATATTAATTTTGATAGTTAGTCAGGGCTTCACTCAGAGTGAAGCCCTGACTACTAGATTAACTCACTGCACAGGCTGCAGCCGCCACGCTGACTTTAATATCGGGCGCCTGCATAAGTACCCGACCGCAAGCCTCAATGGTTGATCCTGTTGTAATCACATCATCGATTAACAAAACATGTTTGCCCGAAAATTCCGCAGGCCGGCTTAACACAAAAATATCTTTCACATTCTCCCATCGGGCAAAACGCGATTTCTTTGTTTGCGAGGAGGAGGACACCGAACGGATCAGGTTGTTGTTATTCAACTTACCAGGCATTATTTCGACCATGCCCCTGCCGATAATCTCACTCTGATTATACCCTCTGATCCGTTTTTTCTTTGGATGCAACGGTACAGGAACCACAAAATCAATATTTTGATACAGTGGCGATTGCATCAGTTCCTTTGCAATTTCTTTTCCAAGAAACATTCCGGCATCGGTATTCTTTTTGTATTTCAATTCATGTATAAGATGTTGGATTTTTCCTTGCTTACTGAAGAAATAACATGCACTCACCGTGTTGAATGGAATCCGGCCCCAAAAGATACGTGAAACAGGATTATTTTCATTCATTTCATATCCGGTTTTGGGTAATAAAACCCTGCAACTCAAACACACCACTTCTTCATGACTGTATAGCAGAGTACCACATGCCGCGCAAACCTGCGGATAAAGCAGTGATAGCAAATTGTCGATAAGGGTTATTTTTGACTTTTTCATGACAGGTTGAAGTTACAAACTTATTAAAATCAAGCAGATACTGCAAATATTTCTTCGGTCACTTTTGCTACCTTTGTAAACGAGAATGATCCTCATTTCTGATTATGACAAACATTTTAACTCCCCTGCTTCATGTTGAAAATCTTTCGGTAAGTTTCCGAAATGGGAAAAGCATTTTTCACGCAGTTCAGGAGGTGAGTTTTGATGTCTTCAACGGACAAACACTCGGGATTGTCGGCGAATCGGGAAGCGGTAAATCAGTCACTTCGTTGGCACTGATGCGTTTGCTTTCAGATCGCAACACAAAAATTGAAAGCAATGCCATCCAACTCAACGGAAAATCATTATCGGAATTGACAGATGGTGAAATGCGATTTGTGCGAGGCAAACAGATGGCGATGATTTTTCAGGAACCAATGACTTCGCTTAATCCTGTTTTTCGTTGTGGAAATCAGATTATTGAGGCCATTCTTGCCCATGAAAATATTTCAGGAAAAGCAGCGAAGACTCGCGTGATGGAATTATTTTCTCAGGTAAAACTACCCCGACCTGATGATATTTTTCTTTCCTATCCACACCAACTTTCAGGTGGCCAGAAACAACGCGTCATGATTGCCATGGCACTTTCGTGTAGTCCTTCGCTGTTGATTGCCGACGAGCCAACCACCGCGCTGGATGTCACTGTTCAAAAAGAAATTTTGCTGCTTCTGAAAGAAATTCAGTCGAATACGGGCATGGGAATGATATTCATCACCCACGATCTGGGTGTTGTGGCCGATATTGCTGATCAAACGGCAGTGATGCATCATGGAAAAATCGTTGAATATGGTCCTGTAAAACAAGTACTCAATAATCCACAACATCCTTATACCAAGGGTTTACTGGCTTGCCGGCCTTCAACAACAATCCGTCTGTCCAGATTACCTGTTGTCAATGATTTTTTGGAAAACCGATGGCCTGCCGGAGCAAGTCAAATGCTGAATGACCTGAGTGTAAAAGACACTGAACGGAAAGTCCGGCTTCAAAAACTCTACACCCATTCACCTTTGTTAGAAGTTGAGAATCTGCAGACCTGGTTTCCGATAAAACACGGACTATTCAGTCGTGTACGCGCACATGTGAAAGCAGTTGATAATGTCAGCTTTGAAGTTTATCCGGGCGAAACTCTTGGCTTGGTGGGCGAATCGGGATGTGGAAAAACCACCCTGGGGCGAAGTATTCTTCGATTGGTAGAACCAACTGCCGGAAAAATAACCTTCCAAAACACAGTTGTTAATTCACTTAACAACAAATTATTACGCGAGTTTCGTAAAAACGCTCAGATCGTTTTTCAGGACCCCTATTCCTCATTAAATCCAGGCATGACGATTGGCCACGCTATCATGGAACCGCTTCTGGTGCATGGACTGCTGCCCAACAGTAAATCACGTAAAGAACGGGCACACGAATTGCTGGAACAAGTTGGTCTCGAAGCCTCTCATTTTCAGCGTTATCCACATGAATTTTCGGGCGGTCAGCGACAGCGCATTTGCATTGCCCGCGCCTTGGCTGTTCAGCCAAAACTACTTGTTTGCGATGAATCCGTTTCAGCCCTCGATGTATCAGTTCAGGCCCAGGTACTGAATTTGTTGAACCATTTAAAACAGACCTATCATTTTACCTTTATCTTTATATCCCACGATTTGAGTGTGGTCAGGTATATGTCGGATCGTGTAATGGTGATGAAAGACGGAAAAATTGAAGAATTAGCTGAAGCAGATCAATTGTATAATCATCCGCAATCAGCATACACACAAAAGCTTATCGAGGCAATACCGGGTAAGAATTTTACCTTAAACAATTGACAAATGACAAAAAAAGTAAAGCAGGTGGTTGGAACAAAATCGGGTCTAGTGACTACGGTTCTGGGAATTTTCGGCGAAAATCCTTTCAAACCCTTCAATTATAAACAAGTCGCCAAATTATTGGGAATACACGACAAGGCCGGAAAAGACCTTGTATTAACCATATTATTAGAACTGCTTGGCGAGGGAAAACTTACCGAAGAACGGCCCTATCGCTATATTCTTAACAAGAATATGATCGCCGAGTATGCCAAGAAAAAGGAATACGTTACCGGTAAGGTGGATATGAAAAACACCGGAAAAGCCTACATAACTCCCGAAAATGGTGGAGAAGACATTTTTATTGCCGCAAATAATACTTTTCAGGCATTGCACGAGGATATAGTGAAAGTGTATTTGTTTCCGAAACGCAAAAACCACAAAACAGAAGGTCAGATTGTGGAGGTTCTCAAGCGCAACAAAACGGATTATGTTGGCGTGATTTCCATTACCAAGGAATTCGGTTTCCTTGTCCCCGACAGCAACAATATGGCAGTGGATATCTTTGTTCAGAAAGCACTGCTCAACAAAGCAAAAGACGGCGAAAAAGTGATTGTCCGCATCACCGACTGGCCTGAACACGCCAGGAATCCATTCGGTGAAGTGATTAAAGTGCTTGGAAAACCAGGTGACAACAATGTTGAAATGCAATCGATTCTTTCGGAATATAACTTTCCACTCGAGTTTCCGAAAGAAGTAGAAAAAGACGCCGCAAGAATCAACCGGTCAGTCAGTGATGAAGAAATTGCCCGTCGCCGCGATTTCAGGCAAATCCTGACTGTCACCATCGATCCGGCTGACGCCAAGGATTTTGATGACGCCATCTCTCTTAAAAAACTCGAAAATGGCCATTGGGAAGTTGGCGTGCATATTGCCGATGTTTCGCACTATGTGCGCGAAGGTACTGCCCTCGACAAGGAAGCGCAGGAACGCGGAACATCTATCTATCTGGTCGACAGGGTGATACCCATGTTGCCCGAAGTGCTATCGAATGATGTGTGTTCGTTGCACCCCAAGGAAGATAAACTATGTTTTTCGGCTGTTTTCGAAATGGATGATGAAGCTGAAATAGTTGGCGAATGGGTTGGCAAAACAATCATCAATTCCGACAGGAGATATGCCTATGAAGAGGTTCAAACTATCATAGAAGGCGGCGAGGGCGATTTTAAGGAAGAAGTGCTTGTATGGCACTCCCTTGCCACAAAACTACGCGCCAAACGTATGAAAAATGGCTCCATCAACTTTCATTCGGAAGAAGTGAAATTTATCCTCGACGAAACCGGAAAACCAATCGATACTTTCGTGAAAGTGCAACAGGAAAGTCATATGCTTATCGAAGATTTCATGCTGCTGGCCAACCGCCATGTGGCTGAGAAAATCGGAAAACCACATGGTAAAAAGAATCCTAACACTTTTGTTTATCGCATCCACGATGAGCCAAATCCCGAAAAACTGAATACTTTCATGCAGTTTGTAAACAAACTTGGCTATAGCATGAACATCAGTTCGCGCGCCAAACTGGTTAAATCATACAATGATTTATTTGTTGCCGTTGAAGGGAAAGGCGAAAAAACACTGATCGAAACGGTTGCCATACGCACCATGGCCAAGGCTGAATATAGTACACAAAACATCGGGCATTACGGACTCGCATTTGCCTATTATACGCATTTCACCTCCCCCATCCGCCGTTATCCCGATCTCATCGTACACCGGTTGCTCGAACGGTATCTGATCGAAAATAAACCAAGTGTAAGTTCCGAAGATTATGAGGCAGTTTGCAAGCACGCTTCAGATATGGAACAACGCGCTGCCAATATGGAACGCGAATCGATCAAATACAAGCAAGCCGAATTTTTACTTGATAAAGTGGGTAAAATGTTCGACGGACAGATTTCAGGTGTGAGTAAATGGGGCATTTTTGTTGAACTGAAACAAAGCAAATGCGAAGGTATGGTGCGTTATAACGAAATGCCCGGTGATTATTATTATCTGGATGAGGAAAATTACCGAGTCATCGGCCAAAGTTATGGTAAAGTATTCCGGTTAGGCGATCAGGTGAAAATCAGGGTGAAAAAAGTCGACCTGACAAAGAAAAAACTTGATTTTGTGATTGTGAATACCGACGAAGCGAGAGATTGGTGAGGGAGTTGGAAGTGGGAAGTTAGAAGCACGAAGTCGGAAGAGTGAAGTTGGAAGCACGAAGTCAGAAGACCGAAGTCGGAAGAGTGAAACAAAATAATCCATACCCGATAGAACACGGATGACACGGATGCAACGGATTTTCGCGGATTAATTATCTGCGCGATTCCGCTCAATCTGCGTCAT
>CAITDJ010000132.1 GCA_903891085.1 uncultured Bacteroidota bacterium | reverse complement strand
TCTTTAAACAGGATGTCCAGTTCTTTCGGGTTTTCCTGTAAGAAGCGAACGTATTGATTTATTTTATCAATCTGATGAACACCCATCCGTCTTTCGATCCGACGGAAAAGCGTGTTTTTCTTGTAAAGCGAAAAATCGTGCCCTGTTTGTGCCCGCAGCAAAAGAATAATTTTCTCCAGATTGTTTTTGCTGTAATCATCAATTACTGGCTTATAAGCAATCACAGGACTGTGTTTCAGGAAGGCGATTAATCGGGCAGGAAGTTCGTTGGCAGCTGCTGTAATGTCCACATTCACTGCATGTATGGTGCTTTGTGGCATTCCGTCGAATTTCGCGGTCAGTGGATCCTGTACCAGCACAATACCATCTTTTTCTTTGATGACTTTCACCCCCGAACTACCGTCGGAACCCATTCCCGAAAGGATGATGCCGATGCTTTTATCCCGCATATCTTCAGCCAGGGACCGGAAAAAATAATCGATCGGCAAGCGTAAACCACGCAATTCAACCGGTTCAAACAAATACAGATAGCCGTTGAGGATCGACATGCTTTTGTTGGGTGGAATAACATAAACATGGTTTGCCTGAACAAGCAGATGATCGCTTACCTGCACAACTTTCATCAGGGTTGTGCGCTGCAAAAGTTCGGGCATGATCCCCACATGGTTGGGATCGAGATGCTGAATCACAACAAATGCCATCCCGCTATCGACGGGCATATTCTGAAAAAACTGCTCCAATGCCTCCAGTCCTCCTGCCGATGCACCAATACCAACTACCGGAAAATCTATCGAAGAAGAGTTAATAATAATGGGCTTTTTCATACGATCAATTAATAACAAGGATGTCATATGGCTATTTGCCTATCGGCGGATGAGATAATTTTCCGGAGCCAGGAGTAGCGTTTATAAAACAAAGATATATTATTCTTTTATTAAAAGCAAAATTAATTTGTGGCTTAGGAGACAGAATTCCAGATAGTCGGGTACTTGAATCAATCTTCCGGATAAATATGGTGCCAGCATTATTGTTGATTTATCTGCTTCAATTATATTCGGAGTGTTATGCTTCACGAACCTTCGACTTGGTTGTCTGTCGATAATTTTAGCGCACACAAAACACCTTTGTTTAGATGATACTCTTCAATAAATGGTACGGAAGTAATGGTCTCAAAAAGCGATTGTTAGCATTTGTAGAACATCAAATCATCATAATCCAATCATACATTTAACACCGACAACCAAACCTCCGGGTTGCATATAATTCAATAATTGTTTTGATGATGCTGTGATAACAATTGACTTGTCTTTTACTTCATAGGGATCATTGGTAACCGGAATGGAATAGCCACCGCTGAAAACGAACTTGGATGATCTCCCGACCTTGAGGTTGTAGGAATAAACAAGGTTAACAGATCCGCATCTTTTCAGGTCGATGTTAACAGATTCTTCAACACCGGATGGCTCCACCCAAAGTTTCATAGTATAGTCATTTAGGCCCGAAGCAGTGTAATAAGCAATACTAAAGCCCGATTTATAAGGAATATGTTGTGGATAATAAATTAAACCGCCACCGATTTTCCAGCCCCAGCCACCCAATCCGGCATTGGCAAAAATTGAAACAGCCTTAAATACAGGTAATTCAACGCCGGCAAACAGCATACCACCGTCATTGATTCCGGTGCCAAATCCAATAAAGGCTGATGTCGCTTTCTTTTCAAAATCATTGTCCTTAAGGTTTGATTGGGCCGATAGTGGGCTGACTGATAATATGGAAATAATCATAATAACCACAATCACCATTAATTTGAAAATGCTTTTTGTTATTTTCATGGATTCGTTTATTATATTAAGTAATAGCTAAAATTTAATGTCGTATTTATTACCAAAGTTATTCAAAACATACGACAAACGTTTTTTGAGATTTTGAAAACAGAGATAAGAGTTGAATGGTAGCCAATAATATTTGATTCTTCGCCAAAGGATTTCGA